>CAYNBE010000193.1:0-7140 GCA_964395045.1 uncultured Prolixibacteraceae bacterium | reverse complement strand
CATACTGAGAAAAAGAATATAATGGAGGAGAATATTTGAACATTTATTTTCTTAACTAAAGAAAACCAAGACTTAAAAAAGATTTGCCTATGAAATAAAAAGAAAGTAAAAAAGGAAAGGGAGATGTTTGCCCATCTCCCTTTCTAAAAGCCAGGCTTCTCTTTTTGCCAAAGAAAGCCTCATTGATTAAATTATTAATTTAAACCAAGTAAAAGTATGAAAAAAATAATTTGTAGGATCATTCCTGAGGTTTACAAAACCTGTAATTGTAAATTACTATTAAAGATGAAATTAACAATTTTTGTTTTACTAATAGGAATCTTTCAGGGTTTTGCGGTGGGAACATACGCTCAGATGACCCGGTTAAATCTGAATGTTAAAAATTCCACTATAAAAAACGTTCTGAACCAGATCGAAGAACAGTCTGAGTTTTTCTTTTTGTATAACAGTAAGTTGGTCGATGTTGAACGTCAGGTGAATATTGAGGTGAAAAACAAGAAAATCAGCGAGGTTCTCAACGAACTTTTTGAAGGGACCAGCACCTTGTATAAAATTGTAGACCGGCAGATTGTTTTGACTTCTGCCGAAATGGAGACTGTTTTTGAGACACAGCAGCAAAAAATTGTTTCAGGGAAAGTCACCAATTCTTCCGGACAGCCTCTGCCTGGTGTGGCAGTGGCGGTGAAAGGGAAAGCACAGGGCACCGTGACCGATATGAACGGAAATTATTCACTTTCGAATGTCCAGCCCGATGCGGTGCTGGTGTTTTCGTTTGTGGGGATGAGAATGCAGGAATTTCCGGTTGCCGGGAAGAATAAAATTGATGTGGTGATGCAGGAAGAAACGATCGGGCTGGATGAGGTGGTTGCAATTGGTTATGGAACTCAAAAAAAGGCCAACCTGACAGGTTCTGTTGCTGCCATTAAAGTTGATGAAAAAATGTCAAGCCGTTCCCTGACAAATATTACTTCCGGAATTCAGGGGCTTTTACCGGGATTGGCTATCAATCAGAACACAGGGATGGCAGGCAAAAACGATGTGAGAATTTTGATCCGCGGACTGGGTACCGTCAACAATTCCAACCCGCTGATCGTGGTTGACGGCATGCCTGATGTGGACATCAACCGACTTAACATGAACGATATTGAAAGCATTTCGGTTCTGAAGGATGCCACTTCAGCGGCGGTGTACGGTTCACGTGCAGCCAATGGGGTAATCCTTGTCACAACAAAATCAGGAAAAGGAATAGAAAAACCACTTCTCAACTTTACAAGTTCTGTTGCGGTAGGAGTCCCAACACGATCGGCCGATTTCATGGATGACTATCCCCGGGCCTTGACCATTGAGAATATCGCTTCATCCACTACAACACGACGTTCTGATCTGACTTATAAAGATGGAACCATAGACCAATGGCTGGCTCTTGGGATGATCGATCCTTTGAGATATCCAAATACGGATTGGTGGGACGTAATGGTACGAAACAGCACTATTCAGAATTACAACCTGTCAGCCACCGGCAGCAATGAAAATTCGAATTTTTTCATTTCAGTAGGTGTGATGGATGAAAAAGGTCTGCAGATTAACAATGATTATTCATTGTACAATGTAAGATTCAATTATGATTACAAGCTCAGGAAGAATATCAATGCTGGGATAAAATTCAACGGGAACTGGTCGAAGGTTTCTTTTGCAAACGGTGAAGGATTCCTTGGAGACAGTGGATTCGGCTTTCAGTTTGGCGATGCAGTGGCAGGAGTATTGCCTTATGATCCTAAAACTGGCTATTATGGAGGAGCTATGGCCTACAATGAGGTAATTTCGATATATAATCCTTATTCAATTTACAACAACCAGTTAAACAATCAGAACCGGCAGGAAGCCAATTCCGGTATTTACCTGGATTGGTCTCCGGTCAAGGGATTGCATGCCCGTGTAGATTATGGATTAAACTACTATAATCAGTTTCGTTCTTATGCGCCAATACCAAATACCCTTTATAATTTTCAGACAGGATCATTTACCGCTCACTCGCAGGTAAAAAGTAATGCCGGCATTTCAAATTATACGTTTTCGGGGTTTAAAACACAACTGAATGGAAGAGTGGAATACCAGACCATTCTGGGTGAAAATCATAGCCTGGGAGCTTTATTTGTTTACAGCGAGGAGTACTGGTACGACCGATACCAGATGAGCGGACGCACCAACCGGATACATCCAACCCTTAGTGAGATCGATGCAGCCTTGACAGATACTCAGTCAACAGGAGGAAATTCAAGTAACGAAGGTCTCAGTTCATATATTGGGCGACTCAATTATTCAGCATTTAACAAATATCTTTTTGAAGCAAGCTTTCGTTACGACGGTTCATCAAAATTTCTGAGCGGCAGCCAGTTTGGGTTCTTCCCTTCTGTTTCTGGAGGATGGAGATTTACAGAAGAGGATTTTCTAAAACCAATCACAAAAAGCATATTGTCGGGAGGAAAGTTGCGCCTGTCATACGGTGGATTGGGAAACAACAGTGGAGTAGGTCGGTATGAGCAAAAAGAAACCCTAACACAAAGGAATTATATGATAGACGGGAACATTGCGAAGGGATTTGTTTATCAAAAAATGGTCAACAAGGACCTTTCATGGGAATCAACTTACGTTTTCAATGCAGGACTGGATCTGGGATTCCTAAAGAACAGGCTGACGGCTGAATTTGATTTTTATGACCGTATGACAACTGGGATGAACCGACCTTCGGATTTATCAATCCATCTCACCGGCGCATACGTTGCCCCCCGCAAAAACATTGGTGTTCTCAGGAACAGGGGAATAGAAGCCAATCTTACATGGAAGGAGACTCTGAAAGACTTCAGTTATACGTTGAACCTAAACGCTTCCTACAATGCAACCCGACTTGAGAAATGGAATGAATTCCTGAGCAAAGGCAATGTTTATATTGACATGCCATATAATTTTGTGTATTCCTATGAAGCAATCGGTATAGCACAAACATGGGAAGATATTTACAAAAACACCCCTCAGGGAGCCTCTCCCGGGGATGTACTTCTGAAAGATTTAAATGGAGACGGACTGATTTCATCAGAGGATAAACGGGCTTATTCACATCTGCAACGCGATATGCCAACAACCACCTTTGCGCTGAATTTCAATTGTGCATGGAAAGGTTTTGATATGATGATACTGCTTCAGGGTACAGCGGGGCGCAAAGATTTCTGGTTAACTTATTGGAATGCAACAAACATCCAGGCACAACTTTATCCGTCGACCTGGGAACACTGGACCAATCCTTGGTCTTATCAAAACCGCAATGGCGAGTGGCCCCGCCTGGGAGGAAGCAGCTTAAACCAGTACGAATCCACATTCTGGCTTGATGATTTAAGTTATGTCCGTCTGAAGAATGTTCAGTTAGGTTATTCCCTTCCCAAAGGATTACTTGAAAAATTGCGGTTGCAAAACGTGCGGGTTTACCTGTCAGGTGAGAATCTTGCAACATTTACGAAGTTCCGGGGAGTTGACCCTGAGAAAAGCACCAATAAAAATGATGCATATCCTCTGGTCAAATCGTATGCTTTCGGTATCAATATTGGCATTTAAAAAATTATCAACATGAAAAAAATATATTCAAAACTACCATTTGCTTTTGTTTTCTCAGGACTGATGCTAATTGGAGGTTCGTGTACGAAAGATTTGCTCGAACAGAATCCCACCGTTGATTTGGGTTCTGGTTCGTTCTGGAAAACAGAAGAGGATGCAACATACGCTCTTATGGGGGCATATTCTTCTGTCAGGGGGTTGTTTGATCGTGATTATCTCTTTGAAGGGCAAGGTGAGTTTTTTGTAACCCGAAGCCGGAATACCAGTACTACCAGCGGGAATATCAATCTCGGTGGTGCTTACCGTGGCGGTGATTACTATACTGAACCCGCATACGGAAATGGGTTCAACGAAATGTACAAATATCTTTACGGCGGAGTCAACCATACCAACTATGTGATTGAAAATGTAAAAAAAATGTTGCCGGGTGCAAGTCCGGCCTCGGTCACAAAACTAGAAAACATTATTGGGGAAGCCCGTTTGCTTAGGGGGATGGTTTATTTCCGTCTGATATCGCTGTGGGGTGATGTACCCTATTTTACCAAAATCATTGAAAATGATTCGCAGGTTTCCGGAATTACAAGGATGCCTATATCTCAAATCAAAGATTCCATCCTCGCAGATTTTTCATATGCTTATGAAAAACTGCCACAAAAAGCAACCGGGATTGGCCGAGCGTCAAAACCTGCTGCATTGGCATTTCGGGGTAAGTTGCTTCTGTACTGGGCATGCTGGAACAAGAACGGCTGGCCTGAACTGACAACTTTCACTCCCAACCAGGCCGCTGCAACCGAAGCATTTAAGGCCGCTGCAACCGACTTTAAAGCCGTTGTTGAAAACTACGGGCTGAATCTTTTCCGGAAGGGAGAACCGGGTGAATGGGGGAAAATGGGGAGTGCTGAAGTGCTTCCGAATTACTTTTACATGTTTATCCCTTCAACAGGCAATCCCAATGCTGATGGTGAAATGATCATGGTATTTACACACGGGGGTACCGGAACCGAGCAAAGTGAAGAACTGATGCGTGATTTTTCAGGCAGGTCACATGAAAGCAGCCAGCTCTGGGTTATGCCCCGGTTTGAGATTTGCGACCGGTATCAGTCGACTCTGACCGGTGATTATTGCCCTCCCCTGATCCCGATGAATCCTTCCACAGCCGGGGCCAGGACAGCTTTGAACTCAGCCATTAACCCGCAAAGTTTTGAAAATCGTGATTACAGGATGAAAGGGTCCATTATGTGGGATTATGAAATGAGCATGGGATTGAGCGCACTTAAAGAAACCGGCTGGTGCCCTTTCATTTATAAAACTTGGGCATCAACAGTAACAATTGATGGAAAGGCATATGTATCATATAACATCACCAGCAGTGCAGCCACAACTGGCATTGTTTTCCGAAAATTTTTGCGCAACTATGCCGGACAAGGCCGCAGCGAAGGAGATTATAACTGGCCTGTCATGCGTTTGGCCGATGTTTACCTGATGTATGCCGAAGCTTCCAATGAAGCCTATGGGCCCCAGGCTGATGCCATCGCGTTGGTAAATAAGGTGCGTCACCGTGGGAACCTCCCGGCTTTGTCATCTGCTAAAACCTCTTCCAAAGAAGCATTTTTCTCTGCCATTGAGCAGGAAAGGATCGTGGAATTGATCGGAGAAGGGCACCGTAGTTTTGACCTGAGGCGCTGGAGGGCACTCGAACGTGTTTTCGGGCCTCCAAATGGAAATGGAATTTTGCGCCAGGACACCCATGGAGGGAACCAGGAATTTTGTTTCAGAAATGCAACGGAACTGGGATATCAGCGATGCTATATATACCAGATACCACAGACAGAACGTGAACGGAATCCGAACCTTACACAAAATAAACCCTGGATGTAAAAAATATGAACAATTTTAATAAAAATAATAAGATGAAATAGCCATAAGAACTTAAGCCCATACAAAACGGAAATGAATATATGGCTATTCCATTTCGTTGAGATGTAGATTGAAAAGCAAAAGTTCTTACGAAAATTGTAGAGATTAACATTGAAAATTTATACGAATGAAAAAAAATATAATCCTATTGTTGACATTCTTTGCTGCCATCATCACATGGACAAGATGTTCTGATTTTCCGGTCGACGAGGATGGGTTGCTGATCACAACCAGGGCTCAGTGCTATGTAAGCAATTTCGAATTGCTGGGCAGGGATTACCAAACCGTCAGGACCAAAGCCGCTGTAATCGATACCACTGCTCAGACGATCAATGTTGAGGTAATGTATGGGACGGACCTTAAAAACCTCTGGCCGCAGTTCAGTCTGATTACCGATGCCAAGCTTGACCCAAAAATCACAGGGTTTGTTGACTTTTCCGATTTATCGGTTCCCAAACAATGGACAGTCATTTCCGGGAACCGGCAGGTCAAAAAGGTCTATAAAGTATATGTTACAGTACAAACAAAACCTTAAATTCAATGATTATGAAACTTTTAAAATATTTGCCTTTGCTTCTGTTGCCGACATTCATTCTCTCTTCATGCGAAGAGGATGGGTTTACTGTGCCGGAAGCAAATACCGATTTGCAAAACGATTGCCTGATCAGATCACTGGGGCCCAATGTTGTAGGACAGAATATTGAATTTGTTTATGCTGTAGCCTTGGGTTACAACACCGGGAAAATCACTTCGGCACAGGTTGAAGCAAGCATTGCCGGAGCAACAGGTACCTTTCTCGAACACCGGTCATTTTATACCAATCAAAGCGGGGTCGATATCCCGGTAACAATTGGGAATCCTTCGTCTACAACAGGAAACAAAACAGTGGTTACTTTCACAAAAGATACCTGTGCAGCAGCGTTGAGGTATTATTATTATATCCCTGAAGAAGCGCGGGGAAAAACTGTTTCGTTTACCTTTTCAGCCAAAGCAAGTACCGGAAAAGAGGTTACGTATAAAATGGGGCCCTACAGCATCTCAAAAATGGATATGAAGCTTGATCTGGTGCTTAGCGACAACAACCGCTGCTTCTTTTCTGTATCCGATATGGCGGCTTATACGGCTGCCGAGGCTGTATCTAAAGCCGATAAAATCGATCTGGTTTATCTTTACCGTTCCATCACAGGGATCACTTTTGCCCATGCACTCTCTTCTCCGGCCTCAAAACAGGAGTACCGCCCCGATGTAGTGCTCCCTACGGGTGTTGATAACTCGGTAAAATTTATCAAGACCTATGGATTGAGGGACAGACATCTTGCAAGGTTACAATATGGCATTTATATTGACGATGCAGATTTTCTGGACATTGATTTTACGAATTCTCCAAATTACGGGATCAACATGAAAGCAGAATCTGGTGCATGGATTGAAACCGAAGACGGGAAATACCGTGCATATATTTATGTAAACTCTGTAAACAATTCTGCCAAAACAATGACTGTCAGCATTAAACGCTACCAGATGGAATAAGCCTTCTAGAAATTCGGGCTCCGGAAGACACTCCGGAGCCATTTTCCCCCTGTATTCTTCAGGAAATATAAAAAACCGATTATTCCG
>CAYNBE010000192.1:0-7179 GCA_964395045.1 uncultured Prolixibacteraceae bacterium | reverse complement strand
TATTACAAAATGAGAAAAATTTCATTGGCTAACTTGCCCCGCAAGTTAGGTTAAAAAACCACAAATAAAAACGTCCTTTCGGGCGGGAAATTTAACGATTGTGTCAAGCAAAATCTACAATGCGGATTTATTCCGATAGGGAGAGGGAAATCTATGATATACCGGGCATAAAGAAAAAACATTTAGATTTGATTTGTCAAAGTAACAAGAATGGGATGAAGAGATTCATGTTGATTTTTGCGCTGTTTCTGTTTTACTCCCCGGCGCACAGCCATGCATCCGGCCGGGAGGGCGTTTCTGGAGATACAGCTCTCTACCGGTTGACCCTGTATGTAATGAAATCGATTAAACCGATTAACTGGGATTCACCTGCCTCACTGTTCAAATCGGTAAGAAAAGGATATTTAGCTCAAATTTGCCGGAAGAACCAATATTTGTTGGGACATTTGGTGGTCAAACTGGATGCTCCGGAAAACCGGCATCCGGTTTATTCGGGAATGACTTCCTCGTCGAAGAAGGAAAAAAGACAACTGGTCATAAAGGAAAAAGTGGGTCTGGGTATCCTGGGAGCCGGAATGCAGGGTCATCTTGAAACCGGAGATACCGTTACGGCAAAGTTAAAAAAATACACCCGTCTCGAAAAGGTGGCTTTTATCAGGTATCTGATCAGCAAAGAGGCGTATGAACGGATATCGGAATTCCTTGACAGGTTCAGGGAAACAGGGGTTGATGGCTTTTCCCCTACATCGGTATATGGTGGAGTTTTTTGGCCACGGTACGAAAATGAAGGAGCCGGTTGTACCGCTTATGGGATGGCTATGGTTGACCTGGCCGGAATATTGGATGGGGAGCAGTCGGGGTGGAAAGTAGAGGTGGGGATCCCGATGGATGTAATCGGGGGTGAATTTAACAAAGGCAAAGAGGTGAAAAACAGAACCATTCTTCAATCGGACAGCTGGTACGACGGAAATCCTGATTCCACCGCTGCGTATGTGCCTTTTCAGATTTATGATCCCAACCTGATTTACGACTGGATTATGAAAAAAAGGGTTGAGGTGAGCGCCTCCCTGCCGGGGAAATACCGGGCAGACATGGAAGGCAGCATTCCCGGACTGGTATCCGACAGGAGAGAAGTCAGGCCTTTACCGGATGATCCGGTTTTTTACCGCCGGAATGTTCCTTCTTTGTTTATCCTCCCTTTTTACAGGAAACTGGGCATGCTCAGGGGTGCGATCTAATATTTTTTCGCTTTGTGCCGGGGCATGGTACTGCCAGTTCTCTCCTCGCAAACGGCAGGTCTGTTTAATAATTGTGATTCGGTTCCGGTTTTTTTCCTGAATTCCGTATCTTTGCGCCCTTTATTGCAAACGGATGGAAATAAAAATAATAAACAAGTCGGGAAACCCGTTACCTGCATACAGTACCAGGCTCTCGGCTGGAATGGATATCAGGGCATTTCTTCAGGAGGATGTGATCATCAGGCCCATGGAAAGAAGACTTATTCCGACCGGTTTGTATGTAGAGATCCCTGAAGGGTTTGAAGCACAGATCAGACCCAGGAGTGGTCTGGCTTTGAAAAACGGCATTACGGTTCTGAATACTCCCGGGACCATTGATTCGGATTACCGGGGAGAAATCGGGGTGATCCTTGTGAATCTTTCTTCCGAAGATTTCGTTGTTAAAAACGGGGATCGCATTTGCCAGATGGTGATTGCCCGACATGAAATTATTGACTGGGATTTGTCCGAAAACCTCCAGTTAACCGGAAGGGGAGAAGGAGGATTTGGTCATACAGGGAAAAGCTGAAAAGAATGAGAAAAGCTTCAATTTGGTTCCTCTTACTGATTGCCGGATTACTGGCGGCTTGTTCAGGTACAAAAACCACTGTGAAAACAGAACCTTTGCCCCAGGAGAATAGCGTCGAAGGGAATGATGAAAAGAAAAAGGAATTTGAATTTCTGTTTATAGAGGCGTTGAAACAGAAAATGATCGGGAACCATCAGAAAGCGGTTTCCCTTTTATCGGCCTGCCTGGAGATTGATCCCAAATCCTCGGCGGCAATGTATGAGCTGGCCAATCTTCACATCCTTAACAAGGATATGACAAGCGCTTCACTTCTTCTTGAAAAGGCGATATCAATCAATCCATCCAACATTTGGTACATGTTGTCGCTGGCAGATGTCTATCAGCAGACAGGAAAAAACAGTGAGGCGGCAAATTTGTTTGACCGGATTTTAAAAACCGACCCTCAGAACCAGGAATACCTCTATATGAAGGCAGTCCTGCTGGCAAAGGCAAAAAAATATGATGAATCGGTCAGGGCATTCAATGATCTGGAAAAAGTGACCGGAATTCATGAACAGATTTCAGCTGCCAAGCAGGATGTATATATCCAGGCAGGAAAAATAAAAGAAGCGGTTGCGGAAATCCAGAGACTCATAGACTCAGATCCTGCCAATCCGCGGTACTATGGTTTGCTCGCCGATCTTTATAAAGAGCAGGGTGATTATGAAAATGCGCTCAGGTATTACACGAAAATCAGGGAACTCGATCCCGGGAATGGTTTTGTATTTTTTTCACTGGCCGATCTGGTTCTGGAAAAAAAGGACTCCATCACGGCATTTGAGTATATCAGGCAAGGTTTTGCAAGCGATAGTGTTGACCTGGAAACCAAACTTCAGCTTTACCTCATGTATACCGGAGACAATGCACCCTTGCGGCTTACATCAGGTCAAACAGAAGAGATCATCCGTCTTATCATTAAAAAATATCCTGATGATTTCAGGGTTTATTCAGTATATGCCGAATACCTCATCCGTAACAAAAATTACGGGGAAGCGCGGAAATACCTGCTAAAAGCGGTGAATACAGGGGCAAATGAATTTACACTCTGGGAACAGGTACTATATCTCGATAATGAACTTCAGGACTGGCCTTCGCTTTATGACCACGGAAAATCGGCCATTGAAAGTTTTCCCAACCAGCCGCAGTTCTATTTTTTGCGGGCGATTGCAGCACTTCAAATGGGAAAATACGCTGAAGCCATTCAAATCGCTGACGAAGGGTTGTTATATGTAGTCGAAAACAAAGGACTACAGGGCCAGTTAATTTTTCTGAAAGGCGAGGCTCAATACAAGCTCTCCAAAACGGTAGAGGCTTTCGCCTTGTTTGATCAGGCCATTGAACTGGACCCCGATAATTTTATCGCCCTGAACAATTATGCCTATTATCTATCTTTGGCCGGGCGTGATCTTGAAAAGGCTGAACGGATGAGCGGACGGGTTATCGAGCGGTTTCCCGACAACGCCACCTATCTCGATACCTATGCATGGGTGCTTTTCAGAAAGCAGAATTATACCTTGGCCCGTTTTTATATGGAAACCGCCCTGTCACACTCAGAAACTGAGAATCCAACCCTGATCGAGCACTACGGCGACATCCTTTTTATGCTGGGCAAGACCGACGAAGCGGTTGAAAAATGGAAAAAAGCACTGGAACTGGGTAGCGATTCAAAAATCCTGAAACAAAAGATAGCTGAAAAAAAATATATCGGCGAATAAATCATGATGCCTTTCATAAGATCAACCAGCACATTTTTGCTATCTGTGACCATCGTTCTTATAATGCTGGTTTCTTGTAAAACCACTGAAAAAGTGGTTATTCCAAAACCAAGGCCGATGAGTTCACTCCGTCTATATAAAAAAGCCGAGGATAACACATTTGATTTTCAGCGCTTTAATATCCGGAGAATTAATGTCCAGGTTGAAAAAGGGGAAAGCAGGGCCTCTTTCAGAGCTGGAATCCAGGCCGTGAAAGATTCGGTGGTTTTGATTTCAGTTTCAAAAATGAACATATTGCTGGCCAGGGTAAAACTTACACCCGACAGTGTGTCCTATGTCAATTATCTCAATAAGACTTATTATTCAGGTGACTATGAACCTGTCAGTGATCTTTTAAACTTTACGGTTAACTTCAGGATTGTTCAGGCCATCATTTCAGCAAACATTTTTCTTCTTTTTGAAAGCCAGAAGGAGCTTCGCGAATTTAAAACCTGGGTAGAAAACGGATTTTATGTTCTTCAGTCGGAGGCGGTCAGAAAGCTAAACCGGATGGAAAACAAAGGGAAAACGCAAAGAATGGAACGTTTTATGCGCAGGATGGGTGAGGATATCCATGTTATCCAGACTTTTTATTTTCATCCCGGACGGTTCACAATTCAAAAAGTGGTGATGGATGATCAGATGAACCATCAGCAGGCCGTTCTCCTGTTTGGTGAATATGAAGAGGTAGGAGGTAGATATTTCCCCTCTTCTATAACTTTGAATATTGATTCTGAGGTGAATAAACTGATGATCAACACAAAAATGTCGGGGTTTTCAACATCGGCAGGTGAATTTATTCCGTTAAGAATACCAGCGGGTTACCAAAGGATTTTTTAAATTAGCCCCATGGGTTTATACAGCACACCAGGAAAGTGGATCTTGATCTCATTCCTGTTGTTGATGTCTGTTTACGGAAATTCGCAGACACTGGAGGAATTACGCAAACGGAAACAATCAGCAGCAGAAGAGATTCGCTATACCAGTGAGCTTTTAGGAAAAATCAGTCAGAATCAAAAAGCCACCTTGGGGAAATTGCGCCTGCTGAGCAGTCAGATCGAACAGCGAAACCGACTGATCAGCACAATGAACTCGGAAGTTGCGGTCATACAGGAACTGATCAACGACAATGCACAGGTTGTTGAAATGTTATCATCCGACCTCGAAAAAATCAAACAGGAGTACGCACAGATGGTACGTTTTGCTTGGAAAAACCGAAATGCCTATGATAAGGTTCTTTTTTTTCTTTCAGCCGAAAATGTCAACCAGGCATACCGGAGGTTTGTGTATGTGAGGCAATACACTGATTTTCGCAGAAAACAGGTAGAAACCATCTCATCGATTCAGAATATCCTGTTGAAAAAAATGCAGGACCTTGAGAATCAGAAAAATGCTAAGAAAGAGGTCATTTCTGAAAAAGAAAGAGAAAGCAGGTTGCTCTCGACTCAAAAGAACCAGCAAAGCACGGTTGCCCGGAATCTGATGAAACAACAATCGGAACTGAAATCAAAACTTGCCCGGCAAAGAAAGATTGAACAACAACTGGAGCGTGAAATTCAGAAAATCATTGAGGAAGAAGCACGGAAAGCGGTCCAGGCTGGTAAAACCGGTTATGGAATGACACCTGAGCAGAAACTGACCGGAACCAGCTTTGAGCAAAACAAGCACCGGATTCCCTGGCCTGTTGAAAAAGGGATCATCATTGAAAAATTCGGAATCCACCCCCATCCTGTTCTGAGCAATATAACGGTAAATAACAACGGGGTGAACATTGCCACGGATGCAGGGGCGCAAGCCCGGGCTGTGTTTAACGGGGAAGTAAGCAGAGTATTCGGGATTACCGGTGGAAATTCGGCCGTCATTCTGCGTCATGGCCAATATCTGACTGTTTATTCCAATCTGGAGGAAGTGAGAGTCAGGAAAGGAGACCAGGTTTCTCTCCTGCAGAATCTGGGGACGATTTTTTCAGATATGGATGACGGGAATAAAACAATTCTCAAGTTTCAGATATGGAAAGAAAACCAGAAACTAAATCCGGAAGAGTGGCTTACCCGGTAGGTTCTGTTCGATCGTTCTGCGTGTTCATGGCAGAAACGCATATTTTTTGATCCAACCGATACTTGATTTCAGGTTCGAATTCAGCCTTCCGGGGCCAATAATCAAAAAACCACCGTCGGAGGTGTTGATGATGGCAGATGCTTCATCTCCGTTGAAGCGGAACCTGCTGACCTCTTCCCTGATCAGCTTTCCTGACTCATCAGCCAGAACGAGCCATGGGCCGATTGTTCCGGAATAAGAAGAGGAACACTTACCGGCGAGGAGGATTTTCCCGTTTTGTTGAATGGCCATTGCATTTCCTCCTTCCGATCCTTCCCGGTTAAAATCCCTCTTCCAGACGACTTTTCCTTCCTGATCGATTTGGATGAGAATCATATCAAAGTCGTATATCCGGTTTTCAGGAGTTGCATCCGGATTCATACAGGTTCCCTGCCATCCTGTCAGGAGCAGGTTTTCTCCTGGTGTACAACAAATGCACTCGGGCCATGATATTCTTTTTGGCAATGGGATGATGGTTTTCCACACAATTTCACCTGTTTGTAACAGTCTTGTCATCCATATATCAGAACAACCGGTGGTATCTCTGACCACTTTGCCGCAAATGGTAATGGAACCATCTTTGAGAAGCCGGATAACATGTCCGAACAGGGGTGTTGCTTCCGAAAAAAAGAACCTTTCCTCGGGTTCCCCTCCCGGTTTCAGTTTCAAAAGGGCAATTCCCGGAACACTGTCGGGTCCGGATTCATTGAGGAGCCACCAGAGGAAGCCAGTGCTATCGGCAGCCACATCGCTCCGGGAATATCCCGAAGATGCCCCCTGATTCTTTCTCCAGATTTCTTTGCCGTTGCGGTCAACCCGGATGAGAAATCCGCTTTTCGATTGATCGGTTTTTTCATTCACTCCTGCGAGGATATATCCTTTGCCAGGAACAGGTGTGATTCTGGCAGGCAAGTCTCTCCCCTCATTGCGATATGTCCGACTCCAAAGGGTGTCACCTGTTGCACCCACCCTGATGAGCCATAGATCCGATTCGCGATCCCCTTTCTTGTCAATCGCTCCCAGAATGAGAAATTCTTTGCCGAGAACCTCTACCACATCTCTGAAAAGGATTGCCGAATTACATTCAAACTGCTTTTCCCATTCGATTTTCCATTGCTGGCAAACGACATGGTTAAAAATTGAGGGAAAGATCATGATAAGCATGAACAGCAGTATTTTCATAAGCAACTGCTCCTTTACAACTTTTTCTGGTATAGTTTAAAGAGATATATCATGATCATACGTTTGGATACCCGGAAGGGTTATAGGAAAATTGTGAAGGGTCAGTTCGGTCAGGACAATGTATTCACCCCGTATTTTAAACATATGGTTGTTATTTGTGGTTTTTGTCTATTAATGCAGATTTTATAAAATGTAAACAATACATCAATTTTTGTGTCATTTGATTAGAAAAACATCTCTAATCAAAAAAATATTTCGTTTTTTCGGACAAATCTTTGATGAATATGTTTGAAATTTTAAT
>CAYNBE010000191.1:0-7189 GCA_964395045.1 uncultured Prolixibacteraceae bacterium | reverse complement strand
ATGACAACTTAACAGCCGATTATCCATCCGGAATGATGTTGTAAAACATGTTTTCAGGATTTTCCAACCACATATACAAAAAGGCACAGGACGAAAAGAGGCAAGACTAAGAGAAATACGGCTCAGGCCGTGAAATTCAGATCATCAGGTAATCATTCCGAAAGACATGTCATCCTGAAAAATCATTCTCCCCGTTTCAGAATACAGAGCAAGGAACGCTGACGGGCTCCAAGCTGGTTCAGGGTGATAAGATAAATGCCTGTCGGAAGGGATGCAAGATGAATTCTCCCTTTGCCGTCGGTCATGGCAACCTCTCCCTGTAAAACAGTCTCACCCTGCATGCTTGAAATGGAAAATGGAAAGATCCCGTCTCCGGAAATGGTTTGTAAAGAAATCCAGCCATCGGAAGGATTGGGAAACAGCTGGAGTTTAGGGCCTTGAAAAGAGGTAAGATTCGGTAAATCATGGTTCCCGGTTCCCCTGTCCAGATAGCAAAGATAATAGGCAATTTCAGCAGAATCGACCCGGATGGGCCCGGTCTCAAACTGGGTGTACTGATCGGCTTCGAATTTCAACCGGTACATTCCGGGTTCCAGGTTGTTAAAGATGAAAAAACCGTTGTTCAGCCCGTCGGTGATGGTTTGGGTATTTCCGGGAAGGAGGGTGATTTTTGCCCCGTTAACAGGTAACCACTGGTCTTTTGAATCAGGTGCAAAGCTATAGTCGGTGACTTTTCTGCTACCATCTTTCACAAAACCGGCCAGTTTCCCCTGTGACCCGGGATTTCCCCCATAATAAAGGCAGAATGCCCTGAAAAGGTTCCAGGCTTCCATCTGTCTGTAATTGTGATTCATCAACCGGTATGTCTCGGGGATATAATCGTGGAATGAACCTTCGGAAATGAGTCCGGGGACAGCAAGGGGTCTCAGCACACCATATCCGTTCCAGGAAGCCGGGGCAAACGATTTATCGCCCCTGACATTCTTTTTCTGATTAGTCCAATGGGTTACCTGGTTTGAAAAAAGGGTTTCCCAGAACAGGTTGGCAAGGTCCATGCTTTGCAGACGGATGGGCATGCCGTCCCATCCGTGGTAAAGCTCCAGGACATAATTCGTGGCAGAGTTATAGGCGTTGCTGTGGATGGAAATCATGAAATCGACCTGGTTTGCATTTGCTTCTTCGGCAATTGCGGAAAGAGGCCTGTCGTCAACAGTACGGTTTTGGGTTCTTGACATTATTACCGTTGCCCCCTGCGATCTTAGCAGGTCGCTAAGGTGCAGTGCTTTGTCGAGGTTGCTTTTCGATTCCCAGAATCCGGCAGTGTCGCCGGGAGCAAAGGGATCAACGGGCACATTCCGGTCGTCCTGGTCAAACCCTCCATGCCCGGGGTTGATGTATATCTTCACTCCGCTTAGTGACTGGCTTATTCCTTTTTGGAAAAGCAATGCAAGCCAAATAAAACTGAATATCAGCAGCTCCTTCATTCCCTAACGGCCCATCCTGAAAGTCAACCTGTAAATCGCGCCATCGTCGGTGTGGAAAACCATGACCCCTTTTCCCGGTGCCACCGAAGGATTCATGGCAATTATCCCCTGAGGTGAAACAATTGCCCTTTCCCCCGATGATACATCGGCCAGGACAATGGCCGATTCCGTGATCCGGTGTCCATCATCCCTGGTGACCATTCCAGCGACCCAGCCATCGGCGGCCCATACCGGTGCTTCGATATTCCCCAACTCTTTCAGCAGGTTCCCTTCCTGATCACATACAAATGCCCCCTTTCCCATGGCATAGGCCAGAATAAATCTGCCGTCGGGCGATACCGAAGGCCAGATATAACTTTCATCAGGGTAGGGGATTAAAACCTTAGGTTCCCCATTCCGGTACAAAACAAGCTTTCTGTCTTCAATGACTGCAATCTTCTTTTCCAGCCCGGGAGTGCCTGGATGTTCTACAACAGCGCTTTTCAGCACTCCGTCCGCTTTGTAGAAAATTTCTCCCCCTCGTATTACCGGGACCGACAGAGAGCGGACTGCCGGTTGCAGAGTGTCGGTCAGGCCTGTCGCCATGTGGGTTACCATCAGGGTGGAATATCTTCGGTTCCCGATAGTTTCCTGAACGGTGTATATAACTTTTCCGCTTCCCGGGAGAAAAGAAGCAGAATAACCTGCCCCTTCCGCATCGGATAGTTTTTGCAATCTCTTCTTCGCTGGGTAATAAATGCTTAATCCCCTGTAACCTTCACCTGTCAGCAGAATGTTGGTACCCGATTCATCTATCCTCGGATAGAAATACTTCCCGTTCAGAGGAAGGTCGAGTTTTTCTACCGACATTACCGTAATCCTGGAACAACCGGGGTTTGACAAAAAAAGAAATAATAGAGTAAGAAGCCGTATGTTGCTTAATTTTGTCATGATCATACTCAATTCTTATTATATCCTTGTAAACCTGCGGTTTTGCTTCCCGATCCATTCATTCAGTATTTCAGGCAGGCAACTACTCCGTCCATGGTGGTGACCAGCAAACGCCGTTTTCCGAGGGGCAATGCATGGTTCACCAGTGCTTCGGAAACCGGAAACCTCCATTCCACATTCTTTGTGTTCCGGTTGATGGCAACCAATATCCCGCTGGTGGTGGGAACAAAAATGAGTTCCCTCTCTTCCGTGATAGGGGAAGGAGCAATTTCGTAACCCAGGCCTGCAAGGCACTCCCATGCAATTTTCTGGCTGTCGGCTTCGGCTTCAAAAGCCATCACATTCCCTTCGGTCATGTTCTTGACATACACCCATCTTTTATTTCGGGATATCCCGATCGATTCACGGCACGAATATTTGCCTGAATCCCATATTTCTGCTCCTGTGGTCGCATCAAGTGCAGTCATTCGACGGTCGGGTGCCACAATAAACACTTTGCCACAGGATGCCACAGGCCATACTGCCGCCGGTGAAAACATCCTGTTCCGGTATTTTTCCCTTTTCCAGAGCAATTTGCCTGAATGGTGGTCCAGAGCGTAAAATGTATTTCCCCAGGAGCCGAAATAAACTCCTTTGCGGTAGATCAGCGGACGGGTTTCCACGAAATTGGCCACACTGTCGTATTGCCATTTCAGCTTCCCGGTTTTCAGGTCCAGTGACCTGAAAATCCCTTCGGATGAGCCTGTAAAAACCTGATTTTTGTGGATGGCGGGTGAAGCTACAATCGATTTTCCGGTTTTATAATTCCAGAGAGGTTTGCCGCTGTGGATATCGAGGCAATAGATCATGCTATCGGTCGAAGGGCACACCACTCGTGCTCCTTTGATTGCCGGAGTGGAGAAAATTTTTCCACCTGTCCGGAATTCCCACAGTACTGTCCCTGTCATGGTTTTTCTGGCAACGATCCGTCCGTCGGTGGTTGTGGTAACGCAAAGGTTCCTCCTGGCAGCTATCCCGGAACCTATGTCACTTCTCTCCTGTTGCCTCCAGATCAGCTTCATCTGCCGGGGGTGTGGGAAGGATCCGGTGTCGGCCGGTTCTGCTTTCAGAGAGAAAAAGGGATCACGGGCACCCCGCAACGGTATTTTGTGCCAGGCCGGCAGGGTTTCGACACCCGTGATCCTTTCTGCAAATCGGAGGGTATCGTTGTGAACGTTGCAAATATTGTATCCTCCCGATTCATTTCCGGCCCGCAGGTTTGAGCGGCCCATCACTCCCGGAAGACCCCCGTAATCGTACACTCTGTTGGAATGGCCGTGCCCGCAAAGCGAAACCCTGGTGTCGGCTTTCCCAAGGATTCCGAGTACCTTCCGGCTATTGGAAAGGGATTCATCCAGAGGATAGTGGTTGACAAAAATCATCGGTTTGCGCGATTCTCCAATGATACTGATCACTGAATCAAGAAAAAGAATCTGCTCCCGGGGAACCAGGGCTGGAGCCATCCGCATGTTGGGACCACTGGCTGTCCCGGCAAACCAGATGCCGTTTTTCTCGAAGGCAAATGTCTCGGAACCGAATATTCTCACAAAATCGTTGCAACCGCTTTCCGACCATTTGGAATCGTGGTTTCCGGGAACCGCGTAAAAGGGAACATGCAGCTCTTTCAGAATGGAATGGGCTTCGGTGAGTTCAGCGCCGGAACCAAACTCCGTGATGTCGCCGCTGACAATCACAAACTCTATGGCGGGTTGTGCGTTGATATCAGCCACCGTACGCCGTAAATCTTCCGCTCCGGTGGAACCACCCACATGCGTGTCGGTGACATGGGCAAATGTAAATGGCTGAGCATGGGTAACCTGGAATGAAATGAAAAACAGATAAAGTATTTTCCACTTTGGTGGCATATTTTAAATTTTTAAATGTCTGTTTTTTAGCAAATTAATTATTACACAAAGAGGATTTCAAAAAAGCTATGCAGAGCAAATTCCTATGTGAACCCTTTAGCCGTACCCTGTGCCTTCAGAGGGTGCCACAAGGTGTGCATAAATTTAAACAAATACCTTTCATGATCAAAGAGTCTTAGTCCCTTTTTTGCCATTCAGATTGGAATAAACCGGACACAGTGTCAGGAAACAAGCCCTGATTATTTCGGGCGAAACGAGGCTGTAAGTTGCTACGAACGCGAAGTCTGAATATTTGATAAAAAACACTTTGCGACCTTTGCAGCCCTGCCTACCGGCAGGCAGGTTTGCGTGAACTATTACAAAAGACCTTTCGGGCTAGGCTCGTCATTTATTTTTTTTATAATTTTGCCTGAGATAGTACAGTATAGTATAGTAAACTCTGCAATGAACAACCTGATTGAATTGAACAGAAATCTAAAGCAGCCGGTTTATCTGCAGATCATTGAGTCGGTAAAGGGAAAGATAAAGGATGGCATTTTACATTCGGGTGATCGGTTGCCTTCGATCAATCAACTGTCAACTGAACTTGGTTTGGCAAAGGAAACGGTTGTAAAAGCATTCCGTCTTCTTCAGCAAAAAGGAATCATCAAAGCTGTTCACGGGAAAGGTTATTTTGTTTCGACGGAGGATATTCAGACTGAACACCGTGTTTTTGTGCTTTTCGATACGCTGAGTGCATACAAGGAGGTTTTGTATAATGCTATTAAGCAGGAACTCGGGAAAAATGCCTACATTGATATTTATTTCCACCATTATAATCCGAAAGTTTTCAATAAACTGGTGACCGAAGCTGCTGGCAACTATACATCTTACATCATCCTGCCATTCGATTCACACGAGATCTTTCAGTCGTTGAAGCTGCTGACACGTGTAGTTCTCTATATCCTGGACAGGACACCCAGATTGATGAAGGAAGAGTATTCGTCGGTATATCAGGATTTTTACGCCGATGTTTACTTGCTGCTCGATTCGATCCGGGGGAAACTGAATTATTACAAAAAAATTATCCTTGTATTCCGAAACACACTTACTGAAGTTCCGGTTGAATTAAGGGAAGGTTTTTTGGAATTCTGCATGGATAAAAATGTGGATTTTGAGATAACCGAAAAGCCACTGGTTGAATTTCCTGTTGATAAAGGGAATGGTTACCTGGTCATTGATGACGAAGACCTGGTTTATCTGGTGGAACAGGCAAAAATGCAAAACCTCCTGATAGGAAAGGATATAGGTATCATTTCATACAACGAGACTTCGCTGAAAAAAGTGGTTGCCGGGGGTATATCGGTCATTTCGACCGACTTTTACAACATGGGGAAACAAGTCTCTGAAATGATAAAAACCGGAGCACAGGGACCATTCAAGAATCCCAGCCGGTTTATCGACAGGAATTCATTCTGATAAAATCGATGACAATATTATGAAAATCAATTTTGGATATTTGTTGACCATTTCACTTGTAACAGCCCTGGGAGGTTTGTTGTTTGGATTTGATATCTCTGTGATTTCAGGAACGATTTCGTTTCTTCAGGAATATTTTTCGCTGAATGAAGCCATGAAAGGGTGGGTGGTCAGCAGTGCTTTGCTGGGTTGTATTGCAGGTGCTGCGTTTGCCGGCAAACTGGGCGATGTGCTGGGCAGGAAAAAGGTTTTGCTGATCACAAGTGTTCTTTTTGGGGTTTCGGCAATAGGAAGTGGCTTCTCCTGTACCATTCCTGCTTTTGTCATTTACCGCATATTAGGCGGACTGGCTGTGGGTGCCGCTTCGATGATTGCCCCCATGTACATTGCCGAAGTTTCTCCGGGGTACATCCGCGGACGAATGGTCTCACTGAACCAGCTGACCATCGTTCTTGGCATTTCGCTGGCCTATTATTCCAACTATTTTCTTTTATCATTGGGCGAAAACGCATGGAGGTGGATGTTTGCCGCCGAGGCAGTGCCTTCTTTTTTATTCCTGATCATGCTTTTCGTTGTTCCTGAAAGTCCACGCTGGCTAGCCATTCGTAAAAAGGTCGATCCTGCGAAAAAAATACTCAAACGGATTGGCGGGAGCGATTTTGCTGAATCGGAATTCATAAACATTGAAAAGTCGTACAATAGAAACTTGGGAAATCAAACGCTAAAAGATGTTCTTCTTCCCAGGTACAGGCATATTTTGCTTCTGGGGATTTTTCTTGCTGTCTTTCAACAGTGGTCAGGCATCAATGTGATTTTCTTTTATGCACCTGATATTTTTACGAAGGCCAGATTGGGTATTGATGATGCACTTTTTCAGACAACCCTGATCGGGATTGTAAACGTTGTTTTTACGCTGATATCCATGCTTATGATTGATAAAGTGGGCCGTAAAAAACTGATACTTGCCGGATCACTGGGAATGACGGTCTGTTATATCCTGATTGGTACGCTTTTCGGAACAGGGAATGAAACCGGATGGTTACTGATAGCCCTGATTCTGTTGACGATCGCCTTCTATTCCACCGGACTGGCACCCACGGTTTGGGTTATTATTTCCGAGATCTTTCCTAATAAAATCCGGGGAGTGGCCATGTCGGTTGCAACCTTTTTTCTCTGGGTTGCCTGCTACCTGCTGACACTCACTTTCCCGGTTTTTGTTGAATGGTTCAGCTCAGCTGTGACTTTCGGCATCTACGCTGTCATTTGCCTATCCGGTGCATTTGTTGTATGGCGGTATCTTCCTGATACAAAAGGAGTTTCGCTCGAAGAACTTGAAAACAGGTTGATAAAATAATAGCTTTAACCCAACTTGCAGCGTTTTCAATAAAATGGCCGAAAAAACAGGTAAAAATG
>CAYNBE010000190.1:0-7219 GCA_964395045.1 uncultured Prolixibacteraceae bacterium | reverse complement strand
GGATTGGTTAATCATATGGAGAAAAGAGAACAATAGAATATTTCTGACCCGTACCGGCACCCATGCTGACTTATTTTAGTCTTACAATATCAGAAATCACAATTATCTCAAATCTTGTACCCGATTTGTGATTTCTGAATTCTACCGCCTTCGCTGAAGCTTCGTCGGTCAAAAGAATTCTGATTTATCAAATGCGTTCCAATCAGAAATCAATAATCAAAAATCGATAATCAGAAATAAAAACATTCGTGATTCGTGAATTCTGATTTCTGATTTATACAGAACTGTTCCAATAAGAAAAAAACATCGTAACATTCCCCGTCCATGGGTCCCTGCCACTACGAGGAAAAGACATTTACAAATATTCAGACCTTATATTTTCATCCAAGTTGCAATAAACACATGCATAGTCCTGATTTAGAACAGTTTATTTCAGAACACAGCCATCTTTTCTGGTATACGCCCGAACACTCGAAAAAAGAAATCAGCCTTGAATTGCTGGTTGAAAACACGCTTAATTATGGTTCCCTTGACGATTTCAGACAATTGGTCAGGCTTGTTGGTTTCGTGCGTGTTTCTGATGTTTTTTTCAGTGCGGCTGAAAGAAAAAAAATGAACTATTATCCTGAAATCCACCACTTTTTTTCCTTAATATTTCGAAAATATGCACAAAGAGATTTTTGACAGGAACCAGGTTGAACTTTTACCGCTTATAAAACAATTTAATAGAGAGTATTATCTGGTGGGGGGTACAGCTGTTGCTCTGCATATCGGGCACAGAAGGTCTGTTGATTTTGATCTTTTTAAATTCAGTCCGATCAAACCCAAAAGCATCATTGATAAGATTTCACAATCAGGTTTTCCCTATCTTGTCACCCGCAGGGTAACTGAACAACTGAACGTTACCGTTCACAATGTAAAACTCACATTCTACCAATATCCGTTTGAAATCAGTTCTCCGGTTAAAATGGAAAATATCCTCAGATTACCGGAGCTAATCGACCTGGCAGCTATGAAAGCCTATGCACTGGGAAGAAGATCAAAATGGAAAGATTATGTTGACCTCTTTTTTATTCTGAAAGACCACTTTTCAATCGGTCAGATTTCTGAAAAGGCTGCATTTTTGTTTGGCCAGTTGTTTTCAGAGAAGCTTTTCCGGGCTCAGTTATGCTATTACGAAGATATTGATTACACCGAACAGATAGAGTTCGTCGGGCCCTCAGTCGCTGCATCGGAAATCAGGGACTTCCTCACTGATCAGGCAACTGAACTGAGTCTATAGCACTTCCGACTGATCTTAACTTTGTTTCCATAGACAATACACCGGAGGGGTAACATATTTGTAGAAAAACAGCCCCCCACTCTCCATCCGCTGTTCCATGCACCGGCGCTGACGATCAGACGGGAGAGTGAAAAAGCGAAGGAGAGACCCTGGGACGGGGTGATTTGGTGATTTAACAGTTTAACAGTTTAACAGTTTGACAGTTTGACAGTTTGACAGTTTACCTGTTTGCTGAGAAAAAGTCAACCTTATATTCTTAAAAACCTTGATAGAAAACAGCCCCGCTTCGGTCCTTTCCGTTGTTCATTGCACCGGTGCTCGAATCGGATGATAAGGACGACAGAACGATACATGGACAACCGAAGAGTTTCATTATCAGCTGTCGCCCCGGAGGGGCATAATATTGGTAGCCCGGGGCAGCGCCCCGGGAAAGGATGCCCCCCACCTTCCTGACCGCTGTTCCATGCACCGGCGCTGACGATCAGACGGGAGAGCGAAAGAGCGAAAGAGAGACCCTGGGACGGGGTGATTTGGCGATTTAACAGTTTGATAGTTTGATAGTTTGATAGTTTGATAGCATCTCCGCGCCTTGGCGTGAAACCTTTAGACTCGGATATTGGGAGACGAAAGAACGATAAACAACGAACAACGAACAACGAACAATGAACAATGAACGATTGTTTGAACGAAAAACGTGTGATTTGAAAAAATACTTTGCGGTTTTGCGGTTACATCATAAATAAAAGCATTCGTGATTTCTGAATTCTGATCTAACAAGAACCATTTCAATTACATATCATAAGTCATGAGTACTCCAATTTGTACCAGGAATAGGTGCCCTCTTTGTCCCTGATTGCATTCATCACAATGCAGATCCGCTTCAGACCAGCGGCAGTGATTTCATCCACGGCGGCTTTCAGCCAGTTTTTATTGGTCATCCCGTGGCGAACGACAACAAAGGTCGCATCGATTTTATCAAATATCTGTGAATAATCCGCTATATGGCCGACAGGAGCCATATCCATGATAATAATATCAGCCTTTTGTTTCAGTTCATCCAGCAAAGTGCAAAGCATCCGGCAGGCCTGTACCTCAGCTACCGGTTGCCCGTCCCCACAGGCAGGAACCAGGTACAGCCCAGGCTGGGCTGTTTGAACGACGATGTCATCTGCTGTGTTCTTTCCTGAAAGATAATCCATCACTCCCGGACCGGTGTCTACAGAGAGCAGGTTGTTCAATCCTGGCCTTCTGAGATGAAAATCAAGCAGTACTGTTTTATATCCGGCTCTGGCATATGAAGCAGCAAGCTGAAGGGAGACATAACTCTTGCCTTCATTGAAGGCCGTAGAAGTCACCGCAAAAACAGGTTTGCTCACTTCTTTTGTTTCCCGGATCAGCCTGTTGCGCAAAGACCGGAAAGCTACTACTGTCTGCCCGGCGGCAATAGAAAGGGCATCGGAAACGACACTATCCTTGCCCTGATGAAAAACATGGCCGGTAACGGGTAAGCCGGTAACCGACCTGACATCATCATCCGATGTCACCCGGTTGTTA
The DNA here is from genome assembly GCA_964395045.1 of uncultured Prolixibacteraceae bacterium. Lineage (GTDB taxonomy): Bacteria > Bacteroidota > Bacteroidia > Bacteroidales > Prolixibacteraceae > UBA1413. The sequence goes on along the minus strand of CAYNBE010000190.1, from coordinate 4,383 downwards.
AAAAGATCAAGAAAGAAAAGCAACAGGGAAGGGATGAACAGACCGAGTACCAAGGAAATTAATATATTGCGTCTGAGACCAGGCTTCACTAGCCCGTTGTCAATTGCCTTATCGATGATCTGGCTATCCGAGACATTGTTAATGAATGCATATTTAGCTTTCGATTTCTGCAATACCAGATAATTGTATATTTCATTGAAACGGTTATAATCTTTTTCAGCGATCAGATAATTCCTTTCTTTAGCGGGGATCCTCCGGATTTCCTGATTCAGGCTGTTAATTTTTGTTCTCAGGCTGTCGAGCGAGTTCTCCCTGTCAACCATCAGGTCGTTGAGACAAATGACTGCCGAATTCCGGATAGTTTCGATTTGTTTATTGTATATCTCGAGTGTAGGGTTCATATCAAACACGGGGAATTCCGGATTGTCCAGGAAGTCCATCACCGACGATTTCTCCTTCACGATCTTATTAAGCTGAAATATAAGATTATTGAGCAACGGGGTTTCATCGCCCAGAACCGATGGCGGAACAATGTAATATTGCACCCTGCTACCGACAAGCCTGCCGGTCAGATAAGTATAATACTTCAGTTGGAGGTTTAATTTCATCATCCGGATTTCAAGACCAGTGGCTTCATCAAACAATTTCCGGGCACGACCCGATAATACAGGAGCCTGCTGCCCGGAAAGGTTTGACTGTACCCTGGTGCCGGAAATGATCAAGGAATCGGAAATACCCTTTATCTGCTCATCCAGAAAATTAACTGTCGAATTTCGTACAATTTCTCTCTGATCAAGTGTATTCAGAAGATATGTTTCAATGTGTTTATTGAGAAATTCCTGGGCTTTCAACCGGTGATGGTCAGTGACTGCCAGTGAAATAACCGAAGATTCCCTGTTTTCCCTGCTCACAACCAGTAAGGACTTGTACTTCTCAATAAGTTCCTGATTGCTGAGAAAAACGAATTTATATTTTGAAAAGTCATTTTTCCAGGACGTATAATGTTCAGTGAACAGAATGGTGAATGAAAAATTTTCATCTACGATATCTTCACCCGGAAATACAATCTTATCGATGTCGATATTCCCTGCATAATTTAGCGATTTCTGGAGATCGTACTGGGTTACCTGTACCTTTGTAGCTTTGGCGGTAATCCTAAATTTTCCGCTGTCGAGGAGTTCGATGAAAAAGTCAACGCCAACGGCTTGCGGGTGGTCTGCTTTCCATACAACTCTGAAAGGAACATCCTGGTATATTTCCGTTTCGCCTTTTTTGTCCAAAACATAATAACTCACCTCAAAGTCCAGTTCTTCGAGTGATTTGCCAACCAGGTTCCTCGATTTGAGGATTTCGATCTGATCAGGCACCTTCTCACCGGATGCGATTAATATTTTGCCGGTCGATTTGTAGACCCGTTTATTGTAAGGTGTCAGGATAAATGCAAGGATCAGTGCTGCAATTAACGAAATTCCATACAAAACCCTGTACCGGATGATTTTTTTGAATACACTTACGACATCGATTGCCTCACCCTGGTTTGATGAACATGATGGTCTGAATTTTTCCTCGCGTTCCATAAAATTGCAATTTAAATTGATAGCCGTCTTTCTTAAACATGTTGGATCGAACCTAGAAAAGATGATGAACCTTTTCTCTACCTCAAATATAAGCAATATCAACCCAATATCTGTAATTCATCAAACAACGATTACTGCATAACTATACTTCAAACATCTCTTCCTTGCAGAATGATCGTGTATTCCATTTTCTAACCATCTCACAGGAAAACCTGGCAACATTACTTTATGCCTCAGGACAGTAAAATATATCAATCAATCGTTAAATCAAATGCGGTTATAGGGGGAGCTCAAGTAATGCAGATGCTTATCTCTATCCTGAAGGCAAAAATAATAGCCGTTCTGTTAGGGAGTGCCGGAATGGGGATCAACGCGATATTTTACTCAACATTATTTGCACTGTATAACTTCTCCAGTTTGGGAATTAATCACAGTGCAGTGCGTAATATTTCCCAGACGCATGAAACCGGAGACGTAAACAAACTGAGCATCCTTCTGAAAATACTTAAACGACTTGTTTTAGCAACAGGTCTTTTAGGATTGGCAATATGCCTGATCGGCTCCCGATGGCTGAGCGCTTTTTCTTTTGGGAACACAGAATATGTCTGGTCATTTGTCATTCTATCAGGCGCTGTTTTGTTTATGTCACTTGCAAACGGAGAAATTGCAATTTTCAAAGGTACCAGAAACCTGAGACTGCTTGCCCAATCGTCGGTGATTTCCCCCCTGGCAAGCCTGGCTGTAAGCATTCCTTTATTCTATTTTCTGAAACTTGACGGGATAGCTGTTTCTATTTTTGCAGGTTATTTCATCATGTTTCTGGTATTTATCCGGTTTGAGAAAAAAATTCCCACAAAGCAGGTTCAAAAACTGAGTTTCACCGAGGCAAAGGAAGAAAGTAAATCGATGATTACTTTGGGAGTAGCATTGATGACCGGAATCACAATGGTTTCTCTGTTTACATACATTACAAACATATATATTGGCAGAATTGGCAGCATACAGGATGTCGGACTGTTTCAGGGCGCTACTTCCATCACGATTCAAAGCATCCTGGTGATTGGGGCTATTCTGGCATCTGACTTTTATCCAAGATTATCATCAGTGTACAATGAAAATGAGAAAGTAAATAAAATGGTTAACTTACAACTGGAAATCATTACTTTGGTGATTGCCCCAATTGTTGTATTAATGATGCTATTTACACCCCTGATTGTGAAATTCTTGTTATCCAACGAATTTATTCCGATTGTGCCCATGGTTCAATGGATGGCTGTTTCACTTTTATTCAGAGGGATATGGCAAACCATGTCGTATATCATCCTGGCTAAGGGAGATAAAAAAGCTTATTTTATCTATGATGCATTATTGGGAAATGGCCTTAATTTTGGACTGAACCTGTTGGCTTATACATTCAGAGGACTGACCGGGTTGAGTATCTCATTTGTGGCCGGCTCTGTTCTTGTTTCCGTCATTCTGTATACCGTAGTAAAAATAAGGTATCAACTGAAAATCAGCCGTGACTACCTGAAGACATTGGGAATAGTTTTAGTGTTTGTAATAGTTGCATTTATAAACGCAACTGTTCCCGTATATCATTATAAAATCCTGTTTTCCATGATTATTTTAATTACAACCATTTTTTACGCAGGAACAGTTCTTTTTAAACGTTTAGATTTACTGCCATTATTAAGAAATCGTCATTAAGTATCAGGATATGATTCCATATCTTTATATATTATTCCTTCTTACTGTTTTTCTTTCTTTGATACCTTTAAAAATAAAGACTGAGAAATTGGTTTTCTGGAGTTTTCTGATTCCAATGATTTTGGTGGCCGGATTCAGAACTATAGGTGTTGATCAGGATTCACTCACATATGTTGACATTTACAACTCAGAAAACATCAAGGAAATAGTTGAACCCACTTTTGTCCTCATATCTCAAATTGTAAGATACTTTTTCGACAACAATATCCAATATCTGTTTCTAATTTATGCAATTTTGGGGATCGGACTCAAGTTTTTTGCAATCAACAGATATACCGATTTGCTGATTCTGACGCTTGTCATTTATATTGCGAGGGCATTTCCTTATTATGAACTGAACGTAATAAGGGCGAGCGTGTCCTGCTCGCTTTTACTATTAAGTATCAAACCATTGGCAGACCGAAAAATATGGAATTTTCTTTTTTATGTGATTCTTGCCACTCTTTTTCATTACTCATCCATTCTGATCCTGGCTCTGTGGTTTTTTTCAAACTCCGGCATGTCACAAAAAAAAAGAATTGCTTTTGGTCTAGTCATCCCAGCCATTTATATTCTTTATATATTAAAAATTGACATCATTAAAATCGGGCTGCAAATTATTGAGCATATCCCGGTTCCCCTGATTCAACAAAAAATCCATATCTATCTCGGAACAAGAAACATATCAGTCATCAATCCCTTCAATCTGATCCAGATTTCACACATCCTGTTTTTCTATTACCTACTTTATTTTTATGATTCCATTCAGTGCCGCTATAAATATTTTACGATCCTTTTAAAGATATATGCCCTTTCCATTGTTTCACTCCCTTTGTTGTCAGGCTCATTTGTAATGGCGTGGAGAATTTCGGAACTTTTTGGAATTTCGGAAATATTGTTGTTGCCTTTTGCATACCACACATTAAAACCGGGAATTGCAGGAAAGATGGTTATTATCGGTATAGGCGTTTTTTATTTCTGGTATAATGTATATTTTATCAGAACTGTCTATTGGTAGTATTTCATTGATCTCTAAATGATTTTAATGCACTCGTTTCAA
>CAYNBE010000189.1:0-7240 GCA_964395045.1 uncultured Prolixibacteraceae bacterium | reverse complement strand
AATACCGGAACTGTCCTTAAAAAATACAAGCAACGCCTCCTATTCCCGAACTCTGATGAGCGCATCCATAGCCTGCCTTTCAACATTCAGTCGGGCGTATTATTCGGTAAGCTCCGCATGATGGTTAAGCAGTTTCTAAGGGTAAGAGAACATAAACACTATCAATAACATTCGAATTTGTATTCTTTTTCAGCTAAGCATACTTGGAGGTTAGTAAGCATCTGTTTTACTATGCGATAAATGGTGAAGGTCCTGATATTTTCTGCACTATTCCATTTTCAATTACATACTTTTCACCTGTCAGTGGGCATTGTGCATACCGGCCATCGAAGAAAAGCAGCTTTTCCCCCGCTTCGCTCATCCAGCCTGTCTGACTGGCAGGATTGCCCACCACCAGGGCATACGCCGGAACATTACGGATCACAACCGATCCCGCCCCTACAAAACAGTACCTGCCGAGGGTAATACCACACACAATGGTTGCATTGGCTCCGATCGAAGCTCCTTTTTCCACGAAGGTTTGCTGGAATGAGTCTTTCCGGTTAACAGAACTGCGGGGATTCATGACGTTGGTGAATACCACCGAAGGACCGATAAAAACATCATCTTCACAGATAACTCCCGTATAAACCGATACATTGTTCTGAACCTTAACATGGTTCCCCAGGATAACACCGGGAGCAACAAAAACATTCTGCCCGAGAGTGCAGTTCTTCCCGATCACCGCCCCTTCCATTACATGACAAAAATGCCAGATTTTTGTCCCTTCCCCGATCAGCGCACCCTGATCTACAATTGCTGTTGGATGGATCATGCAGTTGTTCATTCTTTGGTAATGGTGGAGATGAAAACTTAAAGTTTGTATACCCTGGAGGATGGTTTCGTGATCAGATTTCTCAGATCAACGATCAACCGGGCATGTTCAAGAATCATATCCTGCTCAAATTCAGGATGGTGGGTTGTGATGACCACACAATCGGCGTCTTTCAGTTCCGGGAACAACCCGACCGAACGGAACGAAATACCCTCTGGTGTTCTGGCTTCCGGAATATATGGATCATGGTAACAAACGATCCCCCCCTTTTTCACCACTTCATCCATAATTTTCAGAGCCGGGGATTCCCTGTCATCATCAATTCCGGGTTTATAGGCTACTCCGAGAAAGAAAATCCTGCTTCCGTTGAGCGGCTTTTGAACCCGGTTCAGCGCAGAATTGATTTTCAGGGTCATCCGGTGGGCCATCATCAGGTTGATATGTCCCGCTGTATGAATCATGGACAGATCAAAATTGTATTTTTTGGCAATGTGTTCAAGGTAAAACGGATCGAGTGGAATGCAATGGCCTCCGATACCCGGACCGGGGTAAAACGCCTGAAATCCGAAAGGTTTGGTTTTGGCAGCTTCAATTACTTCCCAGATATTGATGTCCATTTTCCCGCAAAGAAGGGCAAGTTCGTTGATGAGGCTGATGTTCACCAACCTGTAAGTGTTTTCCAGAATTTTGACCATTTCTGCCACTCTCGGGGAGCTTACAGGGAAAATATTCCGGATGCATTTACCATACACAGCACAGCCGATCTTCAAACCTTCATCCGACAAAGCTCCTATAATTCTTGGTGTATTCACCGTATCATACTCCTTGTTCCCGGGGTCGATTCGTTCGGGCGAAAAAGCCAGCCAGAAATCTTTGCCGTGTTCCAGACCTGATTCCCGCTCCATAATCGGGAGTATAAACTCTTCGGTGGTAGTGGGATAGGTTGTGCTTTCAAGACAAATAAAAGTGCCCGGTTTCATGTTCCTCGCAATTCCGGTACATGCTTCTTCCACCGGACCCATATCGGGTTTCCTGAATACATCAAGCGGAGTAGGCACACAAATCATCACGGCATCGCATTCTTTCATTCTTGAAAAATCAGTAGTTGCTTCGAGGATGCCTCCCGAAACAACCGACTGGAGTTCGGACTGGCAGATGTCGGCAATGTAACTCTGACCGGCATTGATCATCGTAACTTTTTCAGCCGACTGATCAAATCCGATTGTTCGTACTCCTGCATTTGAAAAGCTTACCGACAGGGGAAGCCCTACATATCCCAATCCGACGATCCCGATCACCTCCCGGTTTTCCTGAATTTTCGCAGCCAGTATTTCAAAGTGTTCCATGTATCAATCAATGAATTAATCTATATTTCAGGATTTAACCCCCCTTGTATCCCTGTGTATTGAAGAATTTCCTGACGATACCCGTGATGTAATCCAACTGTGATTCATCCAGCTCGGTATGCATAGGCAACGAAAGGACCGTTTCGGTCAGTTTTTCCGTAACAGGAAAGTCACCCTTTCTGTATCCAAGATATTCATAGGCCTCCTGAAGATGAACTGCCCGTGGGTAATAAACCATGGAAGGAATCCCGTGGACTTTCAGAAAATCTTTCAGCCTGTCGCGGTAAGTTGTTTGAATGGTATACTGATGAAAAGTATGGGTACTGGCTGGAACCCTGGCTGGCAAAACAATGTCCCCTGTTCCTGCCAGGTGGACGTCGTACCATTTTGCAGCCTCCTGTCTGGCCAGGATATATTGATCAAGATACTTCAGTTTGACGTCGAGAATAGCAGCCTGCAAACTGTCGAGACGGGAATTAATCCCTATTCTTTCATATTGATAACGAGCCTGCATACCATGGTTGGCAATAGACCGGATCACCGAAGCAAGTCCGGGATCAGAGGTCAGTACAGCGCCTCCGTCACCAAAAGCTCCCAGTGTTTTTGAAGGGAAAAACGAGGTGCAGCCGATGATACCCATTGTTCCCGACTTTTTCACATCCCCGTTCCGAAAGATGTAATCGGCCCCGATTGATTGGGCTGCATCCTCCACCACAAACAACTGATGGCGGTGTGCAATTTCGAGGATTTCCTCCATACATGCATTCTGTCCGAATAAATGCACCGGAAGAATCGCCCGGGTGCGTTCTGTGACAGCATCTCCGATTCCTGTCACATCTATCTGAAAGTTAGCGGGATCCACATCCACAAAGACTGGTTTCAGATGGAGCAAAGCCAATACCTCGACAGTTGCAATAAACGTAAACGGGGTTGTGACCACTTCATCACCGGGCTGAAGATCCAATGCCATAAAAGCAAGCTGCAACGCGTCGGTACCATTTCCGCAACCGGTCACTCCCGTACCCAGATACTCTCCGAGATGCCTTTCGAACTCAATTACTTTGCCTCCTTTAACAAATACCGAAGAGTGGATAACATCCAGAATGGCACTGTCGATTTCATCCCTGATCTTCAGATACTGAGCCCACAAGGCCGACATTTCAATCTTTGGTATTATTTCGATCATCCCTTGTTTATTTCAATCATAACCCTAATCAAAATTAAAGGAATTTTTAAACGTTTTCCCATTGTGGTTTGATGATAACTGGGAAAATAAAATTTTATTGCCTGACACTTTTGTTTAACTAACTTTGCCTGGAATGAAGAAAGCGCTGATAATAACCTATTACTGGCCCCCGAGCGGAGGCGGAGGGGTCATGAGATGGCTGAAAATGTCGAAATACCTGCCAGAATTCGGATGGCAACCGGTTATTTACACCCCGTCAAATCCCGATCCTTCGGTATGGGATGAATCCCTTCTGGAAGAGGTTCCGCCCGAAGCAACCGTCATCAGACAACCGATCTGGGAACCTTATAATCTCTACCGGTTTTTAACACGTCAGAAAAAAGGGACCAGTTTCAAAGCTGGTTATATTTCTGAAGCATCAGGGGGAGGTCTGAAAAACAGACTGGCTGTTTTTATCAGGGGAAACCTGTTCATTCCCGATCCGCGAAAATACTGGATACACCGCTCGGTGAAATTTCTCCGCAAATATCTGGAGAAAAATCCGGTTGACTTGGTTATTTCCACAGGTCCGCCACACAGCATGCACCTGATTGCGCTGAAACTTAAAAAATTCAACCCTGCTCCCTGGCTGGCCGATTTCAGGGATCCCTGGACAAAGATCGATTTCTATGACCGGCTGAAACTGACACATTATGCCGACCGGAAACATAAAAAGCTGGAAGCCGGGGTCCTGAAAGCAGCCGATTATATTGTAACTGTATCAGAGACCTGGGCACGTGATTTCAATCTTCTATCGGGCAGAAATGTTGAGGTCATCACAAACGGTTTTGATCCTGCAGATTTCCGGTTCCCGGATTTGCAAACCGATCCCGGATTCAGTCTGACCCATATCGGATCGTTTAACCGCGACAGAAACCCGGTTTCGTTATGGGAAGTACTGAAGCAAATCGGAGATGAGAATCCTGAATTTTTCAACCACTTAAAAATAAGGCTGATCGGACAAACCGATTCAGAAGTTTTCAAATCGATTGAATCCAATAACTTAAGCCGTTTCCTGGAAAAACACGATCATCTTCCTCATAGTCAAAGCCTTGAATATCTGAAAAGATCCAGCCTTCTTTTACTTCCCCTGAACAACACTCCCAATGTCAGTGGCATCATCCCGGGAAAATTCTACGAATATCTGGCGGTTCAGAGACCGGTCCTGGCGATCGGGCCTGAAAACGGGGATTGCGGCAAATATCTGAAACAGGCCGGTGCAGGAACGATTTGCGGATTTGACGATAAGGAAGGATTGAAAAAAGCAGTGATGAGGTTTTTCGGTTTATATCTCGAAAATCGCCTATTTTTACCATCCTTTTCGGCCGATCGTTTTTCAAGAAGGAATCTGGCCGGGCAGCTTGTTGAATTATTAGAAAGGAACAACTTATGACCGACGGAAAATTTCAAAAGGTCGTCATGATGGGGTTGGGATATATCGGACTTCCGACTGCCGCATTGATGGCAAAGCATCGTATAAGGGTTACAGGTGTGGATGTCAATGGCGAAATCGTTGATTCTGTCAACCGTGGAGAGATCCACATCGTAGAACCCGATCTGGCCGGTTTGGTCCGCCATGTCATAGAGGACGGATGGCTGAAAGCATCGCTAACACCGGAACCCGCCGACGTATTTATCATTGCAGTTCCCACCCCTTTTAAAGGCGATCATATACCGGATATCAGTTATGTTGAACAGGCGACGAGAATGGTAATCCCTTATTTAAAGGAGGGAAATCTGTTTATCCTTGAATCAACAAGCCCGGTCTTTACTACCGAAAAAATGGCAGGTATCATCTTTTCAGAACGACCTGAACTCCAAAACCGGATTTTTATTGCTTACTGCCCTGAAAGGGTCCTTCCCGGCAATATCCTTCACGAACTGGAACACAACGACCGGGTAATCGGGGGAATCGATGAACTTTCAACCAAAGCAGCTATTGCCTTTTACGGAAAATTTGTGAAATCTTTTCTCCATCCGGCCAACTCCCGTACTGCCGAAATGTGCAAACTGGTTGAAAATTCGTTCCGCGATGTCAACATCGCATTTGCAAATGAGTTGTCGCTGATATGCGACCGAGCCGGAATCAATGTCTGGGATCTGATCAGACTGGCAAACAAACATCCGCGGGTTCACATCCTGCAGCCCGGAACAGGTGTAGGCGGACATTGCATAGCTGTTGATCCCTGGTTCCTGGTCCATGATTTCCCCGGTGAATCGCGACTGATCAGGACATCACGTGAGGTTAACAATTACAAAACCGAATGGGTCATCGAAAAAGTCAGGAACAGCATACTTGAATTCCAGATACGGCATGGCAAACCACCCCTGGTTGCCCTCATGGGCCTCGCATTTAAACCCGACATCGACGACTTGCGGGAATCGCCGGCGAAGTATACGGTCAATGCGTTGCTTCAGTTCCCTGAAGCAGAATACCTCGTGGTGGAACCGAATATCAGGGAGTTCAACGGCAAGGAACCGGCCGAGTGCGAAGAAGCATATGAAAAAGCCGATATTGTTGTCTTCCTCGTTGCGCATAGGCAGTTCTATTCCCTTAAGAAAACGGCAGACAAAATTGAACTCGATTTTTGCGGAGTGCGCAAATGAAAAGGATCCTTATTGTATTCGGAACCAGGCCCGAAGCTATTAAGATGGCACCGGTAGTCAGGGTTTTCAAAGAGAGAAACGACCTCTTCGACACAAAAGTGTGTGTCACAGCCCAGCACCGCGAAATGCTTGACCAGGTACTGGAGATTTTCGGAATTGTTCCTGATTTTGACCTGAACATCATGCAACCCGGACAGGACTTGTACGATATTTCTTCAAGGGTGCTGGTTTCCATGCGGGATGTCCTGGACCATGCCCGGCCCGATGCCGTCTTGGTACACGGCGATACCACCACTTCGGCGATGGCTGCCCTTTCTGCTTTCTACCGCAAAATTCCTGTCGGACATGTCGAAGCCGGCCTGCGTACCGGTAACATCTATTCGCCCTGGCCCGAAGAAATGAACAGGAGAATCACAGGTGCACTAACCACATGGCATTTCGCACCAACCGGTAATGCCCGCCGGAACCTGATTGGTGAGAATGTTCCGGCCCAAAATATTTTTATTACCGGAAACACTGTGATCGATGCCCTGAACCTGGCTTCCGGGCTACTTCATACAAACAGGACGCTGCTCGAAAATACAAGGCAGATGCTCGACCTGTTGCTCAAAGGAGAACTTAATAAGATCGAAAATTCAAAATTCATCCTGGTCACCGGCCACCGAAGGGAAAATTTCGGAACAGGTTTTATCAATATCTGCCGGGCATTGAAGAAGATTTCCTCACACTTTCCGTATGTCCACCTCATTTACCCCGTCCATCTGAATCCAAATGTTCAGAAACCGGTTTTCGATTATCTGGGAGAAGTCCCCGGCATACACCTGCTGGCCCCCCTCTCCTACCTGCCGTTTATATACCTACTTGAAAGATGCTTTCTAGTGATCACCGACAGCGGCGGAATCCAGGAAGAAGCACCGGGTTTCGGCAAACCTGTTCTTGTGATGCGTGACACAACCGAACGACCGGAAGCATTGGAGGCCGGAACCGTAAAACTGGTGGGAACAAACCCCGACCTGATTTATTCTGAGACAGCGAAGCTGTTAAACGATCATGGCTATTACCATACAATGTCAGGCGCTGTAAACCCTTACGGGGATGGGCACGCTGCTGAAAGAATCCTGCAAATTCTAACCTGACTTCGTGTGATGAGAATTGAATTTATCGGTTCCCGGGGAATTATTTAAATATAACTTACTCAAGTTTCGCACTTGAAAAAGGTTACTGAAAATTAAGGTTTTGCGAAAAAAA
>CAYNBE010000188.1:0-7263 GCA_964395045.1 uncultured Prolixibacteraceae bacterium | reverse complement strand
ATTTTCTTCACTTACACCTTGACAGCATCTTGCAGGAATCCCCCCTCTCCGACCCATCTTATTACGTACTGGTATTTGTCTTTAATCTTTTCTCTTTTTTTGGTCCAAAATCTGTTTCTATCAAAATAATGATCTATAAACGATGGTAAATCAATTTTATTCTGTTCATTTTATGAATTACCTTGCCGGTTATGGATTAAAATATTTAGTTGCCGAAATCTATCTTTCCCGAAATTCCTCAATAAATGTGCCATTCAGAACTATTTTGACGGGAATAATATTATTCGTATTCATTTTCAATGCTTACTTCTACATTTTCCGTAAGATTTTTTTTCTTCATTCTACTTATCAACAAAATGCCCGCCTTGCCGGCAGACAGGACATGCATTCGGCAGGGCAGGTAATTTGCCCCAATAAATCGGGGCTCATTTCGTTTCCGATGCATTTTTTTCGAAGAACCGGGCTTTGTAGCAATCTTTTTTTAAAAATTTCAGATTGCTTTTATTTCTGTACCCGTTTTTCTCTTTACATTTTTTTGATCACATAGGTAACGATTCCCCATACCATAAAATCGTTACTGCCTGTAACGGCAATCGGTTTGTAATCATTGTTTGCAGGGATGAGGTAAACGACATCTTTTTCTATACGGATGCGCTTCACAGTGAATTCACCATCCAGGAAACATACTGCGATGCTCCCGTTGGCAGGCTCAAGCGATTTGTCAATCACAAGGACATCCCCATCATCGATTCCCGAATCTTTCATGGAGGTGCCCTTCACTCTTCCGAAAAAAGTCGATCCGGGGTTCCTGATCAGTTCCCGGTTGAGGTCAATGCCGGCTTCCATATAGTCTTCGGCAGGAGAAGGGAACCCTGCTGAGACAGTAGCTCCTGCCAGCGGATAATCTGCCCGGCTTTCATCCGATAAGCCATGCAGGGTAAGCTTTGATGGATTTTTTTCAGAATTCATCGCTGTTTTTATTTGAATTGCAATTTCTCCCGAAAAATTTTGTTTTGCAAGCTTTCAGGGATATTTTTACAAATAGAACATTGTTGACACGGATTGGACGGATATTCACCGGTCAAGACATCCGTTCCGCCTTATCCGTGTACCATTATAAAACCAAAATTATTAATTTGAGTGCACTCCGAAAGCTCTTTTGTAATGTGTCACGCAAAGCAAGCAAAGTTCGCAAAGTGTATCATGTCAAATATTTATACTTTGTATTCATAGCGTTTTTGCGTGAAATCTCCCTTGTCAGAGTGGACCCATAGTTGAATTACCAGACAATATCGTTCATAAAATGTTCATTTGAAAAGCACCCTATGAGAACATTCATTCTTTTTTCATTTTTGCTTTTACATGGAGTACTCCACTCTCAGGAACATGCTCCCCGGTCTTTGTCAGCCGAAGATTACAGTCAATGGAAAAGCATTCAACAGGAAGTGATCTCTTCCGACGGAAAAAGTGTTGTCTTTGAACTTCAACCGCAACGGGGCGATGGTGTTTTAATTTACAAGAATCCGGGAAATGCGATAGCCGACACATTTCCCCGTGGGAAAAAAGCTGCTGTCGGATCGCAAGGTGAATTCCTTGTTTTCCATATACAACCCCCTTTCGACTCGGTGTTAACCGCAAAAAGAAAGAAGGTTAAAAAGGAGGAGATGCCCGGAGACAGCCTTGGTATTTTCATTTCTCCAAAAAAGAAACTATACCGGTATCCCGGATTGAAAACATATGGCGTCGCGGAAGAAAACAGCAACTGGATTGCATTTCTTATGTCACCTGAACAAAAAAAAGATTCAGCCTTACGAACGAAAACAAAGAAAGATGAGCAAGAGAACCTGGTACTTTTCAATATCATTACAACCGACACAATAATAATTCGTGGGGTATCCTCATATCATGTAGCCAGGAAAGGGAACTCAATTCTGATCATCCGGGAACTGAAAGATTCTGTTCAGACAGAGTCAATGGTTCTGATTTTTGACACAAACACCGGATCATTTTCCGAAGTTTTTCGGGAACAGGGAACCATTATTAAACCTGTGACCGACGAAACAGGGTCAAAATATGCATTTCTTTTTACTCCAGATACTGGAAAAGTGAAATCATATGCCCTCTATTCTGGAACCAGGACCCAGCCTGAAGCAGTCAGAACCGTAGATGGTGATACGAAGGGAATTCCATCCGGGTGGATTCCTGGCGAACACGGAGAGCTTTTTTTTTCACGCGATGCCACCAAACTTTACCTGGGTACCGCACCCCGACCTGAACCTGAACCAAAAGATTCACTGGCGGACGTGGAGATATTCAGTGTTGTTGTATGGAACTGGAAAGATCGGCAGTGTCAACCACAACAGAAAGTGGATATGGAAAAGGAGTAAAAGAGGACTTTTCTCGCTGTATACCATCTGGCTGGTAACCGGTTTGTGCAGCTTGCTGATCCTAATGTGCGTGACATTGAGCTGGTGAACAAGGGGAATGGTGATCTTGCCCTCGGATTTGACCATTCTCCTTACATGCGTTCGGAAAGTTGGCAGGGGCGTGGACTGAAAGATGCATACGTCGTTGATCTCCAGACAGGAATAAAACGGAAGGTTATATCAGCAAAAAACTATATCAGGATGTCGCCAGGAGGGAAGTATGTAGTGTGGTATGATCCATCAGACAGTTGCTTTTATTCCATGTCGACCGAAATAAATAACCCGGCTCCCATTAACCTGACAGGGAAGATTCAGGTGCCTTTTTTCGACGAGTTGCACGATTCACCGTCACCTCCGCCTCCTTATGGGATAGCCGGATGGGCTCCCGATGACAGGTTTGTTTTTATTTACGACCGCTACGATATATGGAGAATTGATCCTTCCGGCATCAGGGTACCTGTTGCAGTTACCCAGACCTTCGGAAGGAGGAACCTTCTTCAGCTCAGATATATCATGCTCGACCGGGATCAGGAATATATTCCTCAGGAACCAGCTGTTCTGGTCCGTGCATTCTCTGAGAAGAACCTCTCATCCGGTTTTTTCTCCGTAAATTTTATCGCAGTCACTCAACCTACCCTTTTACTGATGGACAAATACAATTTCAGCAACCCGGTGAAAGCCAGAAAAGCGGGAGTGCTTCTCTGGTCTAAAAAGAATGTTTCCCAGTTTCCCGATCTATGGGTGAGTGACATGTCATTTACCCACCAGCAGAAAATATCAGAAGCAAATCCACAACAGAGACAATTTATTTGGCCAGTTGTGGAACTGTTGGAGTGGACCTCATTCTCTGGGGAACCACTGAGGGGCTTGTTTTATAAACCGGGGAATTTAGATCCTTCAAAAAAATACCCGATGCTGGTTTACTTTTATGAACGGTTGTCCGATAATCTATACGGACATACCATTCCTGCACCCAGCCGGTCGACCATCAACACCACTTTTTATACAAGCAACGGATATCTTGTATTCATTCCGGATATCAGGTATGAAACTGGCTATCCGGGGCGAAGTGCATACAACTCTATTGTGAGCGGAGTAGTTTACCTGATGTCGAAGTACCAGTTCATCGACAAAGCGCACATTGGTTTGCAGGGGCAAAGCTGGGGAGGATTCCAGGTAGCCTGGCTGATCACGCAAACCAATTTATTTGCAGCAGCCATGGCTGGTGCACCGGTCAGCAATATGACCAGTGCTTACGGTGGAATACGCTGGGAAACAGGAATAAGTCGCATGTACCAGTATGAACAGACCCAAAGCCGGATCGGTGGTACACTTTGGGAAAAGCCCTTGCAATTTATCGAGAATTCACCCTTGTTCTATGTACCCCGGGTGAAAACTCCCCTGCTGATCATGCACAATGACAACGACGGGGCTGTTCCATGGTATCAGGGAATCGAACTTTTCATGGCGCTCCGCAGGCTAGACAAACCGGTATGGCTTTTAAATTACAACAATGAGCCCCACAACCTAAAAGCCGAAAGCTGGGCCAATCGGATGGACCTCGATAAGCGGATGTTTCAGTTTTTCAACCATTATCTCAAAAACCAGCCTGCTCCTCCATGGATGGAGTCCGGGATACCTGCCATCAAGAAAGGGGAAACGACCGGTTACGAATGAACATGTTCTTCGGCATGGTACGAAGAGCGCACCAACGGGCTGCTTTCCACATGTCTGAAACCTTTTCCAAGAGCGGTCTCCCTGAGGCTCCTGAAATAGGAGGGCGGAAAGTAATCGGTTACGGGAAGGTGCGATTTTGTCGGCGCCAGGTATTGACCGATGGTCATCACTTCGCATCCCGCCTCCCGTAGATCATCCATTGTGTTTAATATTTCCTGATGGGTCTCACCCAGGCCGAGCATGATTCCTGATTTAGAGACCACCCCGGCCGATGATATACAACGGATGACATCCAGGCTCCTGCGATACTTTGCAGCTGATCGGATAAACGGGGTCAGCCTTTCAACTGTTTCAAGGTTGTGCGATACGATGTCAGGACCGGCCCCGGCTACCATACGGATCAGCCTTGGGTCACCCCTGAAATCGGGAATCAGCACTTCGATTGTCACTCCCGGATGTAAACGTTTCAGTTCTTTGATGGTTTTTACCCAGTGTCCGGCTCCCTGATCGTCCAGATCATCCCGGTCGACCGATGTAATCACACAATGCCTGATACCCATAATACCGACCGTTTCGGCAAGCTTAGCAGGTTCCTGTTCATCGGGAGGGAGGGGTTTTCCGGTTTTTACCGCACAAAACTTACACTTCCGGGTACAGATATCTCCCAGTATCATAAAAGTGGCAGTGCCCCGGTTCCAGCATTCTCCGATATTCGGACAATTACCGCTACTACAGATTGTATGGAGATTGTTCGTATGCACCAGGTTTTTAATTCTTGAGTAGTTTTCTCCTCTGGGCATCTCCATCCTCATCCAGTCGGGCAGCCGCTTTCTATCATTGGCCATCATCGCACATTTTCTCTTTTTACAAAGATAAACCTTTCCATTTTATAAGCATACGACCGATTGAAATCGAACTCTCCGGAATCAGCACTGGAAATTTATGGCGATGAAATCCGCCTGAATTGATGCATTCCTGAGGTTATAGTGCTATTTTTGCATTTTCATTTTCAATTCTGCATGAGGCGATTGTTAACCATCATATTATTTATGACTGTTTGCCAGGCAGCTTATTGCCAGGGTAATGTTCACCAATCGGTACCCCAACTTGCTATTAAATATCTGAACGAAAGAAATTTTGAAAAAGCAGCCCCGTTATTCAGAGATTTATCTGCAGGAGGCAGCAGTGGTTATTTCAGATATTATCTCCAATGCCTTGCCGAACTCAAACAGTATCAACTGGCTGAAAGCGAAATCAGAAAGGAAATCCGTAAAGGAAAGATACCCCGGACTGAACTTCTGATCGCGTTGGGATATATGCTGAAACTTCAGAAAAACCTTGCGGAATCGCAGGAAAAATATTTAGAAGCCATCGGGCTGATTGCAGCTAACCGAAGCAGCATTGTGAATACAGCCAACCTGTTTCTGATCTGGAATGAATATGAATTGGCCGAAAAAGCTTATGCACTTGGGCAGGAGCTGATGCCAGGAGAAAAATTTCACGGCGAACTAGTGAATATTTATCTCCATCTGAGAAATTACAACAGGTTGATGGAAGAACTCCTGGAAATGGTCAAAATGAACGAAGCCCAGCTCCCCTATGTCCAGAGCATTCTTTCTTCAGCCCTTTATCTCGATTTTGAGAATGGGTTGCGCGACGAGTTTAGAACCCTTATCCTGAAAAAAATCCAATCGGAACCAAATGTTTTAGCTTTCAACCGTTTACTGATCTGGTTTTTTTTACAGGAAAAACAATTCCCGGCAGCCCTTCGCCAATTAATCGCACTGGACCGCAGGACACTCAGGGAAGAACCAGAAATCATTAATCTGGCACTCATTGCCATAAACAACAGAAACTACGAGGATGCAATACGTGCATTCGATTATATACTTTTAAAAGGCCCCGGCAGTCCATCGTACAACCAGGCTTATGTTCACAGGATGCATGCCGGGTATATGAACTACCTGGAAACCGGAAAACAGGACCGTTCAAAGGGAGAATTGCTCGGATCGCAGTTTGAAAAGGCAATTGATATTCTGGGGTATAAACCGCCATTTATTTCACTGTTCCGGGAATATGCCCATTTATTGGGATTTTATCTCGACAAGGGCGATTCGGCCAGGAAGATACTGGAAAGAGCTCTCTCCATTCCTGCCCTGCAACCGCAGGAAAGCGGAATCCTGAAAACCGAACTTGCCGATATTTCAGTGTACAATGACGATCCATGGGAAGCAATCCTCATATATTCACAAGTGATCGATGCAAATCGTGACAATTCTCTGGGGGATGAGGCAAAACTGAAGAAGGCAAAACTCGGTTATTACCTTGGCAATTTCAACTGGGCAAAAGCGCAGCTTGATGTTCTGAAAGCAAGTACCTCGAAATTGACAGCCAACGATGCCATGGAACTTTCACTCTTTATTTCAGGGAATCTCGGACCGGATTCAATCGGTAAACCGCTTCAGTATTTCGCGCATGCCGACCTGCTCAGTTTCAGGAACAAGGACAGCCTGGCGCTGATGATCCTCGATTCTGTGATGACCCTTTTCTCCTCTCATTCGCTGGCTGATGACATTTTGTTCCGAAAGGCAAAAATTGAAATGAAAAGGAACAATTATACTGCTGGTGCTGAATATCTCGATAAACTGGTAAAAGAATTTTCGGGGGAATTGATTGCTGATGATGCATTGTACCTTCTTGCCGAAACCTGCCATTACCGGCTGAATGATCCCGGAAGAGCAGCGGCCTGTTACAGGGAAATTCTCTTTTCTTACCCTGGAAGCATCTATGTCAGCCAGGCCCGCGAACGATACCGGGAACTCACAGAAAAATCATCCGATGAAGGGATAAAAAATAGTCCGGACAATGAAAAACAATTGTTGAATGGCACTCTCCCCTCTCCGTAAGGACGTTCATGACAAAAGCCTTCTGTTTGCTGTTCCGGCTGTTTTGATCTGGTCAACCGTTGCAACAGCTTTCAAGCTGGCGCTTCGTGAATTGGATTATGTGCAGCTGATTTTTATAGCTTCAGGTATATCAGCTATTTTCCTATTCTTTTATACCATAGTTGCCGGGCAATTGAAATATCTGATAAAAACATCCCGACCGGAACTCCTAAGGTCAGCAGCCCTAGCCATATTAAATCATTTTGCATACTATC
>CAYNBE010000187.1:0-7273 GCA_964395045.1 uncultured Prolixibacteraceae bacterium | reverse complement strand
TGCCTGCCGGTAGGCAGGGTAGGCAGGGCAGGCGGGGAATTCGCATGTGACGTATAATCATCTCAGTTTGTGTATCGTTATACATGCTCATTTCATTCGTTAAAAATATTAAGCTGTAATGGTGAATGAATTGAAACACATGCCAGCAAGCAGGCAGGTTTGCCTGAAATTTCACTGTTCATAGTTGACTCACGGGATTTTTTCGAGGCTCCGGATGGTTCAGCCTGCTGTTTTGTGTCAGGTTCTAAAAAATATCAAACGGCTGTGATGGTTACTTAAGGCAGATCATCGACTTCAATCCAGCACCTTCGGCTCCAGCTTTCGATCGCTTTTTCGGCCAGTTGTATCCCTTTGGCCCCTTCTTTCAGGTTCCAGGGGAAGGGATCATTCTTCACAACATGTTTCAAAAACAATTCCCACTGGGCTTTAAACGCATTTTCAAATATTTCATTTTCAAATACATTTGTCCATCCTTCGTAAAAATTGACAGGATTTGGCATGTCAGGATTCCAAACGGGCCTGGGAGTATTCGCAATATCCTGCACCCTGCATTCCCGAAGTCCTGCCACGGCCGATCCTTTGGTTCCGTCGACCTGAATGGTCAGGAGATCATCGCGTCTGACACGGGTTGCCCACGATGAATTGAATTGTGCCACAATCCCCCCTTCGAGTTCAAACGTAGCATAGGCTGCATCATCGGCAGTGCATTTATATACTTTTCCATTCTCGTCGACCCTTTCCGGAATATGGGTAGCGCCCTTACATGACACAGCTTTCACCCTGCCGAAGAGATTGTCGAGGAGATACCTCCAGTGGCACAGCATATCCACGATGATTCCGCCGTTCTCCTCTTTCCGGTAATTCCAGCTTGGACGTTGCGAAGGAGTTGAAAAGCCATCGAAAACCCAGTATCCGAATTCTCCCCTGACCGATAAAATTCTGCCAAAAAAACCGTTATCAACCAACCGTTTCAGTTTGACCATTCCTGGGAGCCACAGTTTATCCTGAACAACACCATGTTTAACACCAGCCTTTTCACATAGGCGGACCAGCTCAAGGGCACTCTCCAGGTCAGCGGCTACCGGTTTTTCACAATACACATGTTTCCCTGCCCCAACTGCCTTTTTCACGGCAGAGGCACGTTCGCCGGTTGTTTGTGAATCGAAATATATCTGGTACGACGGATCACCGATCACATCATCGAACCGGGTCGTCAGGTTTTTGATCCCTGAAAGTTCTGAAAGTTCTTCCAGTTTTTTTTCATTTCTCCCTACCAGCACAGGATCGGGCATGATCACCTCTTCGGAAGAAACCCGTATTCCGCCCTGTTTCATGATGGCAACCACCGACCGTATCAGATGCTGGTTGGTCCCCATCCTTCCGGTCACCCCGTTCATGATGATCCCCACTTTGTGAATTTTTACAGAATTGCCCATCGGTTTATGTTTTAGTCATATACGCATTTTTGATGTTCCCGAGAAACTGCCATTGATCTGAAGCCCAATGTCTTTCTGAAAATATTTCCACTTCATGAAATCCTTCAAATCCTGCAGATTCCATCCATGAGCGTATCCCGGGGATATTGATGCATCCCTCCCCCATAATTCCACGGTCGTTCAGGATATCCCCCAACGGCAGTTTCCAATCGCTCACATGGAAGGCAAACAAACGGTTCATAGCGCCGCTTCTTTTTATTTCTGTTTCCAGGGAAGAGTCCCACCAGAGATGATACACATCGACAGCAACACCAACATAATCAGAATTGATCATTTCAACAACGTCATTTGCCTGGCGGAGGGTATTAATGGCCGAACGGTCAGCGGCATACATGGGATGAAGGGGTTCAACAGCCAACCTGATTCCGGCACTGCGGGCAGCAGGTAAAATCCGGAATATTCCTTCGGCAATCTGCTCTCTCGATTTTTCGAGCGACTGACGGCAATCGGAACCGCAAACAAGAACGATCATGGGTGCACCGATTGCCCGGGCTTGTTCGATAGCAAGCAGGTTATCGTCTAAAGCCCTTATTCGGACTGACTCTTCAATGGAAGGGAAAAATCCCCCCCGGCACAGGGAAACCACTTTCATACCGTAATCACCGAGCATTGTCCGGATGGTGCGGAGATTCTTGTTTTCCAAAACATTCCGCCAGAGGGTGACCGCATGGATCCCTGATTCAGAATAATTCCGGATGCAATCTTCGATTCCCCAGGGACGGGTGGTGATCGTATGCAGGCAAAGCCGCGAAAGATCCCTGATTTCTGAAGGCATAAGTTATTCTATTCCATTGAAAAACATAAGATAACGGCCATTTTCCACAATTCTTGACAGAAACAGCGCTGCCTCGCGGATATGATAGTCTCCCCACATGACCGATTCATTACACGGAATCCGATATCCGGCAGGAATGTGGTCCCACCCGTTTGGCCTGTGATATACTCCATGGAGGAGAATCCCCTGATGACTGTTTTCTGTTGAAAGATAGGGTGGTTCCAGCAAACGGCCGGTAATTGTCAGACCTGCCTGCCAATAATGTTCACCCGAGGGGTCGTGTTTCTCTGACAGCAGGAAATGGCCCAAACGGAGCAATCCCTGCACCCCGATGGCAGCAGCTGAACTATCGACTGGTTCAGCATCATTGAAGGGATCGGCCGGACGGTTCAGGTAATCTCCCATTTTCGTCAGTCCGGGTGCTCCGGTGTCCCAGTATGGAATTCCGTCTGAGGGCGTATGGCTGATATAAAAATCACAGGTTGCCCGCGCTGCTCTCATCATCACCGCAAGTACCTGCTCTTTCCCTCCGTGGTTCTCAAACAGAGGTTCCGGAAGGAGATTCAGCAACTCCAGTTCTTCGGCAAAACCAAGCATGGCCCAGGCCAATCCCCTTGTCCATGTTGTAAACCCAGAATATCCCTGTTGCGAATTTGGGCAACGGTAATCTCCGCTCAGGGGATTAAAGAGGGATTCGTGGGCTGTTCTGCCCCACTCATCATACATATCACGGCCTTCGCCATAATAGACCGAAAATTTCGCGGTTGACAGGATGTGTTCAACAGCCCTGTCGAAAAGCGAAATATGCACATCGCTTTCTCCCTGGAGAAAATGTCCCAGCAAATGTGATAACATCAATACCCTGCACGAACGGATGGTATCAACAAAGAGCGATTGAGGCCCGTTAAAGGAGAAAATAAAACCTCCGTCCCTCGTTTTGGTCCATCTGCCAGCCTGAACAGCACCGGAAACCTTGACTGCCAGCCTGTATATCTCCAGCTCCCGCTCATTCCCGGGAATTTTTCCTTCTTTCATGAGACGGAAGAGATTTCCATAGGTACTCAAATTATTGAACCCATGGTCGTGAACCCCGGTATGTGTTAGATAAGGAGACATTTTTTTCAACGTATGGTCACGCCCCAGCTTCAGAAATTCTTCATTGCCGGTGGCATCAAACTGAAGAAGGGAGGAACCAAACTGAAATCCCTGGGTCCATTCGGTCCAGCCCCGGGGGACATACTTCCCGTTTACCGTAAAAACCGGGGCACCTTTTTCCGGATTAAATTCAGATTCGATCCGAAGAATTTTTTCGCCTGACAAATCCCAGAAAAGCTTCAGCCTTTCTTTCAGGTCTTCCGGTTTCAGTCTGTCATCAATAACCACTATTAATAAAGGGATAACGATTTAAACTTCTTATTCGAAATATTTCTGCAAATATACTTTTTCCGATTCGTTGCGCTGGATTTTGGCAATTACATTTGCTCTTTGCAAGACTACACGTACAACCTGGATATACATTCAGGTATCGTTGTTTGCCATGGTAACACAATTCTGTTTCACAGCTAATGTCGCTTTTATTCCCTGATTATTCTGGCTTCCTGCAAAGATATTGCGGTTCGGCCATATTTCAACGTCCGAAAAGTTGAAAATTTCAATCCAATCCAAATACCTCACCCCTACCCCCTCTCCTGGTTGGAGAGAGGGAAATAATTGCACATCAATATGATAGCAATATAAAAATAGAGGATGAGGTAAACCAACAAAGCGTATGAGGGTACAATTGAGACCAAGGGCGACGAGATGGTAAAACCCGGCCATCAGGGTCAGGTTTCAATAATGAAAAAACTGTCAACCAAAATCCCTCGCAACAGAATGATAAAATGTAAACGAAAATTGTGTTCCCTGGTTGACAGCAGGTTTTTTCCGGTTGATTAGTAACTCCTTTTGAAATGATGGGAATTGCTGCTATATTCGCAGGGAGCAGACGGAAAGTGAATAAACTTCAGAAGTATGAAATGCGCTGGTTTCGGGAAGTCTTTGAAAAGAATTCCGGACGGGAAACGTGGCGGCAGGGATTGGGGTCCTCAGCGCAGAGGGTATCATTGATAGTTCCGGGTAATCCAGTTTTATGAAGAAACATCTGATCAGGCTGCATCCTCTGGGGAAAGATATCCGGGTGAATCACGGTACCCCCCTGATGGATGTCCTGCATGAATTCGGGATTGAATTTCCATGCGGAGGCAGGGGAAGGTGCGGGAAGTGCAGGTTCAGGCTCCTTGAAGGGGAGGTAGCGATAAGCAGGCAGCACCGGCTGAAAGCCGGAGAACTGGGACTGGGACCCGACTGGCGGCTGGCATGTTTCAGCAGTTGCACCGGGGATATCACCCTGGAAGTTGAGCAATTCAATCACATTATCCTGGCCGATGAAAGCGAATTTGATTTCATACCTTCAGAAGGATTCGGAATAGCGGTAGACCTGGGAACCACCACTGTGGTGGCCCAGCTGGTTGATCTGTCGAATGCCAGGGTGATCGATGCCGCCACTATGCTCAATCCCCAGCTCCGTTTCGGTTCTGATCTGATATCCCGTATTCAGGCTGGAATGGATGGCCATGCCACCGAAATGAAGTTGCTGATACGACAGGCCATTGGGGATATGATTTCCGGCATGCTGAAAAAACATCCGGTGAACATCACCCGGATTGTGCTGGTGGGCAACACGGTGATGCAACACCTGTTCAAAGGTGCCGATATCACTCCGCTCGCCTGCTATCCTTTTCAACCCGCCGATCCTGGATTATGCGCTTTTACCACAAGTGACCTCAGATGGAAATTCAGGGTAGAGGAGTCGGTTTATTTTTTTCCGTCGATCGGAGGTTTTGTCGGCAGCGACATTCTGGCCGGAATTGCCGCTACCGGATTACATAGAAAAGAAGAGCCGCATGGTCTGATCGATCTGGGCACCAACGGTGAAATTGCCGTCGGAAACAGGTACGGGATTATCTGTGCATCCACGGCTGCCGGTCCTGCCTTCGAAGGGGCGAACATTTCGGCCGGCATGAGGGCAGTGACCGGTGCCATTTCTTCATTCAGAATGGAAGGGGGCCATCTGTCGGCTACCGTAATCGGCAACGGCACAGCCCGCGGAATCTGCGGCAGCGCCCTCATTGACGCTGTGGCGCTTCTCCGGAAAACGGGAGCAATCGGGAGTTACGGAGAAATACTTTCGGGAGGCACAAACATCCCGCTTACAGGGAAAATCTCACTCACACAGAAAGATATCCACGAATTTCTGCTTGCCAAGGCAGCCCTGGCCACCGGGCTTTCCATCCTGACGAACCAGCTGTCGCTGGTCCAGGAAGATATCCAGGAAATTTTCATTGCCGGAGGTTTCGGCAACTACATACATCTTCCCCACCTGTCAGAAACCGGGACGATCGGATTACCCGTGGAAAAAATCCGTAAAATGGGCAATACCGCCCTGATCGGAGCGAAAATGTTTCTTTTCAACGGCCTGCCGTTGGCAGAAGAAATCCTGAAGATTACAAATCACATCAGTCTGGAGAAAGAAGCCGGCTTCCAGGATGTATTTATAAGCCATTTATTTCTGGAGTGACCGAATTCAGATGGGTTCTCTACTTTCCCTTTTCACCCGGAAAAATTCCGGAACATCCGGCATTTAGGTTCTCAGATATGCACCATTTTGAATGAGTTCCTCTCTCAACTTTTCCACATCGACTGCTGAGGGGAAGATCCCGTCCCGGACAGCTATTTTTGCGGCTCTGCCGGCGGCTTCGCCCATTGCCATGCAAGGGGCCATCACCCGGATGGCCGACAGTGCCTCATGGGAAGCTGAGATACTTCGTCCGGCTACCAGAAGGTTTTCAACATTCACGGGTAAAAGCGAGCGATAAGGAATGTCATAACAATCACCACTGTATTCGAGGGTGCAATCACCGCCGACAGGATGATGCAGATCAAGGGGATAGCTTGCAACGGCAATGCCGTCGGCGAACCTTCTGCATCCCAGGATATCCTCCTTTGTCATTTCATAAAGTCCTGTGATCCTCCTGGTTTCACGGATACCGAGAAAAGGAGCCATTCTCTGCAAAAATGCCTGTTCGAAACCGGGCACATACCCGGTCAGATACCGGACGATTTCTTCCACCTGAAGCCGGGCCTCATATTCACCACTGGTCGTGCCAGACGGATCGGTCCCATCCACTCCGTTCACCCGGCTCATATTGATCCAGGCTTCATCCTTTCTCAGACCTGTGATAATGATCGTGCGTTCGACCGGTAATTTCAGCCCGTCATGTTTTGCTTTCTTCATCACATCACGGAGGCCCACCAGGATGAATCTCCGGTTTGCGGCAAAATATTCAGGAGGAATGATATCAGCAGCATACGATTCCGGATTTGCAGCCAAGTTGTGGCGCAATTTTTCCAGGTCAACATTCCCCATGCTGAACATGAGTGTGGGAGGTTGCATCCCCCCCTTTTCATTTCCTTTCTTACAGGGAACCCCCGCCCGAAATGCCACATCGGCATCCCCCGTACAGTCGATGATTACCTTTGCAAGGATAGCTTCCCTTCCCTGCTTGGTTTCCACAAACGCTCCCTGTATCTTGTTCCCCTCCATAACCACCCCTGAAAAGAAAGTATAGAGCAAGATTCTCACCCCACATTCCCTTAAATATTCAAATGCG
This sequence comes from uncultured Prolixibacteraceae bacterium, assembly GCA_964395045.1. GTDB lineage: Bacteria > Bacteroidota > Bacteroidia > Bacteroidales > Prolixibacteraceae > UBA1413. The sequence goes on along the minus strand of CAYNBE010000187.1, from coordinate 293 downwards.
ACCGTTTTTACAACTTCTGGTTCGATGAAGGTAATACCCATGTGAAGGGGACAAGGTTGGTGCGGACTTGCACCTCCCCGGTCAGCCAGGCGGTCAATAAATTTCTCGGGCAATCCGGTGATGATCTGGTTCCCTTTCTGTCCGAGGAAACCAAGCACCGGCAAACCGATGGTCAAGTTTCCACCAAGGAAGCTCCGGCTCTCGATCAACACCACCGACAGGCCGTCTTCGGCAGCAGCACGCGCAGCAATAATCCCGGCAGGGCCACCCCCCACCACCAATACATCTGCCTC
>CAYNBE010000186.1:0-7379 GCA_964395045.1 uncultured Prolixibacteraceae bacterium | reverse complement strand
CCTGCCGGTAGGCAGGGTAGGCAGGGTAGGCAGGGCAGGCGGGGAATTCGCATGTGACGTATCATCACCTCAGTTTGTCTATCGTTATACATGCTCATTTCATTCATCCAGGTTTATCTTTTTCCCTTTAGGGTACCGGACCGTCCATGAAATTGATCTTTCGGCCTTTTCTGCTGGTTTCACCCCGATCAACCACTTTACCTCACCAGTTTCAGCATTTAACTTCCCACCGGAAAGCCGGGTATCGGTTACCTCGATATCCGAATGGGCTGACAGGGGCAACTGATCGGAGACCAGGATGGTGATTTTTTCGCTTTTGTTGTTTCTGACCGAAATTTTCCAGCTTTTGGAAACTTCTGTTTTTGAAGCGAGGAAACGGGTGGTTGAAAGTTCTTTTTCCAATTCCCGCTGGACGGAGATATTCCTGTCGATTCCGAGCGACAGCTCCAGTGTGTCGGAAAAGTCGCTTGTGTTCAGAAATGTTTTGCCCGTAAAAGAACCCTCAAAGAATACATTGGCTTCGCCCGGAAGGAGGCCGAGCTGTTCCCAGCCTGTCAGTTTTGCGGTGAGGTGAGCAACCGGATCGATCTTGGGTACAGTGATATAGGAATAGTCTGCCTGGACAGGCTCGGTGGTGATGTCGACAAGGTGATTCTTCCCGTTTGAAGGAACGGAGAAAAGTTTACCCATGACAAACTCAACGGTGGTACCGGCTTCTTCACGAACCATCGACATGGGCATGGCAACCATGTTGGCTGTCACATTCTGCATCTCGGCAATTTTCAGCATCTTTTTTTCAATGGTACCATACGCACGGATGGGGGGCTGTTCCCGGATGTTCAGCCACCACGGTGAAAGCACCGGAAGAACACCCCTCTGGGAAGGATCGGCCGATGAAAAGCGCAGTTTTACATCTTTCCAGTCGGTACCTGAATTCTGGAAAACGCTTGCCTTATAGGTGATTTGCACAGGCGATTCGATGTTTGCCACCCGGATGTCGTATGCCGGAATCCAACCCGCATCCCTGATAACATAGCTGACTTTGAACAGTACACTGCTTTTTTGCGGGGCGTCGAGGTTCACGGCAACGACACCACCCGGATTCTTCTGCTGAGACATCAGGTCGCCGATCTGGGCATTTAATTTGTTGATCTGCTCTGTCCAGGACCGGATCGAATCGTTCCGCCATTTCCTGTCTGTAGTGATCGAGGTGATTTTTGAAACAAAAAAATCGACCATGGGAGCAAGTTCGGTTACCCTGGTGACAGCCGATGTGCCGGTGACTTTCATGTTGGCCTCCATAAACTGCATCTCCTTGTCAAGAATCTCTATCTGCAATTTCTCTTTTTCAGTGGCTTTGACAAGTTCGTCACGCTTTTTGACCAGGTTTCTGACTTCCTGTCCCTGTTCTTTTTCAGATAAAAAATCAAGTTCACTGTTTACGGAAATGATGGTAACGTTGCCTTCGGCAGCGACCTGGATACTTCCGGCATCCAGTTTCGATGAAACACCTGTGAACCGGAGTGTACTGGTACCGGAAGGAATTTCGACCTTTTTTTCACCGAAAATCCTGGCTCCATTTGTGTAAACAGTTACTTCGGTGATTTTTAAATCCGACCGCAGGGCACGTGGCTGAGCTGTGACCAGAACAGCAACGGTCAGATAAAGAGCTGTGATTGTTGTTTTTTTCATGACTGATGTATTTTAAGTGCGGTTTGAATGTAAAATCAATCCCCCCGGGAAAAATTATTTACCAACTATATCCGGTCGGTTTGCGAATTTTTTATGTTTCCCATTCATATTCAGTCCGTTGGAAATGCGCTTCCAGTATAATTTATGAAATCGCACACTCTCTTTTCCCAATGCCCTGTGGTATGTGGTGGGCTCTTCTTCGGGTGCAAATTTCCAGAGTTCACGGTCTTCGTAAAGGGCAGGGACTTCGGGATGGAACTGTACCCCGAAGACATTCGGGAACAACCGGTGGGCCATCCCTTCAATCACCTTTCCATCCGGAGACAAGGCTGTCACATCAAATCCTGTGCCGATTGTTCCAATCGACTGATGATGGCTGCTGTAAATTCGTGGTGTTGCACCTTTTCTGATCCGGATTTCCTTTCCGAAAAAGGGATGGGCAGTAAACCGGATGGTGTGCAGATTGATCCCCATAATCTGTTTGTCGTCTGAAAGTTCCTGCCAGTAATTGCGGTGCAGGTTTTCCCTATCGATGGAAACAATAGCTGAAGGAGATGTTTCTGAATATATCTCTTCGGGAATATCCTGTACCAGGGTTCCACCAGTGGCTACATTCATGGTTTGCAGTCCCAGGCAAAATCCGGTCACCAGGTATCCGGGCCTTTCGTTCAGCCATGGGGTATATCCGGGATTGCGGGAACTTCCCAGTAGATGAAACAGGAGGGATACTTCGAACGTGTGTCTCCAGGGATCGGTTACAACCGAGCGAGTGTTCTCTTCCATATATAAACCGGGTTGAATATCAGGACCGCCAAAAAAGAGAATGCCTGCCGACCGGTCAAAGAGTTCCCTGAATTCTTCAGTACATCCGTTCTCACTGAATACAACGCTGTCGCTGATCTCACCGCCAATTTCCCGGAGGAGGAACATGCGGGGTGCATTTGTTTGAATCCATTCCCTGCTCTTTTCAAAATCATAGTGCTGGTTCTTGTGATAGACTCCCAGGAACCTGGTTTTTTTCATGTTAACCCTGAATATTCTTTTTTCGATCAGGAACCTGACTATTTCCAGGTTGTTCGTTGTGGGATTGGCCAGAACTATATATCTGACGTCCGTCTCCGGGTCTGAAACCGGAAAACCTACGGCTGCCCCTTTCAACATGAATCCTGTCAGAAACATTATCAATACTGTTTTTTTCATCAAGTTTAGATTCTTTGTTCCGGTTATATGCATTAAAAAAAACATCTCTCTGGTTGCGGTGAGCTGTCCATCATCTTGTCACAATGATGGGCTGCAATTCTTTTATTCATTCCTGTTCTTTCCCGGATCCTTTCCATGAATCAAAGATAGATATTGGAAAGACCGGTTGGTTTATCGGCCGGGAAAATTTAAAAGCCGATCATATGGAGAGCCTGGTCAGACGTTGCATATTTTTAAAAGGAGTGACTATGGTTTGGTTACTTTATTTAATTTTGAACGGATAAACTACCTTAAAAAACTGCGATGTCTTTTAAATTATTTCTGCTTCAATTGACAGGAAGGCTTCAGGATGCCGGTAAAATTGAGGCGCACAGGAATGAAACCGAAAAAAAATATGGCGACTTCCTCGAAGCGGAAGCTTCCAAAGAGCTTGAAGAATACAGGGAACTTGAAAAGTGGATCAAATCGGGGGAATTGCAGGCAAAAAAGAAAGAATCAGATTCCCTGGTTTTCCGCGGAAGCGAAGAATTCAACCAGATGAAGGAATTTATAGAACTGAGAAAAAGCAAACCAATCAAGGATTATTTTAAATTTCTGTCGTCGGGTAAACTTGAGAAATTTGAGAAAATTGGAAGTTCAGATAAGCTGAAATTATTCTGGGAACTGAAAGAATATATTGAGGAAGGTGCATTTGAACAGGAGAAAAAGGAAATTGAGTTGCAGCGTTATAATGGATCTGCCGAGCAAAAGCAGGTGGATGAACTCAGACGTTTGAAAAAAAGCAGGCCGGTCAGGGCCTATTTTGCCCTGGCAGAATCACAGAAGCTGGCTGAGCACGTACAGTTCAGAAAATCGGAAAAGCTCAGGAGATACCTTGAACTGAAAAATGCCCCGGAAAGGGACAAATCAGCCAGAAGGGAGTTTTTCAGATTGAAGCTTGACCGGGAGATCAGGGAATATTTCAGGTTTGAGAAGTCGGGTTCATTAAAGTTGTACCGTGAAGTCAGGGGAAGCCATATCCTGAAAAGGTTTGAAGACCTGGTCCATCTGACAGGGAGAGATGAATTCTCCGAAAAAATAGCTTACTTGAAAGACAGGAAAAAGCTTCAGAAAAGCGAAGCATGGAATAAATATTTGCGCTTTAGGGAGTTGAAGGCAGATCCGGAGGTCGTTTTCCACAGGAAAACCGAAAATTCACGATTGTATAAAAACTATCTGGAAGTCAGGGATTCGTTCCGGTTAGAAAGGTACCAGGAGTTGAAGGAACTGACTTCATCGGCTCCGTTCCTCGAAAGAAAGGCCTTCCTTGAGGACAAGAAGAAATGGGAAAAAACGGAAGAATATGCAAGGGAACAAAAGTTCCTGCGTTTAAAGGAGCATCCGAAAGTGAAAACCTATTTCAGGTATGCCGGAACGACAGATTTTGATTTCTATAAATTTTGGGAAGTGTCCTTTTCGGAAGATTTTATGGCCAATGGTGTGGATAGATCAAAATGGACTCCCAACAGTTACTGGGCCGACAGGTTACTTGGCTTCCAGTTCTCACAACCCGGTGATCTTCAGGCATACACCGGGGGAAAAAACAGTGTGGCAGGGCAGGGCCGGCTCCTGATACAGGTAAGGAAAGAAAAGACACAGGGTAAGCAGTGGCGGCCTGATTTAGGGTTCGTTCCCATGGAATTCGGGTATACCTCCGATACACTTTCCACAATCCACAGCTTCTGGCAGGCAGACGGTATTGTGGAGGCAAAGGTCAGGTTCAACCCCGTAAAACAGGTTGTCAGCTCATTTCACCTTTTGGGTGAAAATAACTCTCCGCGGGTTATCCTGGTTGAAATGGGCCCAAAATGCCGGATGGGAATGCTGGCTGCAGGCAATTCACCGGTGCCTCATTTCACGGGTGCAAATATCGGAACCCTGTCAAGAAACAAGTTTTATCTTTTCAGGCTGGAAAGGGAAGGACGGCATTTAACCTGGAAAATCAACGACAAAATCGTCTGTGAGTCAATGGTCCCGGACATAAAGGATGTCGCCATGCATCTGAACCTTACTTCTCTTGTGGTGGATGAAATCAGCGATGGAAACCTTCCGGTTTCGTTTGAGGTTTCATGGGTCAGGTGTTACCGGCGCAAGGAGTAAAGTGGTTCAGAATCCCCTTTTGTTAAAAAGGATGTATCCGAAATTCAGGGTAAAATACCATTTTGTATTTGGCTTATCGTAGTAGTTCAGGGCAAGGCTGGCAGGGCCAAGCCCCGTTTCATACACCAATGCTGCCATGCCCTGGGTATAGAGGTTTGTTATCAGTTTTCCGCTTTTTTCCGCTTTTTTGTCGGCTGTTTGTACAAGCTCATGAAACGGAACGAAACCGTATCCTTCCAATCTGAAATGGATTTGGGGTTTTAACCAGGCAATTGCTTTGATGCCTCCTGCAAGATAGCTGTCGGAGTGAAAATTCCTGATAAAAAGGGTACGGCTGTGCGGGGTGGGTTGAAAACCGGTGGCACTCATTAATGTGGAGGTATAATTGCAGAATGCTTTTTTGTTGCTCATGACAAGTTCGAGCCTTGTTCCCAGGATAAAGGGCTTTCTTACAGGAAAATATTTCTCGGTCATCCCCCGGAAAAGAAGAAAATTGTGATTCTGCCGTGTGGTAAGCTTGTAATCTGATGTGGTACCGGGGATATTCTTCTCCTGTCCGGTGACAGATGCAAGGTAGATGTTACGGTAGCTTCCATCTGTGGCAAATTGCTTCTGGTTCAGCGAGTTCTTCTCAAAACTTATCGAGGAAATGAACGAATTGAAATCCGTTCTGTCAGGCTCGTCGGCTTTGTTAAACTTATCGATCTGATAATAATCATCCTGTGATCCTGACCAGGCTATTCCAACAGCAAGTTTGTTGTGTAAGCCGAGAGGCAATCCCACTTCGTTTCTGAAATTGGTCTCATCCTGGATGATGTATGGAGGCCTGACATCTTCGAAAAACAGCTCATTGCTCGATGCGAAGAAATCCCAACGGTTGTAGGTGAGGAAACTTGAAAAATACCAGGGTTGAACAGTTGGAAAATCGATTCTTCCTCCCAGTTTGAACGAACTGTAAAAGCGGCCGAAATAGAGATTGGTGTTGAACGAATAGGAACGTTCCCTGAAAAGCCGATATCTGAGATCAAAATATCCCTGGTTAATGGGTTTTGTGGAAATATTTCCCCCGATATTTATCTCAGCCCGTGTGGCAGGTTCCACTTTCAGGTGAACATCGAAGTACCCCGATTCCGGGTTAAAAACGGCAAGTGGCCTGATCGATTTGATTTGCTGATCGGTCAGGAGTTTGAAATATTCTTTCCTGAAGACATCGATAGTGAATACGTTTTTGTTGTGTTTGATGGAGTTGATGATATATTTCTGCTGAAGCGGATCGTCCACTCCCTCTACCTGGATATTCTTAAAAAGTAAGGCAGGTTTGTGTGCTTGGAAAGCTTCCCTTTTACGTGCAAGTTCTTCCGGATCTATCCGTCTCTGAATTCTGAACCTGATGCTGTCGATATGGGCGTTGGCCGTTTTTTCCCCGGCACTGACCACTTCACGGAGCTTGTGAAAATCGAGAATCCCGACAGAGGAAATGTCGGTTTCGAGAAGTATCCCTTCTTTTTCCGGAATTTCATAATTGGTCGGACGTTGAATCATGGTGGTGATCTGCCTGATAATATCGTCGGCTTCGGCTTCCTGCGGGGAGTTGGAAACCTTGTGCCCGATAATGATATCGGGATGAAAGGTTTCCTTCATCACATCGGTCGGAAAGTTGTTTACGATTCCGCCGTCGAAAAGCAGTTCCCCGTTAATCTCGATGGGTTTGAAATAAAAAGGGAACGTCATGGATGCCCTGATGGCTTCGCCCAGGTCGCCTGATGCAAGGACCACCTGTTTGTTGTGGAGGACTTCGGTGGCCACGCACCGGTAAGGAACAAAAAGGTTGTTAAAGTCATTGTTGATGATCGCTGTGGTTGCAGCCATCAATTCCATGAAACTGAAGTCCATCTGCCATTGCGGGATGATGTTTGTAGGAGGCAGCAATTTGATCTTGTCTTTCCTCCTTTCGAGTTTCAGGTTAATCCATGCCGGATTCTCCTCGGGCTGTTTGAAGAAATATCGGTACTCTTCCTGAATTTTTCCGGTCGACCAGAAATAAAAATCCTCTGACCTGAATAGTTCCTCCATTTCATCGGTGGTAAACCCGGCTGCATAAAGTCCGCCAACAATGGCCCCCATGGATGTCCCCGTGATGTAATCGATGGGAATGTGATTTTCTTCAAGCACTCTGATTACACCGATGTGGGCAAGCCCGCGTGCGCCACCCCCGCTGAGAACCAATCCGACCTTTTGCGGAAAGGCTGACCCTGCCCAGGCTGCCAGAAGAAATGTCAGAATTGCCCTTTTCATCTGTTTATAATATTTTGTTCATTAAATGTATCTTGTTGAAACAGATGCCTGCC
>CAYNBE010000185.1:0-7486 GCA_964395045.1 uncultured Prolixibacteraceae bacterium | reverse complement strand
AAAAGTTCTTACGAAAATTGTAGAGATTGACATTGAAAATTTATACGAATGAAAACAGCTTTGATAACAGGAGGAACTCGGGGAATCGGTTTGGGGATCGCTACGGAACTGGCCAAGGCAGGATTTGATCTGGCTTTGAATGGCCGGCGTGATCTTGCCGCTGTATTGCCCGTTGTGCAGGAGCTTGCTGAATATGGAACAAAGGTGGTTTATTTTCGTGGGGATATTTCGGTGAAGGAAGACCGGATGGAGCTGGTTGGTTCCGTTTTGGAGAATTTCGGGAAAATTAACATCCTGGTGAACAATGCCGGTATTGCTCCTTCTGAACGCAGGGATATCCTTCATGCCACCGAGGAGAGCTTTTCGCAGATACTGAAAGTAAACCTTCAGGGGCCCTATTTCCTGACCCAGTTGGTGGCACGGTCGATGATCGGGAATAAAAAAGAGCAGGATGAATTCTATTGCATCATCAATATTTCTTCTGTTTCTGCTTCCGTAGTATCGGTGAACCGGGGCGATTACTGCATCTCGAAAGCCGGTATTTCCATGGCAACCCGGCTTTGGGCAACCAGGCTGGGCGAGTATGATATTCCTGTGTATGAAATCCAGCCCGGTATCATCCGGACTGATATGACCTCGGCGGTGCAGGAGAAATATGACAAACTGTTTGCCAGCGGCTTTTCCGTCAGTAACCGCTGGGGAACTCCCGAAGATGTCGGAAAAGCTGTCGCTGCCCTCGCATCCGGAAGCATGCCCTATTCGACAGGACAGGTTATCTCTGTCGACGGCGGACTCTCCATTGCCCGGTTATAATAACCAGGTGATGGAATTCCTTTCGTGTGAAAGCTGCAAATGGGATGTAAAAGTCCCAAACAAACCGTTGAGGTTTGATTTTATTGCCCGGAGTATCTAACTTCACGGCTTATGATTTGTTGGGATGGCACATTTTCGATGCTTCCGGTTCCCCCAGTTAAAAGCGGGGTTGCCAAATCTGGAACTGACCACTGCAATGCAATAGGCTCATCAGGTAGAGAAGTCCGTCGTAGTAACGCTCTCCGAATCCTGAAGGGATGGGTGCATTCCAGAGGGCATCGGTGAAATCTTTTGCCTTAGGGTGGGTTGAAGCCAGGTTCACCACAGCATTGGTGGCAACCAGGCCAGTAGCATGTCTCGGATTAATAACCCTTCCGTCGGTTTCGAAATTGCATCCATAACTCTCCATCCCCTGCGAAATGAAAAATGACTGGTATCGGCTGCTCAGTTCCTGCTGACGGGGATCTTTTGCCCACCACGACCAGTCAACAGCCCAGTTCGAGGCGGTACGCCATGAATCGTATGCAAAAACTGAGGAATTGCTGTTCCATCGGGATACAACCGGAGAACCGTCGAAATGGGCATAATCGGACGATAAACCAGTGACCGGATGAACTGCACGCAGAAAAAACTCACGGCTCGTATCGGCAGCGGCTGCCCAGAATGGCCTGTCTTCTTCAGGTCCCCATCGAGCCCAGAGTTCATAAAATGCCGGCAAATGATAGGATGGATCTGTAAACCCATATCCCGGTCCCAGATTGGGGACAAACCGGATCATTTTATGCTCTTCATTTACCATCGGATATACACTCCTGGGACCAAACCTTGTCGGTCCTCTTTTCCCCGGATGATGTCTGATGGCTTTCAGGATTTTGTCAGCCCAGGCTTTATAATTGTATATTCCGTCACCATCGCCCCATCTTCCAGAGGCAAAGTAAAGTGCCGTCACAAAATATTCTTCCCCGTCAGGAGCAGGCGTTTCTGAATTGGGTGACCCATCGGGTTTCATCGACCATGAAAAATAACCTTCCGAAGGATGGGCGCGATCTGAAATATACATCCAGGTTAATGCCCAGTTCCAGAGTGCGTCGAACTCTGCTTTTTTGTCCATCTGGACGCAAATCATCATCCCGTACGACATCCCCTCACTTCTGACATCATGGTGGTTCACATCTTTAATATAGGCCATCGGCCCGTTTACATTGCTGCCTGCACTGAAGTAAATCACCTCCGACGTGTCACCATAAAACAACTGGTCAAAGCCTGCATTCAGTTTCCGGCTGATTTCTTTATCAGAGTAACCGTTCTCTGCGAATAAATTGCGGTATACCCCGGTTGCATAAGCTCCTTTTCCATTTTCTGTAACCCATGGAAAAGGTGCATCCGTGGTTTTATGACCTGCCTCAATTTCCTCTTTTTCACCGCCCTGAAGTGGCAGTAAAAAAAGAACAGGCAACACCGGAAGAAGGATTTTTCTGCTGAATCTGGCAATCCGGTTTTGAGCGGAAGATGGAACGATGTTTCTTAGCTTCATGGCATTTATTTGATCCTGTCTGATCAAAATTAGGAATTTTCCGAAACAAAAAAGCCATCCCGAAGACGGAATGGCTTTCCCAACTTTGAATATCTCTTTATTTGACAACCAGCGATTTACTGATGTTCACGCCCTCGGAATGCAGGACGACCTTGTAAAGCCCGGCAGCATGCTGTCCGGCTTCAACTGTCACGTTGTGAATCCCTGCGGTTTTGTCCGGTCGGGCAGTATGATACAATACCTGTCCGCTGGATGAAACCAGCCTGATTTGTACCTCACGGGGAGTCCCTGTTGCATAGGTGATTCTGAAAGTGCCGCTGGCCGGGTTGGGATAAAGATTGATAAATTCAAACATGTTCCCCTGCCTGCCAATGGCATCGATTGGTTTCGCACTGGTCAATGTATCGGGATTCGAAACCTGGATGGTCCCCGAATAGATGATGTTCCCTGATCCGTCAAAGAGGGTACACCCCAGTTTGGGCAGTTTTGGTGAAAAGGCAAGGTTGAAGTATCCCAGATGTTCGTTGGCATCTATCGGCTCTGAAAGCTCAAAGAATGCGTGGTGTTGTCCCATATATGAATGAATGGTCGAAGCCAGCTTCAGCGGATATTCATCGCCGTTCAGAGGTGATGCAGAAATGGCCCAGAATCCACCGGTGCTGTCCGACATTTCCTTTTCATCGGTCAACCCGAATGAAATATATTTCACTTTTTCCTGAACGGGAGTCTGCACCACCGGGCTGATGCTCACCGCTACGATTCCTGCTTTGTTATGGTCCCTGTCGGTGTCTATAACTACATCCGTCAGGATGGTACTGTTCCAGTTGAAGTCAAAACAGCACCGGGTACCATCGCATTTAACCACGCAAATCGTGACTTTCCCTTTATATCCGGTTGCGGTGAGGTTGAAATCCAGCGTATTAACCGCAGTGGGCGTCAGATTCCCGGATGCCGGAATCCGGGTTGAAATCATCGACAACCCCGACGCTGCTCCGTCAATCACCAAGCCTCCGGGTATAAAACTGCCGGCAGGCGACGGGTTAATTTCAATATAACAGATCGGGACCGAAGGATCCAGATTGGTGACGTGGAACACCCCTGTCTGTGTTTTCCAGTTCGGCCATTTCGTTTTCAGTTTGAAATCAACCAGGGCACAGCAGGATGGATATACATCACAGTCGAGTTTGATGCGTTTCTCGCATTTCTCTCCGTTGGCAAATGTGATGAAATAATCGATCACCACGGAACCGCTCTGATTTGGCTTCACACACAGCTTCAGGTCCATGAGGCAGTTCCCGGGAACAAAGGTAAAACTGCTCTGTCCTGCATATCCTGAAGGAAGTGCCCCGCAATTCCAGTGTGCACTTCCGATGGTCCCGTTGGTGATTTTAACGTCCACTGACTTGATTTCACAATCACTGACAAGCCGGGCACAACATCCATCACCATCTACCGGTTTTAATTCAATCTTCTCACAACAGGAAGGTGCCTTGCAGTCCAGTTTAATCTCCTTCCGGCACTTTTCCCCGTTTTCAAAATAGATCACATAGGAAATTGCAACGGAGCCTGACTGGTTTGGGGTCACACAGGTGGTCATGTCGAGGACACATCCGTTGGGCGCGAACGTGAAGGAAGTAGCCCCAGCATATCCTGCCGGAACCGGACCGCAGTTCCAATTTATGGAACTGAGGGTGCCGTTACTGACTGTGACATCAACGGCTTTCACCCTGCAATCTGTTTTGATCATGGCACAGCATCCCTCCGTGCCGTCGGCAGCTGTGACCGGTTCAACAGTTACAGTTTCACAGCAGTTCTGTGAAGTGGCCTCACATTCGAGCCGGATTTCCTTTCTGCATTCTTCTCCGTTTTCGAAATAGATGACATAGCTGATGACCACCGGTCCTGTTTGGTCAGGTTTCACACAGTTCTTCATCTCAAGCACACACCCGTTTGTTGCGAAGAAATAGGAACTCTGACCGGCATACCCTGACGGCAGCGGGGAGGTGCAGTTCCATCCCGTTGAAATAAAAGTGCCGTTTGTGATGGTGACATCCACTCCCTTCACCTTGCAGGTAGTTGTCAGCTTGGCGCAACACGATGCTGTACCGTCGTCAGGTGTGACCGGTTCCACTTTTACACTGTCGCAGCACGATGGCTCTGTTGCAGTACAGTCAAGCTCTATCTTTTTTTCACACTTTTCTCCGTTTTCAAAAGTGATCACATAAGAAATGACCACTATCCCGCTTTGTGTTGGCGTAACGCAGTTGTTCATGGAAAGCACGCAACCCCCGGGAGCAAAAGTGTAAGAACTCTGGTTCAGGTACCCCGGAGGAACCGGTGTGGTGCAATTCCAGCTTGTCGAACTGAGTACCCCGTTGGTCACCTTTACTTCCACTACCTTGACCTTGCAGGTGGTGGTCAACTGGGCGCAGCAGCCTATCACTCCGTTTGCCCCCGGGGCTCTCTTCACTTCCACGCTGTCGCAGCAGGTGCCCTGTGGCTTGTCTATCGTAAGGCATACCGGAGCGGCTGCGACCGGAGTCAGGACAACCGTTTGGGGTGAACCGTTCAACAGAAAACCAGCCGAGGCAATGGCTGCAAAGTCGTTGCAACCCTTCTGCGACGGTAATGCAGTCAGGGGGATTGCCACATCAAAATCTTCCCTGAGGTTCTTGTTCGGGGCAAGTGAGAAAGATCCGAAATCTATCCGGATATTGTTGGTCGGGGTGGTTCCCCAAGTGGTTGCATTGCATCCAAACGAAACTACATAAGGCGGAAGGCAGATGTTTTGTCCGGCTGCCCAGAAAAGGGCGGGTGCCGGAGGTGGTCCGGACGGGGAGAGCGAAGTGGAATGGTTCCCGGAGTATGTGATATCAAACTGGCTGCCACGGGAGGTTCCCCTGTTGAAGATAAGTGAATCGTTCGTTCCCGCATCACGGGCCAGTAGGTCCACCAGCCGGATCGAAGTAACACCTACATTGGAGGTGTTTTTATAATTCAGCCTGAAACGGGCGGTGCTTCCGGGTATAGCATTGCCCGACGAGGCAAAGTTTACTCCGTTGTCGGTACTCAGAAGCTTGTGCACTTCCTGGCCAAACGAAGCTGTCACCAGGATGTTCACCGTATTGGAATTGACTGTATTCCCCAGGTTCCCCCCTGAAATGGAATAGTGGTTAGGTACAACCCCCGGAAGTGCAAAACTGTCAACCTTAGCATCAAATTCGATGAAATAATAGGGCAATCCGTATGTGCCGTAATATCCGCAGGCTGCTGTGTAGAACAACTGGCAGTTTGAAGGGATAGCCGGAAGGTTCCACAAAAGGTTGTTCCCTGTATGCGACGGGGTGACCCCGGTCCAGGCAGTAGCCCCCGATGGAGGATTTCCCCCTGACGAACAGGATGGATTGTAACTGGAAGACTGGTAAAATGTTTCATTTCCCAGATATGTAAAGTTCGAATGAAGAACATCCTGGATGGAGGCCCCAGTCAGATTGGCACTGCCGATATTCTGAACCCGAAGCCGGAACCTGACGATATCACCGGGTGCGTAACTCGATTGCGGGGAACATACATCCTTCAGAAGGCAGGGAACCGGAGCACCTTCGTCAACCGTAAACTGGACACAGGCCGGATTTAGGTTCAGGCTATTCGAAAGGGGAGCGAACGATGCGCAATTACTCACCACCGTTCCGGTCGGATTTGGATTCACGGTGAAGTATACATACATATAGAGGCATGCTCCGACCGGCATCGATCCGGTCATCTGTAATTGCAGGTTCGAAACAGCTGTGGTGATATTACCCGTGGTGTAACTCCCTGTCGATATCCCGGTAGCGAAGGGGTTGTTGTTGAGGTTCAGGTTGACCGTAGTCGTTGAATTGGCATTGTAAATCTGAACCTGGTTTACGGTGATCCCTGAGGGGATGGCATCATTGATGTTGAAAGGGGCCAGGGGAACATTCCCGTTGTTGCAGAATACAATATAATAGTATCCTGAACAGCCGGGCACCCTGTTTGTCATTGCCAGGTATTTGGCGAAAAATGCATTGGGGTTCGGCTGAATGTTAGCCACTTTGATACAGGTCTGGTTGCTGGGGTGCGAAACCTGCTGGTTGCACGAAATCCCACTTAAAGTGGCGCTGTTCGTAATCTGGGAATTCAGGGGGAAAGAGGATGAGGGATAAACCACTTTCACGTCAATCCAGTAATAAGCCCAGGGATTAGCAGCATCGAGCAGTTGAACCGGTGCATTCACGTTCCAGGTGATGGTGTTGCCTGAAAAGTTGGCATTGGGATGGGGCAGCATGTATGCCCCCGAAGGAAGGACATCCTGCACCACCGCGCTGCTGAGATTTTGCTGCCCGGTTACATTTCCCCAGTATCCGTTTGCTTTCATCACCGCCAGCCGGTAGGTAACGGTATCGTCGGGCAGCATCAGATACCCGCAACTCCCGCCGTTCGGATCGACCACAACCCCCGAAATGATCGATTTGGTGATTATCCAGGGATCAACTGCAGTTGCTGTTGTATTGAGAAAAGGGGTCCACTGCCATTCACCGTTTACCTGGATGGCTGCCCTGTTTCTGGCCCCGTCGCCGTTGCAGGTGACGCCCGGGGGGAACCTGACCACAATGGTGAAGGAACCGGAGGGGGGGCCTGTGCCCGGCAGCGATGAAAGATTGTAAGTCACCAGCTTGGTCACATTGTTCCAGGCTATTACCGGATTAACTCCCAGGACAGGCCCTGCTGAAGTTACATTCATGATTTCCAGATTTGCCGGGACCAGGTCCTGAATGGCCACTGATGTGACTCCGGCAGGTGCTGAAAATATAATGGTATAGCTGAAATTCACCCCGCTGGGGATGGAAAGGTTGCTGACCACTTTTTTGATGGACCAGCCGTTCCCGTTCCATTCCGCTTCATTCTGCCCAGCCTGCGCAGAAGCTTCCCGGATGGCCGGTATTGTTAAAAGACAAAAACACAGGAGGAAGAACCACCCCGGAATCGCTCCCGGCCCTGTTGCAGGTGACCCTCCCGGATTCTTCACGAAAGGAGTATTTTTATCCCCGGAAGAGGAATGGACAAGTAAAGCTATTTTTTTCATACATTCCGATTTTTAAACTTTTTTTGTACTTAAAT
>CAYNBE010000184.1:4689-7530 GCA_964395045.1 uncultured Prolixibacteraceae bacterium | reverse complement strand
TTGAAATGGTGATCACCGGTCCCGGCGGCCCGGTTTTTCTCTTTTTTTCTTCCGGACGGCATGTTCTGTTATTCAGATATCGTATCAGATCCAGTCCCATGGTAATCGTTTAATCCATTTATTTTACGGGGATTTTACAAAGGGGTTCCGTTTTAATTGCCGGTTTTAAAGATTTACATACCGGTTCAGTGAGTTTTTTCCATTTCTTTCCTTATAATCCTGTGATAAAAGTAGTTCAGTTCTACCATAATTTCATCACGGATATCCCTGCAAGCATCTTTGATTCTTTCCTGATCGGTATTCGTTTTGAACGGGTTCTGGAAACCAAGGTGCATTTTTCTTTTTGCCTTCACCGGTGGCAATTTCAGTTGTTCAGGTGTTCCATCGCCAACGGTAATCAGAAAATCAAATTCCATATCGGCATATTTGCTGAAATTATCAGGTTTTTTCCGTTCAATCCTGATTCCTGCCTCTGCCAGTACCTCCATTGCGATCGGCTCAATTTCATCCGCCGGGTCCAGGCCTGCTGAATAAATTTCAAGTGTTGGATCCATGCTGCGCAGGATTGCTTCGGCGATCTGGCTGCGGCAGGAATTGCTCTGGCTAAGGAAAAGAATTCTCATAGGATGGTTTCATAAACAGATGTAAAAATAAGAAATATCAGAAAAACTTTGAGTATTAATGATCAAATACCTATTTTCGTGCCAAATTGGCGAAAAATAATTTTCGCCGGAGAAAATATTAAAAAAGGGAATTGTACATGGAGCCTAAAGATCTGAAAAACTCTGATGAGTTAAAGCGTACACCAGGTGACGATACTGAATTGAACAACGAAATCCGGTCGGATGCTGCTGAAGAAGTGCCTGAAGGGGTGGTGTTTGAACCCCGGATGCCTGATCCCATGCCTGCTGAAAATGCCGGTGAAATGATGCAGGAAACAATAGCTGAAGTGAATCCTTTGTTGGAAGAAGTTCCGGAGACGGAAGAAGCAGTCATCCCGGAACCCGGAGAAGCAAACGATCCGGAAATTGAACCGGAGATAGCAGTGGATGTTGTTCCGGAAGATGGCCCGGTTCCAGAGGAAATTCCTGAAGAAACACCGCTGGAGATTCCGGAGGAAACACCTGCGGAATCAGATGAAACGGAAAGTTCCGTTGTGGGTTCGGTTGAACCGGAGCCTGAGGTGATACCGGAAGTAGTGGAAGGGGAAGCATTGTTGGCAAAAGAGGCTGTTCAGTCTGAAGAACCGGCAGAACCCGTTGCTGAGAAAACGGCTGTAGAGGATCATTTCGGAGTTTCTGAAGAAACGCCTGAAGAAGTACCTGCAGAACCGGAATCTGTTGAACCTGCAGAGGTCGTTCCGGGTATGGAACAGGAAGCGAATGCTGCTAACGTTCAGGATGCTCCGGTTAAGGAAGAAGAAAAGATAGCTGAGAATTTAAGTGAGGTTGCTGCCGGAATCACAGAACCAGATGAAACCAATTACCAGGAACAGGAAGATGAAGAGTTTCTGGGAAAAGCAGAACCGGACGAGGAACATAATCTGGAAGCCTATTCCGGATACAGTCAGATTGAGCTGGTGAACATGATGCGGGAAGTTGTCGATGGAGATTCACAGGAGAGTGGACACAGATTTGAGATACTTGTTGCTGCCTATTACAGGAAAACAAGAGAATATAATGAAGAGCTCAAAAAGAAATTTGTCAGTGAAGGAGGAGCCGAGGATGATTTTATCCCCGAAGAGGATCCCTACAAGAATGATGTAAAAGAACTGCTGAAGAAATACCGTCTGATTCGCGGGGAACAGGCCCGAAAACTGGATGCTGAAAAAGAGGTCAATCTTCAGAAGAAATATGAGATCATAGAGGAAATCAAGAATCTTCTCAACAAGGAAGAGTCCATTAATCGTACGTTCCAGGAATTCAGGGAATTACAGAAGCGTTGGTACGAGATTGGACAGGTACCCCAGGCAAAGATGAAGGACCTGTGGGATACTTATCATTTCCATGTGGAGAATTTCTATGATTATATCAAAATAAACAAGGAATTGCGCGATCTTGATCTCCGCAAAAACCTGGAGGCCAAGATAGAAATATGTGAAAAGACTGAGGAGTTGCTGGTGGAGCCATCCATCATCAAAGCATTTAACGCTTTACAGAAATTTCACGAGGAGTGGCGGGAGATCGGACCGGTTCCGGCTGATAAGAAAGATGAAATCTGGGAACGATTTAAAGCCGCCACGTCAAAGATCAATCAGAAGCACCAGGAGTATTTTGAAAAACGCAAATCAGACCAGAAGAAAAACCTGGATGCAAAGGTAGCTTTGTGTGAAAAAGCGGAGGAAATCTCCGCAGCAGATTATGATACGCACCGCGATTGGGAGGAGAAATCGAGAGAGCTGGTTGAATTGCAGAAAGTATGGAAAACAATAGGATTTGCTCCTAAAAAAGAGAACAACAGGATTTACGACCGTTTCAGGGCTGCATGTGACAAGTTTTTCGTCAACAAAAGGGAGTTTTATTCAAAGAACAAAGATTACCAGCAGACTAATCTTCAGATGAAAATCGACCTTTGCCTCGAGGCGGAGAACCTGAAAGAGAGTACCGACTGGAAGAAAGCGACCCAGCAGTTTATCGATATCCAGAAAAGGTGGAAGGAAATCGGGGCAGTACCACGGAAGAATTCAGATGCCATCTGGAAGAGGTTCAGATCTGCCTGTGATTACTTTTTTGAGCGCAAAGCAGGACATTTCAATGATATAGACGAGGAGCAGTCGGAAAACCTGAAGCAGAAGGAGAAACTGATCGAGGAGGTTGATAATTTTAAACCTGACAACGACCC
>CAYNBE010000184.1:0-4679 GCA_964395045.1 uncultured Prolixibacteraceae bacterium | reverse complement strand
GCCTCCCTGAAAACTCTTCGTGATTTCCAGCGTCGCTGGACCGAAATCGGACATGTTCCGCTGAAAAACAAAGATGCAGTGCAGCACCGGTTCAGGGAAGCCATCGACAAGCAGTTCGATGCGTTGAAGATTGATCACTCAAACCGGAATGTTTTCAACTTCAGGAGCAAAATCGAATCGATGACCGACAATGCCAGGGGATTGTCCAAAGTGAGATCGGAAAGGGAAAAATATATGATCAAGTTAAAGCAGCTTGAAACCGATCTGATCCTTCTCGACAACAATATCGGTTTTTTCGCCAATTCTAAAAACGCACAGGCACTGATTGCCGATGTGAACCAGAAGATCAGGGATACCAGGGAGAAAATTGAGCAGCTGAAAGAAAAAATCAGGATCATCGACGACCTTGACAAATCGGAATACTAAAGAGGAAGCCGGCCCAGAACGCCGGCTTTTTCAATAGGGAAAGGAAGGATGTCATCATCTGATTTCGATTCATTTAAAAGATTACTTTTGTGATTTGTGAATCCTAATACTACAAGAAAGTGACAGAGACTCGGTATGTTTTTGTGACCGGAGGCGTTACTTCATCGCTGGGCAAGGGAATCCTTGCATCCTCGCTGGCAAAGCTGCTGCAGGCAAGAGGGTATTCGGTCACCCTTCAGAAACTGGATCCATATATCAATGTCGATCCGGGAACTTTGAATCCGTATGAGCACGGAGAATGTTTTGTTACAGACGACGGAGCCGAAACCGATCTGGACCTGGGACATTATGAAAGGTTCCTGAATATACCCACCTCCCAGGCCAACAATGTCACAACGGGAAGGATTTACCAGACAGTGATCAGCAAGGAAAGAAGGGGAGATTATCTGGGCAAAACCGTACAAATCATCCCCCATATTACAGATGAAATCAAGAAAAGGATAAAATATCTGGGATCAAAGGGGAAATATGACATTGTGATCACCGAGATCGGGGGAACAGTGGGGGATATTGAATCGTTGCCATACATAGAATCGGTCAGGCAGTTGAAGTGGGAAATGGGAAGCAAGGCTTTGGTGATTCATCTGACCCTCGTCCCATACCTTTCATCGACAGGAGAACTCAAAACCAAGCCAACCCAGCATTCGGTCAAGCAACTGCTTGAAAACGGGGTACAGCCCGATGTCCTGGTATTGAGGACCGAGCATCACATCGACCAGAACCTGAAAGCCAAAGTTGCCCTGTTTACCAACGTTTCGATCGATGCTGTCGTACAATCAGTCGATGTTCCCTCCATTTATGAAGTTCCTTTAAAAATGCTGGATGAGAAACTCGATGTGACGGTACTGAAGAAACTGGATCTGCCAATCAGGGAAACCACCGATATGGAGCAATGGAACAGTTTTCTGGAAAGGCTGAAAAATCCGGAGCATTCGGTCGATATTGCATTGGTGGGAAAATATGTTGAATTGCACGACGCCTATAAGTCGATTGCCGAAGCCCTTGTCCATGCCGGTGCAGCGAACAATACCAAAGTGAATATCAAATGGGTCCATTCTGAATCGGTGAATGCTGTTTCGGTTGAGAAAAAGCTCAGGAACATGGGGGGAATTTTGGTAGCCCCGGGATTCGGCTACCGCGGGATTAAGGGGAAAATACTTGCTGCCCGCTTTGCGCGTGAAAACAACATTCCCTATTTTGGCATCTGCCTGGGGATGCAGGTGGCAGTGATTGAGTTTGCCCGCAATGTCATTGGCCTTGAAGATGCCGACTCAACCGAGATCAATACGGGCACGCCACATCCCGTCATTGACCTGATGGAACAGCAGAAAGAGATCATCGACATGGGAGGGACCATGCGGTTGGGAGCTTTCGACTGCAGGCTTATCTCGAAAAAGTCGAATACATTCAATGCCTATAACAAACTTACCATATCGGAACGCCATCGCCACCGGTTTGAATTTAACAACGCCTACCTGGAGAGGTTTGAAAAGGCCGGGATGAAAGCCGTCGGAGTCAATCCGGAAACCGATCTGGTGGAAATTGTGGAAATCCCGTCGCACAAATGGTTTGTCGGAGTGCAGTTTCATCCTGAATATAAAAGTACGGTGCTCAATCCCCATCCCCTATTTGTCGATTTTATTAAAAACGCATTAGAATGATGTGATATATGGATAAGAATTCAATTATCGGAATTGTCCTTATTTTTATTGTACTGGTGCTGGCATCGGTGCTGAACCGGCCATCAAAAGAGCAGATTGAACGGGTAAGGCGTCAGCAGGATTCCATCCGTAGGGTGGAAGAGGAAAAATCCAGACTCCTGACGGCAGCCGATACCATTGATTTGACGAAGCCACTCCTCACCGATTCAGCCGAAATTGATCAGAAACAGAAACTGGTTGCCGATGAACTGGGGGTGTTCGCAAAGTTTGCCCAGGGAGAGGAGTCGTTTACCGTTCTTGAAAATAACCTGGTCAAGTTGACCCTCTCCAACAAAGGAGGGAAAATTTATTCAGTGGAACTGAAACAATACAAAACCTGGGACAAACGTCCGCTAATCTTATTTGAAGGTCCAGACAACCAGTTCAACCTGCAGTTTTTTTCACAGAACAGAAACATTCAGACCGATAAACTCTTTTTCAGTACTACGGCCCCTTCGAATGTTTCTGTATCGGGCCCTGAAGTTAAAACAAGCGATGCAGGGGATGAAAAATACAATGCCGCCAATCCCGGAGGGAGCGAATCGGTCAGATACCGGATTGAAATGAAACCCGGCAGCTACATGGAATATGTATATACTCTGAAACACAATTCCTACATGGTAGGATTTGAAATTCGGAGCGGGGGGATGACCGGTTTCATTGCAAATAACCAGCCTTACATGAACCTTCAGTGGTCATTTTTGGTCCCAAGGCAGGAGAAGAAATCACAATACGGTGAAGATCGGTACACCAATGTCTATTTCAGATATTTCCAGGATGAAACCGATAAGCTGAATGCAAACAAGTCGGATGAAAAAAACCTGAGCACCAGGGTCCAGTGGATCGGGATGAAACAGCTTTTTTTCAATTCCACTCTCATCGCTGATGAATTTTTCCCGGATGCACACGTGAAGAACGAAAGGTTTGCCAATGATGAAAAATACCTGTCAAAATTTTCAGCCGATATTTCCATTCCTATCGATGGAAAATCAGCAGGGAAATTCGGAATGAATTTTTATTTCGGTCCGAACCATTTCAAAACTCTCAGGCAGTACAGGATGAACCTCGAAAGCCAGGTCAACCTGGGCTATTCCATTATCCGTCCGGTGAACCGGTACCTGATCATCCCGGTTTTTAATTTTTTGCGTGAGTACATTTCAAATATGGGAATTGTGATCCTGCTGCTTACCATTTTTATCAAGCTGATCCTGTTCCCGTTCACATATAAGTCCTATCTTTCGCAGGCGAAAATGAGGGTGCTGAAACCTGAAATGGATGAGATCAATCAGAAATTCGGGAACGATAAGCCGATGGAAAAGCAGCAGGCCATTATGGCTCTGTACAAGAAAGCGGGTGTCAGCCCGATGGGGGGGTGCCTGCCCATGTTGCTGCAGATGCCGATCCTGATCGCTATGTTCTTCTTTTTTCCTGCCTCCATCGAATTACGGCAACAACCATTTTTATGGGCTCACGACCTTTCGACCTACGATTCGATTCTTGATCTGCCGTTCACCATTCCTTTCTATGGGAACCACGTCAGTTTGTTCTGTCTCCTGATGACAATCACAACTATCATCAGCACGTATCAGAGTTCCCAGTCTTCCGCGGGAAATACCATGCCCGGGATGAAAGCCATGATGTATATGATGCCGGTTATGTTTCTTTTTATTCTGAACAGCTATTCATCGGGTCTCAGCTATTACTATCTGCTTGCCAACCTGATTACCATCGGTCAGAATTATGTGGTCAGGGGCCTGGTTGATGAAAATAAGATCAGGGCTCAGATTCAGCTGAATAAAAAGAAAACCGTTACCAAATCAAAATTCCAGCAAAGGCTGGAACAAATGGCAAAGGAACGCGGAATCCAGCCTCCGGCACCAAAGAAGAAATAGTTTTTTCAAGCCCGGTTGATTAAACCAGACAGGTTTCCCGAAGTCAAACTGACATATAAAAATTCTGAATATGAAAAAGATCGGATTGTATTTATTTGCTTTGATGCTGATCACAGCATTTGGATGCGGGCAGTCGGGAAACAAAAGTAAGGCACCTGCCCCATCGCCTGACAGAGGTGCGTTTCAGGATGGTCCCGGCAGGGGCGGTCCGGGAGGCGGACGGGGACAGTTCAATCCTGAAGATTTCGCTGCGCGGCAGACTGAACAGATGTCGGAGTTTATCCGGCTCAGCGAGGAACAAAAACAGAAGGTGTATGACCTGAATCTTCTCTATTCCAAAAAAACACAGGAACTAAGAAGCGGTCGATCGTTCAGGGATATGAGCGATGACGAACGGGCAGCGTTTCGTGAAAAAATGACCGCACTGCAGGAAGAAAAAAGCGCGGAAATGAAGAAGATACTTACTGAGGAGCAGCTCCCTGATTATGAGAAATTCCAGGAAGAGATGAGCAACAGAATGCGGGAACGGATGCAGCAGCGTCCACAGCAAGAGTCCACCGATAAAAGGAAAGATTCCTTCTATTGAAATAACCTCAGAAAA
>CAYNBE010000183.1:0-7568 GCA_964395045.1 uncultured Prolixibacteraceae bacterium | reverse complement strand
TAAGTTAAACAATACCCTTGCGGGTGTATTTGATTTTCAGGAGAAAGGTGTTGCAAGCGCCTTTCTCCTTTTTTGTTATCCACCAATCATCTTTTCTGATGCAACGGGTAAATCATAACCGAATCTTTATCAATTTTATAGCTCATAGGAGTGGTATAAGAAAGCAACCGCAGCAATTCCCTCAGGCTCTCCGTCTTAATTGTGAACGTGTAATTTTCAGAATATTTCAGGCTCTTGTCCACCGTGATTTTTACCCCGTACCAACGCTCCATTTTTTTCACCACTTCATCAAACAAGGCATTGTTAAAACGCAGCATTTCATCTTTCCACGATGTGTACAGATCGGTCCTGACCCTTCTGTTTTTCATCTCCCCGCTGACAGTGTTGCATACATTCTGTTCCCCCGGGAGCAGCATCATGGAGCTGTTCACCGGCCTGCTGAAAACCCTGACACTTCCTTCATCCAATGTAGTAAATACATACTGGTCTTCTGCATAGGCACATACATCAAAACTGGTACCCAATGCCTGAACATCGACATATTCGGTCGACACTACAAACGGATGCTTTTCGTCCTTCACCACTTTAAAATAACCTTCTCCCGCCAGAAATAATTTTCTGTTTCTTTGGAACCGATCAGGATACCTCAACTGGGACCCCCCATTCAGGCTCCCGGTCGATCCGTCGGGCAGGGTAAACTGTATCCGGGAACCCTTCGGTGCCCTGATTTCAGTAAACGAATCTTCAGGAGACGAACGGAATGCTATCAGATAAATGCCGCCTAAGATGAGAGGAATCATGAGGACAGCAGCAATCCGGTAATATACATCTAAAATTCCCTTCCTGAATGCCTGCTTTTTCCCGCTCCGGATCACAAAATGGATATGGTCGAGGATGTGATGCAGATCTATGAAGTGACCTGAAGAGTTGTTCCAGTGTTCGTGGGCTATCTCTTTCAGTTCAACCTCATTCTCAGGATTCAGGTAGGCTGCCGAAACATAATCTTCATCATCATCTGTTTCATCCAGAAAATAACCATTAATCCGATTTTTACCGGAAAGTTCCATGCAATAAAATTACTTGTTTATGATGTATATCCACAAAATCGGATTTACACCCAACCGGTCTGTAACTTTTTTTATTGAATAAACAGGCAGAAAAACAGCAAAACAGAAAGGCGTTCTTCTTTCAAATGCTGTTTTAAAAACCGAAGGGCCAGGTTCAGGTGGTTTTCAACAGTACTCTGGCTCAGGTTCAGTTCCTCTGCAATTGCAGCTGCATTTTTCCCTTCAAACCGGCTTTTGATGAAAACCTCCCTTCTTTTTTCGGGCAATTGCCCGACCAGCTGATAAACCCTTGACCTGAGCGAAGAATAATCTGTTTCCCCATCGAAGGTTTCTTCTTCGGGACCATGTGCAACAGCATAATCTATATACTTGTTTATCAGAGCCTTAGTCCTGAAGTGTTTTTTAATATAGTTGAAAGCGATCGAAAAGAGGTACGACCGGAATTGAAATTCCTCCTTAATACTTCCACGGTTATCCCAGATTTTCAGAAATATCTCCTGTACCATCTCTTCTGCCTTTTCTTTCGACTTCAGATATCCGAAAGCAAAATGGTACAGCCTGGAACTGTATGCATAAAAAAGCTGGTTAAAAGCCTCAACATTTCCCTCCTTCAGCTTTTTAACCAGAATATGATCGGAATGAACAGGTTCGGTCATATTTACCGGTTATAATAATTTCAAAAGTAAACAAATTATCGCTATTTTAAACCCTGAGGCAAAGAATGTATCTTAGACATATCGATATATGGCTGGTATATTGACGACGAATTTTCCCGGTAAATTATTCCTTTGTATGAAAAAACAAGAAGGAAGAAATCATTGAATACTTCAAAAAACGAAAAACAGAGACCTCCACAAAGCCTAGTGCATTATAAACAAGACTCAGTAAACTGCGCAGAACTACACGGGAAGTCAAATATGTAGAAAAACAGCACCCCCTATTCCTGTAAGCAGACAAAAGAACGACAAATGAAGGGATACTGCCAAAATCCCCTTTTTATTCCCCCTTTGATGGCAAGATCATGTTCATTTGGCGTTTTGATTCAAAGGGGGACAACATACGCCAGCTTTTTCGTCCCCCTTTGGAGCATTGCAACACTCAGTAAATCATTTCAAATGTCAAAGGGGGATCGGGGATTTTTACCAAGGAACATACCATAGATTATTGTTTATTCCATCCTGCATTCAATGATTTCCTGTCCGTACGGGTTAAGGGAAAGGTACAAAGCCCCATCCTGAAGTTGTTTTCCTTTGAAAACGCCGAAATCATTTTGAGATAACACTCCCTTTAAATGGTATTTTTCCCCCGGCAGCACCCAGGGAATGTTGATCTTCCGTGTGTCATCGCCGCCGCTTCCCCTTAAAACCACCACAACCCCACACCCTTCGTCATTCAGTTTTCCCCACCAGTGCCAATCCTCATCGGTGGGTGTTGGTACCCCGCTGAACTGGTAAAACGAATAAATACCAAATTCATTCTGAAGCCTTTCAAGCTTACTAAACCGGTTGCTATACTGCAGGATATTTTCTTCAGTCAGTGATTCCAGGTCACCCGAAAAACTAAGGGGCGCTCCTGTCAGCCAGCTGCAAATCTGACGGTCAATGATTGCAGGGGTCAGGCTTCCCCGGTAATTGGTGGTAACGGCTCCGAAAATTTCAATCCGGTCGAGTGGCAGTCCGCGCTGGGCATACAAAAATTCCCGGGCGCGAAAAGCGCCCTGTATCAATTTCTGACTGATGCTGTCTACATCATATTTCCATTCAGGTTTCACCTGCTCTTTCCTGTTTCCGGCACCAAAATACTCATTGGGAGCCGAATGGTATGAATCGGCATGTTTCAGGATGGCCACATCGGCAACCGGACCTGGGGTTTCCCAGTAGGTTTCGTGAGAAATCTGGAGCCAGGTTCCGGGATAAAGGCTGTGAATAGTGTCCTGTGTGGCAAATAACCCCCTTAATCCGCGGAGGTATGATTCCCTGAGGGTACGGCTTTCATGTCCTTTCGCCAGATCGCCGTAGCAGATGTTGCTCAAATCCTGCTTAAAATAGCTGACATTGTAATTCTTAATCAGATGCCCCAATTTGCTTACATAATTTCTACGGGATGGTTCATAACAAAAGCTCAACCCGACTCCGCCATCCCTCCGGATGGGAGGCAGGCTGAAAAGGAGCGGTTCATCCCCGGAGGGAACGGCTTCCTCTTCGCTGATAAACACAGAATACCATAAGCCAGATTTCAGATTTTTTGACCCGAGATAATCCATTAATCCTTTCATGTCGGGAAATTTCTCCCGATCGGGCACCACTGAAGAAACAGCCCAGCCCCTGTTTGCGCCTGTATATGACCAGCCTGCATCCAGTTGAAAGCATTTAAATCCCATCCGGGATGCCACATCAGCAGCAATCCGCATGTTGCTGTCATTGATTCCGGCGTTGTAATTTGTCCAGGTACAAAAGAGCGGGGCAATTTCCATCTTTCTGGCCGGCTTCAGGACTTTTTCCGACAGAAAACTTTTAAATTCCGATTCGACACAACGGTCCAGGGCTGTTGAAACTGAAGAAACAGTTGGGATACTCTCCCCTGAAAACGCATACATAAATACTGGCTCTGACTCAAACATTTCAGCAGGACCGAGGACCCATTCAAAATAATCGGGGTCGTATCCCGAACTGCCATTCCCTGACAGTTCCCTCACCCTGGAGGGTACCTCGCTAACAGATATAATTCCCATGGAAGCTACCGAATCGGTGAATGCGACCATGCAGGGATCAATACCCCTGGCTGCAGGTGTCATTGGGCGGATGAATCTCCAACGGGTATCAATTTCCAAATCATCGATCGACAGGTTGCCGATTTTCAACCATTGACTGCCCCGGTTTGTGAACCGGATCCATTTCCGGATAACCGGAAAACCATCATAAATTTCGTAGGTGATTTCTGCTGACAATCCTTCCCATGCCGATTTTTCGGTTGCGCGGTATGTGATCGTAAATGATTTGTTTGCACTTGCAGGTACCCCACAAAAACTGCCGACCGAATCAAATACGGCCCCCGGATTTTTTCCGGTCACCTGGACCTCGTCCGTCCAGGTGACATTCTGATCTATCAGATCGTTGTTTTTCTGAATTTTAAGTGCATCGGTCAGGTTTTTTTCGGAATTATGCTGTTCAATTCCCGACCCCGCCGACAAATCAATTCCCTGTGGTTCTTCGTTCGGGAATGCCCGCCACAGAGTGACCGAAAACTCAGCTGCTTCACTCATAAGGATATCCTGTCTGTTTACAAGAAGGGAAGATGTAACCCCCTTATTACCGGAGATTTCAATAATCCGTTCCAGCATTCCGGCTTTTACATGTACCTTATGTCCTGTTTTTTCGATCGTCCACTTTCCGGATGGCAGGTCAGAACATCTCCACAAAACCAGACAGATAATAAGGAATATCAGGTAAACTCTTTTCATTTCAATACAATTTAATTATGAATAGAACACGGATGACTCGGATAAGACGGATTTGCACCGATTTTTTTATTTTTACCCCCAAGGGCCCGCGCGACAGACTTCTGACTCAACCCAGACATCCAACAGGTCGGATCAAGAGTGACTATTCTCCGGAATCCCCCTTCTTTTACCCCTTCTGTGACAAAAAGATAACATTGACAGAATTCCGGGCCAAAAATAGACGACACGAATCATATCAATGGATATCCGCTTTCCCTGCGTTTTCCGTATGCAATATTAAAACAAATAGAACACGGATGACACAAATTGAACGGATCATCACAAAAAAAACTGTTTAATCCGGCGAATTAATTATAAAATTTGCAGGATTTCGTCCAGTCCGGCAATCTTGAAAGTTTTCTTGATGAAGGGATCACAGTTAATAATGCTGAATCCTGATGTTCCGGCATGTTTTACCATATCCACACAAATCCGGATAAAGGAGGAAGCAATGTAATTCACATCCTGCAGGTCAAATACAACATGGACACCCGGCATGGCTTCAGGAGGTTCCTGTCCAATGATTCCGGCTATTTTCTCCCTGATGATCTCCCCAGCCTGCTGGCTCGTCACAGTGTCGAGCTTGCCGGTAAATGAAAAACCGATTTCATTCCTGTTTTCGTTATAATGTACTTTTACCATTTTCCAGGCTTTTATTGGTTCTTATGATATTCCGACACCAGAACGTTTCCCGGAGTATCGTCATCCAGGCATAAACTGTTGTCAAGTGAAAGAAACTTTTCATTGATTTTCCTTCGGCAAACCCGCTGAATATTAAGCAAGTGCCGGGCTGTGATGTTTTCGGTGGTGATGTTTTTGCCTCCGGTTCCGCATCCCAGTGTAAGGGATGGGGCCAGGTTGTTGAAAATCCCGCCGACAGCACCCTGTGAGGTGGGAGTGTTCACCATGATCCTGCCGGCATTCATCAGCTGGGCAAAGTCGTGGACCCTTTTTTCATTGTTGGCATAGATACCCGCTGTATGCCCGATTCCGCCCAGGTAATTCAGGTCAATGCAGATGTAAATTGCACGGTTATAATTTTCAGCCACATAAAATGCAAGGATGGGTGCAAGCACCTCATGTGACAACGGGTATTCCTTCCCGATCCCGTTCAGCCGTGCAACAAGCAATCTTGTCCCATCGGGAACGGATATACCTGCCATCCGGGCAATAGTAGACACAGATTGTCCGACGACAGCAGCAGTCATGGTCATGGTTTCCGGGTTAAAAGCAATCTGTCCGATTTTGGCAATCTCCTCCTCATTCAGGAAATAGCAATGTTGCCGTTCCATTTCTTTCCTCACCCTATTTTCAATTGTTACTTCCACCACGATGGCTTGTTCGCTGGCACAAACCGTGCCGTTGTCAAATGTTTTGGACGAAAGGATGGATGATACTGCAAACGGGATATCAGCACTCTCATCAATAAAAACAGGTACGTTTCCGGGCCCGACACCGATAGCCGGATTGCCGGAACTGTATGCCGCCCTTACAAGCCCGGTTCCCCCGGTCGCCAGGATCAATGCAATTTTCGGATGGGCCATGACAGTTTGGGTAAACTCCCTGGAGCCGGCAGAAATGATCTGGACACAATCTTCAGGGGCACCCGCTTCAAGCGCAGCTTCATAACAAATCCGGGTTGCCTCGGCAGTGCTTTTTGCTGCATTCCGGTGGGCACTTAAAATGATCGGGTTTCTTGTTTTCAGGCAGATCAGGATTTTATAAATGGCCGTTGAAGTGGGATTTGTCACGGGGGTTACCGCAAAGACAGGCCCCAGTGGCTGGGCAATTTCTGTTATTCCGGTTACCGTATCGGCTGAAATGATCCCTACCGTCTTTTCATGAACAATGCTCTCATAAACGAGCAACGAGGCAAGAACATTCTTCACCACTTTGTCCTGCCATACGCCGATTCCAGTCTCTTCGACCGCCATCTTTGCAAGTCTGACGCGGGCGTTCAATGCTGCTTTGTAAACTGCTTCCACTACCCTGTCGGTCTGTTCCTGGTTGAACTGACTAAATTCAGCGGCAGCAAGTACCGCCTTGTCAAGGATTTCATCTGCTTTTACTCTGAGACTTTCTTCCATATACTGATTATAACGTTTCTTATGTCTCAACTTTTTGAGAGTTTTAATTTATTGAATTTTACCTGAACAATTTATCTCCCCGATTGAAGAATTAAGCCAATTCATAAATTATTATAACCTGACATGAATTATTGACCGAAAAAATAACCGAATAGTTTGAAATTTTAAAATTCTGGCTCATCCGCGGCCAGTATAAACAGAACCTACCCTGTACGAGAAGTCCGAAGAAAGTAACCGGCCCGAATACCGGTCTTACCAGGACCTGTAAAACTAATACTTTTCAGTAATATCGACCACCAGCTGAGTTGTGCTGTTCAGGGAAGAAACCAGGCAAAAACCAAAAGAGGTTCCGGCAACCCGCGAGCGAACCAAGAACGCTCCATTCGCATCCGTTTCTATTTTGTCGATCACAGTATTGTAGCACCTTCGCGGGAAAAGGTTCAGCAGCAGGGTATCCCCGATACTGACCGAATCGCTGTTCTGCAGGGTACTGTTCAGCTCAGCCTCCCTAGCTCTTTTAACTATTCCATTCAGGAAACCAGCGCTTTTCAGTCCATCCTGAGCAAGAACAGCACCATCACATGGATTGCAAAGGTTAAAACAATGCTGGCTATATCCCTCCTGTACCCCTGGCAATAATAACAATACCATCAGGAAAGCCACTTTCATCCAGGATTCTTCTTTCGACATGATCACATTCCGACTGTTTTGAAAATCAAAATTCCAAATTTGTCATTGATTTGAAAGTTTAAAAGTAGGGTTTAAAATTCAGAAAGAAAACATTCCCTGACTAATCCATTACACTCTGAAAGCAGGGTTAAATTCTTTCAAATATTGGAAGTTTTCTGTTTTTCCACCCCGGAAGTGTGAAATGTTTATCGAAACGCCCTGTGCAGGAAAAATGTATAATTCCGG
>CAYNBE010000182.1:0-7599 GCA_964395045.1 uncultured Prolixibacteraceae bacterium | reverse complement strand
CTTGTTTTTTACAAATTTTTTTTCACTTTTTTACGTCGAACTCACGTTATTTAATAAAAGACTTCTCGGTGTATACTCAAGGTTTAACCGGTGATTTATCCTTTTTACAAATTAGGTACAGTAGTTTTATCAGATCCGACAAATTGTCGCTGTGGGCTTTCTGTTATTTCGCCGTCGATGTATTGATTTGTTTTTCTGTCACGGAAACTGTAAATTGCAGAAAGGAAAAGCGAAAAATGAACAGGATTTGTTTTGCAGCAGTATTACTTTTTTTCAATCTGGACTGCCTGGCCCGACAGCTGATTTTTAGCGGATATACCATTGCAGACGGACTGTCGCAATCAGTAGTGACTTGTATCATGCAGGATTCCAGGGGCTATCTGTGGATAGGCACTCAAAACGGCCTGAACAGGTTTAACGGTTATAATTTCGAGATTTTTACATACAAACCATACGATACGACATCGATTTCAAACAACTGGATTTATGGAATGGCCGAAGACCATAACGGCAATCTTTGGATTGGCACCAAGGGAGGGTTGAATAAGTTCTTGTACCAGGAAAAACGTTTTCAGAGAATCCGATATGCCACCCCTTTCCCTGCAGGAGTGAATGATTATGTTTATGATGTGAAATGTTCACGCAATGGGAGCATTCTGATCAACACTCCTCCGGTGCTGACGGTCTGCGATCCGGAGAAACTGACATTTATGCATGCTGTATCACCCCTTCCTTACGATGGAAGTGTGAAAGATTACAATATCCCTCTCCTGGAAGATACCGAAGGCAGAATCTGGACCGGATCCTCCACAGGATTGGCTATTTATCTTCCTGACGCTGACACTTTTAAAACAATCTCCACCTTGACGGAATATCCATCTGAGAATTCCGCAAGGAACATCACAGCGCTTTGTCTTGATAACCGGGGAGAGGTATGGGCCGGAACTGCCGGGGGACTTATCCGGTTCAGCCGGGAAGGAATTCCCGTCTTCCAGGACTATCAAAACATGAAAAATGCTTTTTCACCAGGCAATTTATTTATCCGTGCATTGGTATGTGATAAGTCAGGGAGGCTCTGGATAGGTACTGAAGGAGGAGGTGTCCACCGCATCAGTATGAACGAGGAAAGGCAAACAATTCACGAAAATTTCACATCCGAAAACAGCACTCTTTTTCACAACATCGTCCTTTCACTTGCCATTGACCACTCCCAAAACCTGTGGTTGGGCACATTGTCGGGTGTGAACAAAACTGATCTAAAGAAAAGAAAGTTCAATCTTTACCGTACGAGCGATCCTTTTGCTTCATCTGATCTGGCCGGTAATGTGATAGCTTCCCTGTTCAAGGATAAAAAGGGAAAAATCTGGGTTGGACACTGGGGGAAGGGACTGGATATTTACGACAGGAAGTCGGGTAAAATTGAACACTACTCGTCACATCTTCAGGGGAAACAGAATATCCCGAACGATTTCGTCCACTCTGTCATGCAAGATTCGACCGGAAATATCTGGGTTGGGACACGCGACGGACTGGTTGTTTTCCGCGAAAAAAGAGGCGATTTCATCAGGCCTCACGATTTAAAGAATCCGATTATGCCCGATTTCGAAGGATTAAGGATTTTCAGGATGATCCAGGGTAAAAACGGGGATTTTTGGATTGCAACACAAAACGGACTATACAGGGTGCATAACCGGTCGCAACCTGAAAGATACCACTCCCGGGCTCCGGAGGGGTACCGTATCAGCGGGAATCTGGTTTATACCGTTTTGGAAGACCGGGAAGGGGCTGTCTGGGTCGGGACGACCGATGGTCTTGACCGGATTAACCCGGTTCAGGGAGGTATCAGCCATTTCAAAAAAACAGAAGGTACTACCAATTCCCTGTCCGACAATTTTATAACTGCATTATGTGAGGATCACAACGGCGACATCTGGATCGGGACCAGTTCCTATGTGAACAAATACTCTGTAAAAGATTCCGTTTTCACCTATTATTCAAAGGAAAACGGTTTGCCGGGAAATCTGATTTACGGAATATTGCAGGACCAAAGCCTTGGGCTATGGTTCGCCACCGGAAACGGATTGTGCCGGTATGATTTTAAGGAGGACAAATTTCATACTTTTAGCGTGGAAGATGGTCTGCAAAGTCAGGAATTCAACCTCGGGGCTTCCTGTCTGAGCAGGGATGGAGAAGTTTTTTTTGGTGGGATGAACGGTTTTAACTCGTTTTATCCAGATTCCCTTGCATATAACCGATACATCCCCGCAGTGGTTTTTTCTGCAGCCTATAAAATAAGACAAGGAGCAAAGGAATATTTCGATCTGGGACGCGAAAGCACCATCTTACTGAATCACAATGACGATGATTTCACAGTTGAGTTTGCAGGCCTGGAATTTACCAATCCGGGAAAGAACAAATACATGTACCGTCTGGAAGGCGGAGAAAGTGACTGGATTGATATCGGGAACAGAAATTTTGTTACATTTTCTCACCTTTCACCGGGCGAATATACGCTCAGGGTGAAAGGTAGCAACAACGACGGTTTCTGGAACGAAGAAGGTGCAGCTCTGAAAATCAGGGTTCGCCCTCCCTGGTGGGGAAGTAACCTTGCATATACAGGATATCTCCTGCTGCTGTTTATGACACTCTTTCTTGTCATTAAAAAACGGGAAAGGCAACATTCGAGGGAAAGAAAAATCCTGGAGGAAAAAGTCATGGAAAGAACCCGCCAGATAGAACGCCAGAAAACCGAGATCATGGAAAAAAACCGTGAACTGAGTGAACTGAACGTCTCAAAAGACAAATTTTTCTCGATCATTGCACACGATCTTCGCAATCCCTTTCATGCAATTACCGGGCTGACTGATCTTCTTCTGATGGATTTAACTGAACCGGGGCAGGAAAAAATAAAAAAATCGCTCGAAAACATCAGGGGTTCATCACAACAAGCTTTTGATTTGCTGGAAAATCTTCTTTTGTGGGCCAGGTCGCAAACGGGAAAACTCTCTTTTAATCCGAAAACTGTGAACCTGAAAACTCTGATTGAAGAATGTATTTCCCTGGTATCGGCACAAGCCGCAAAAAAAAACATCACCATCGCAATCAGTAACATAGAAGATGTGTTTATGCCTGTTGATGTGAACATGATGCAGACAGTATTGCGCAACCTTTTAACGAATGCACTGAAATTCAGCCATCAGGACGGAGAGGTCCGGATCGGGCTTTCTGCGGGTACTCATGAATGCACTTTTATAGTTAAAGACAATGGCATCGGAATTCCCCCGGAAATACTAAAGACACTCTTTAGCATAGACAAATCGCATAAAACCAGGGGAACTGCCCAGGAACCCGGTACCGGGCTGGGACTGATCCTCTGCAGGGAATTTGTATTACAACACGGCGGAAAAATTGAAACTGTAAGTACACCCGGAATCGGCAGCGAATTCAGAGTGATTTTACCCTTCAGGGGATAATACTAGTTCAAGGCCACCTTTTCATGTTAAACCGTTCCCGAGTCCGCGCTTCCTTCCTCTGTTTTACCAGTCTGTTTGCACAGCGACCGAAACCAGATTCCGGTGACTGGAACGACCGTGAGAACCGTCGGCCTGATTATCAAACCGGTAATTCTTTTACCTGGTCAGATCATAAAAGAAAAAGGGAGCAATCACATTTGCGGTTTTGCTCCCTTCTGTTTCAACACTTTTTCTGATGTCCCCTATGCCTGACGCAGAATTTAATCGCATGTCCGGTCTTTACTCAATCACTTCATTCAGTCTGAATTCCACTTAAAGAATGTTCCTTCGGGAAATCATAGGGTATAGGTTCGGACATCAGTTTAGATGTTAACTCCTTCCCTGTAATCCACCTTAAAAAATGGGAAAACGGTAGGTCCATTTATCCGGTCGACCCGAAGGTACAATTTTCCATCTTTGTAAACGAGGTAAATTGTTTCATTGAGTGACTTATCAAAGAACCGGCAACCTAAAGCATCATCTTCACATTTTGCGCAGTACTTGTAAAGTCTCAGGCCATTCCGTTGTGAAATAAACTCCATCAGCGCCGTACCTTTGATCTTTCCCGTTTTGCATACCAATGGCAGCCTTTCAAAAAGCTTTCCGTTGACCATATATGCATCCACTTTTTTCAGGGGAGCTTTGAGGGTCAGCCCTTCGGCGGTAGTAATCCGTAAATTGTTCACTCCTACTTTTACTTCATCGCTGAAATAGGTTTTCCCCTCAATTGAGACGTAATTCATTTCGCCCGAAGCTTTAAAAATAAAAGCACATGCGACAAATGCGAACATCAGAATTAATTTTTTCATGGTTTCGTCCTCCTGTTTGTTAAACATTGTTTGTTATTTACATTGGCAGATCAAATTTACCCATAATAGGAGCGGAGAAACAAATCAAATCGGTAAAACCGGCCAATGAATCGGTGAAACGATTGTCTGACGGAAGGAGTAATTGACAGACAAAATGAGAGAATATGCCGGTGTCAGCTCATCTTTCTTTTTTCAATCAGATCGAAAAAGTGTTTTTGATATGTGTCACTGACCGGAATCCGTTCATTTCCAATCTTGATGAGCCGTCTTTCCACATATTCAATTTTATTTAGAGCGACGAAATAAGATTTGTGAACCCTGCAAAACTGCGGCTCCCGAAGAATCTCTTCAACTCCTTTTGCATTCATCAGAGTCATGATCCTCCTGGTCGGTGTCACAATCCGCCAATAATCGCTCATGCCCTCCACATAGAGAATTTCCGAGGAATAGACTTTTTCTATTCTCGTTTCAGTTTTTACAAAAAAGTAGGAAGGTTCAGCTTCAAAGTGCTGGATATTCTGAACCAGGTCATGCCTGGCAGATTCCATATCTTTCTGCATCCGCTCATACACTTTATCGGCACCTTTCACAAACCGTTCAAAAGAAATGGGTTTCAACAGGTAATCGGTCACATCCAGTTCAAACCCCTGAACAGCATAATGGTCAAAGGCTGTTGTAACAATGACATAGGGTTTGTTTTTTAGTGCATTCAGGAGTTGAATACCGGTAAGCCCCTCCATCTGGATATCCAGAAACATCAGGTCGACCTGGTTGTTGCGAAGAAACTCCAGCGTATCAATGGCATTGTCAAAAATACGGAGGAGGTTTAAGAACGGAATCCTACTGCAATAAGCAGAAATAATGTCCAGGGCAAGGGGTTCGTCATCAATGGCAATACAATTGATTTTCACTTTTTATTTTATTAACTGGTTGTGTTTTGTTTCCAAAAACCATGGAATATCCATGTAACTATTTCTTCATGCTGAAATGGTAGTTTAAACAGGCATTCATCTCATCAGACTTTACATTATACCAGGGAGCTGTGTTTATCGGAAGGCCTTCGGGAAAGGTTTTCTTTACTGTAAAAATAAAAAAAGAATTGCCTGGAACTGGTCATCATTCTGAATGATTTTCAGGTTGTGTTTGCCCGGATAAATTAACTCAAGTCTACGGCGGATATTGGCCAATCCGAGACCGCTATCCTCTTTCTCATGCTGGAGCTGGTTCTTTTTAATATAATTTGCAACGCTGAACCGGATCATCTGCTTTTCGGCAACCAACCGGATGATGATGCCCGGTTGATGGTTTTTGCTTCCATGTTTAAAAGCATTTTCGACAAAAGGGATCAGCATCATCGGAGCAACAGTAATCTCACCGGTTTCTCCCTCGATCTCCAGACTGACAAAATCTGCCTGCCGGATTCGAAGTTTCTGCAGTTCAATATAGCTTTTCAAATACTCAATCTCCCTGTCAAGCAGTACTTTTTCCGCATTTGTTTCATAAAGCACATACCTCATAATGGATGAGAACTTCATGACAGCTTCAGGAGCTTCATCCGATCTCTGATAAACAAGAGAATATATGTTGTTAAGGGTGTTGAATAAAAAATGGGGATTCACCTGCAACTTCAACAGGGCAAGCTCACTTGCCTGCCGCTGGTTGATAAGTTCATCCCTGATTTTCTGAGCCTCAAAAGCATTGATCATATAGCGAATCAGGATTGAATAAATCCCGGTAATCACAACCATACGGAGATGGTTCCATACCCAAAACCATTCGAAAACCAGGTCTTTTTCAGGCAATTGGCCAAAATATTTCCAGAAACTCCAATCAATTGGCAACCTGACAATGGTGATCAATCCGGTAAGTAAAACCAGGGCAAATATGATCCAGATTTTTTTTCTGAGCGCTGTAATCCGCGGAAATGTAAAATATACCACATAAAAGGAAAGGAAATTCAGAAAAAGAGAAAATGAGATGTCTTTCCAGTATAACCCTCCTGCCATGTATGAAGGATCCAGTTTTCCCACATATACCGGAAACAATGATTGGTTTATGACATAAAACCAGTAAAGAAGATGAATAAGTACAACATTCCTCTTTTTCATAGCAATTGTACGTGTTGGTCAGGTATTCTGAAGTGCAAAATAAAAGGATTCACGCAAAAAAAATAAATCAAATCTGTATGAAACGATTAAAATCGTGTATAATGACTTCCATGCACGGTAAAAGGTTTTGGATGAAACTTGAATGCCATATTTCAAAATCAGTCTTCACCAACTTCCATTTTTCCAGGCGCCACGTACTTCCCAGGAGTTTGTGATTTCTCTGTTACATCAGTATTCCGGCTTCCTCTGTTAACAGGGAGTAACATTGAATTCCTGAAATATACAAAATGCTCACAGTCCGAATCATGCTTCAAATCCACACCATCCGCCGGACTGGTTCCGAAATGGAATGATTTCCGAAAAAAACATCATACCAGGGTAATTTGTCACTTTCAGACCTGGTGCGATGACAAAGTCTTGTCTGCCAGAAATTCCGGTACCGGAAAAACATTGAATTCGTCACCAAACTGTGCCAGGAATTCAATGCTGTACGCACGGAAGGTATAACTGACCGGAAGCAACATCACCGATCCGATATATGGAATTGCCAATAAAAGCAAGCCAATGCAGCAGGTTATGAGACAAAGAAATAACACACAAATTGCAACAGCAATACGTAATCCGGAGACAAAAAGGCCATAAACCACAAAAGTAAAAAAATGCCTTCCGAACAGCGAAAGAAATTTTATCCAGGCTTGAATAATTCCAATTCTCTGTCTCAACATAAGAGGTATCACAAAGTCATTCAGGAATAATGACACATATCCAAGCATGACCAAAGTGGTAAAAAACAAAAAAATGAGTCCGGAGATTCTCCAAAACACCAATACATCGGGGAAATCGCCGTAATACATTTCCTTTGATGCAAAAAAGGCGTAAACCAGCAACAGGATGATGATCGTATATGTGAACCATCTGAAAAAAAACCGCCAGACAAACAAGGAATTCCCTTCTTTTCTGTATTCCGACCATGGATAACTGATGTCGTTTTTCCCTTTGGCCACGTTATGCAGAAACATCAATTTTCCACGTGAACTGACCCAGATAATGACTGTAAGCAGGATGATCAGCAAAGCAACCCCTAAAATAATCATGTTGAACCACAATGGATGACTTTGAAGCCAATTCCACGAAACATCCGTAAAATAAAAAAATTCATCCAAGTCGGGT
>CAYNBE010000181.1:0-7674 GCA_964395045.1 uncultured Prolixibacteraceae bacterium | reverse complement strand
TTTCTATATCTACAATTGTGAACAATTTCAGTTGATTTTTGCCCAATTTACTTTTCTTATCGACTCAAAATTAAATATGTTTAAAAATAAATAATTAGTTTTGTGGAACCTTTTTGTACATTGGGATTTATTTTATATATTGCAAAAAAAAAAATTGATCAACTAAAATTTTAAATATAACGAGTATGAAAAGAATTACACTTTTACTGATGGGAGCACTATTCACTCTCAACTTGTTAAGCCAGAATGCTGACAACAAATGGGCCATAGGCCTTGGAGCCGGTCTTGACGGAGCCATTAGGCACGAAGTCATTGGGGGTGATGAAGTTAATCCCTTCCGGGGAATGAATTTCACGCCAGAGCTTTACCTGAGCAGGTTTATCAGTCCGTCGTTCGATGCCTTTCTGAAAGGCAACCTTGGTCTCAAGAAGATTGAAGATGCAACAGGAACGAACTTCCTGAATACAGCTCTGAATCTTCGGTATAAACTGGCCAACGATAAATTGCTGCCTGTAACCAGCAAGGTCCAACCCTATATTTTTGCGGGCCCCACTTTCCTTCAGGACAACCAGGAAAAAGGACTTGATTTCAATGCAGGTCTAGGGTCCAAGTTTGCAATTGGGAACAACACCTCCCTTTACCTTGAAGGAGCTTATATGAACGGACTGAAAGATGCTTTCAGTGATATTTATGAAGGCAACGGTGTAAAGGACAACCTTCTGAAACTGACTGCCGGTCTTGAGTTTGGCCTTGGAAAGGCAAAAGACAGCGATGGTGACGGTGTGCCGGAC
The DNA here is from genome assembly GCA_964395045.1 of uncultured Prolixibacteraceae bacterium. Lineage (GTDB taxonomy): Bacteria > Bacteroidota > Bacteroidia > Bacteroidales > Prolixibacteraceae > UBA1413. The sequence goes on along the minus strand of CAYNBE010000181.1, from coordinate 6,883 downwards.
AAAAAGGACAAATGTCCTGGTACACCTGCCGGTGTTAAGGTTGACAAGAATGGATGCCCACTTGACAGAGATGGCGACGGAGTACCCGACTATAAGGACGACTGCCCCGATGTTCCCGGATTGGCCAGCCTGAACGGATGTCCGGATAAAGATGGTGACGGAATTCCTGATCACCTGGATGAATGCCCTGATGTTCCCGGGCTCAAAAAATTCAACGGTTGTCCTGACTCTGACGGAGATGGGGTACCCGATGCAAAAGATGAATGCCCCGATACCCCGAAAGGCTGTCCAGTTGATGCCAAAGGCTGCCCGCTTGACAGCGACAAAGATGGGATCATCGATTGCGAAGATAAATGTCCGAACGAACCCGGAACAAAAGAAAACAAAGGCTGCCCGGAAGTGAAATGTAAGGACTTCGACGTTTCCCCGGTTTATTTCGATTTCGATAAATCGAACCTGAAACCCGAAGGAATTGCAGTTCTTGATAAATTCCTGTCCGAACTGGGTGACTGCAAAAAATATGAGATTGTAGTGAATGGACACACCTGCAACATTGGTACCAATAACTACAACCAGGGTCTATCGGAAAGACGTGCCCAGTCAGTTGTCAAATACCTGCTCTCGAAGGGGGTGAACAATGCTTATATTGGATCGAAAGGATATGGCGAAACCAAACCAGCCGTTCCGAACACCAGTGAAGCCAACAGGAAGAAAAACCGCAGGGCTGAAGTAGACCTTACCGTTAAATAAGAATAAAATTCAGCTTAAAAAAGGTTGCCTTATACAAGGCAACCTTTTTTTTTAGAAGGTAATTGTCAGACAAAGCCTGTCACCTGAAATCCCGGAATTGATCATGATTTTGCTTTTCCTGCTCTTGCCTGCTTTCTCGCCAAAAGGTTCCACATCATAAATGAGGTTTGTGATCAGCATACCCAAACCTGCTCCGCCAAGAACATCAGGAAGCCAATGTGCTCCATTTGTGATCCTTAAGAATCCCGTTGCTCCGGCAGTGACAAATCCGCTATAGGCCAGCAGGGGATTTTCATCTCTGAATTCATGATACAAGACCGTTGCCCCTGCAAAAGCAATACAAGTGTGGCTTGACGGATAAGAATTTCTTCCTCCACCAGGTCTTTTTACAAAGGTCATATTTTTGAGTACTTCCACAACCACTGCTGAAGTTGCCAGCGAGGCAGCCAAATATTTGGTCTGGTTGAACACAGAACTTTTATGCCTGATTCCCAGGGCATCGAACAGGTATATCTGAGCCGAAGGCATCAGCCTCAACCAGTTATCTGCCCTGGTTTCTGTGCGTGGAAAAAAGTTTTGAATCCTGTTTTCCAGTTTGCCTGTATGAAGGATTATTGATCCGGCAAGCAGTCCTGCCGCAACTATCTGGGTCCTTTTAATTGATTGCAGACAAAAAGAATCAGTGGCGAAATGCAAGTTTTCCTGACCGGATACATGACCGTGTGAAAGAATAACCAAACATAGCAAAAAGCATTTATTCATAATCAAAAAGGAATATACTGGAAAAGATAAAATACAAAACTGATACTTATAATTAACATGATGAAATGAGCATGTTTGGCGAAACACCAACCGAAACGATTAACTTTTACATGCGAATTACCTGCCTACTCTGCTTACCGGCAGGCAGGTGGCAGGCAGGCATGTGTTTCCACTAATTTTACCAAATGAACTTGAAAATTTTAAACACATGAAAATATTTAAAAAAAACGGTCATAATTCGGTATTCTGCCAAATTGTTTGTTATTTTACATCAATGAATGGATTGTCGGAAATCCACTCATTGATAATTATTTATTATACTTAAACCATGAACTTGTTTGTTGCAAAACTAAGTCCCGGAACTACCGGGCAGGATCTGAAAGAACTCTTTGGAGAGTTTGGAGAAGTAGTTTCAGCAAAAGTTATTTTTGACAAGGAAACAGGAAACTCTAAGGGCTACGGATTTGTGGAAATGAAAAATGATCAGGAAGCCCTGGCTGCCATCCGTTCGTTAAACGATACCGAAGTGGACGGAAAGCAGATTGTCGTAAAAGAAGCCAGACCCCGTGAAGAACAGCCTGAAAGGAAGAATTTTCAGAAACGAAGCGACCAGAATCCCCATAGGGGAAATTTCGGCAATAAAAGGTATTGATTTCTCCCGGCGCAGAAAAAGAGCCCGATAGGCTCTTTTTTATTTCTATGATTTTGCCTTAATCAGTGTATTCCTGTCTCTGGTCAGGATCGCATATTCAAATCGGGACTGAAGGCTGAAAGCAACTACCCTGCCTTACTGCTGACAACAAGAATCAGAACTGGTGTCCGTTGTATATAGATTTTTTTTGATCAATCCGTTTTAAGTCTTCTTTCCATGTTTCTATCTTGAAATTACAACGGGAACAGAAAGATCATCTGATGTCGCTTCAGACTATAGCCCGAGGAGCATTTCGACAGGATCCTTCCCTCCGCTTAACAATCGTTCAGGATTTTCAATCAATTCCCTGACCTTTAAAAGAAAACCTACTGAATCCCTGCCGTCGATGATCCGGTGATCATACGAAAGGGCAAGATACATCATCGGCCTGATTTCTACTTTCCCTGCTACGGCAACCGGACGTTCCACGATATTGTGCATTCCCAGGATAGCCGATTGCGGAGGATTAATGATCGGGGTTGACAACAAGGAACCAAAAACCCCTCCGTTCGTGATGGTAAAAGTACCTCCTGAAAGTTCTTCAATACTTATTTTTTTGTTTCTTGCCCTTTCAGCAAGCTCTTTGATTTCCCTTTCGATGTCGGCAATCGATTTGCTTTCGGCATTCCGTATGATGGGAACCATCAACCCTTTGGGTGTCTGAACAGCAATTCCTGCATCCATATATCGCGGAGTCACAATTTCATCACCATCGATCATGGAATTGACCGATGGATAGTAAACGGCAGCCAAGGCAGAAGCTTTGATAAAAAATGACATGAATCCCAGTTTGACGCCATATTTTTCACTGAATTTTTGCTGGAATTTTTTTCTTATTTCCAACACTTCATGCATGTCCACCTCATTGAAGGTGGTCAGCATAGCCGTTTCATTTTTTACCGATACCAGCCGTTCACTCAACTTCCGTCGCAGCACTGACATACGGATCCTTTCTGTTTCGCGCAGAAAGGAGATTTTTTCATCCTTCTCCTGTTTCGGCGTCACATGATTTGAACGGAGTACGGCTTCAACTTCTCTTTTTCCGACTCGTTTAAGCCCGTTTAACACATCGCCGACCGATAAATGATACTCTTTCATCATCTCCCTGGCAACAGCGGTGATTTTGATGCTGGCTGATTCATCATCTGTTCCCGGAAGGGGTAAAAGGGTGGATTCTTTGGCCTGGATTTGAGGAGGTGGTACAACTTCGCCCTTTTTCGATTCCTCTGTTTCAATCACCGGGCCAAACGACGTGTCGATTTTACAGGCAACCGCTCCAACTGGGAGAGTTTCTCCTTCGCGGGCAATCACCGTAATTTTTCCGGAAGCATCTGCCACTATGGTCAAAGTAGCCTTGTCGCTTTCCACTTCGGCGATTTCTTCTCCTTTAACCACAATTGCTCCATCCTGGACCAGCCAACGGCCGATTTCGACTTCTGTTACAGATTCACCCGGACTGGGGATTTTAATTTCGATTATCATAAACAACAGATAGTTAGATTTTAATACCAGAAGATGTTCTATAAGATACAAAAAATGGATAGCTATAACTTAACGCAAGATTTTTTTACATCACCCGTTACGGAATCTTTTAAGAAACAACATTGAATGTTCCATAGGGAAAACCGTATAAGTTTATATACAATTTATATCACATTCAAAAACGGCATCAAGAATCGCTTTCAAACGTTTTTTATGAAGTTCTGGTAATCCAACGGCAGGGCTTGCGCTTTCAGGACGGGTAATACCCGTTATATGCAAGTGGGCAAGTTTATTACGGAGATATGGCCATGCGCCCTGATTCTGTGGTTCATCCTGTGCCCAAATCCGCTTTTCAGCTTTTGGATACCTGACCACAACTGCTTCGATCTGTTTTAATGGAAGAGGATAAATCATTTCAATCCTGACAATGGCCACACAATTTAACTGTTCTTGATCCCTCCTTTTTAACAAATCGTAATACAACCTGCCTGAAGTGAACACAAGACGTTTTACCTCCTGTGGCTGAACAAGGTTGTCGTCAATCACTTCCATGAAAGAACCATGCGCAAGTTCTCCGAGAGTTGAAAAAACCATATGATGTCGTAACAGGCTTTTCGGTGTAAAGACAATCAATGGCAAGCGGATATTCACCAGTACCTGTTTCCTCAGCAGGTGAAAAAAATTTGCGGGAGTGGTCGGTACTGCAATCTGCATGTTATTGCCAGCAGCGAGTGTGAGAAACCTTTCTATCCTGCCGCTTGAATGTTCAGGACCCTGCCCTTCGTATCCGTGGGGAAGAAACAATACCAGTCCGTTCATAATTCCCCATTTTTCAGAAGCAGAAGATATATACTGGTCGATAATTACCTGGGCCACATTGGCAAAATCGCCAAACTGGGCTTCCCAAATGGTCAGGCCGTTTGGTGTGGCAAGCGCATATCCATACTCAAATCCCATCACTGCATATTCCGAGAGAAGGGAGTTGTAGACCTGAAAAGAAGCCTGATCGTTTGAAATATTCTGAAGCGGGATGTATTTTTCATCGGTGTCCTCGATAGTAAACGAAGCATGCCGATGGGCAAATGTACCCCGTTCACTATCCTGGCCGCTTAACCTGACCGGGTATCCTTCCGTCACCAGGGTTCCGTAGGCAAGCAGCTCACACATAGCCCAGTCGAGTCTGTTATCCCTGATCATCATCTGCCTGTCGGAGATAATGCGGTTCACTTTGCTGTAAAAATTCAGGTCAGTTGGCAGGTGATTGATTTTATCCGCAATGGAGGTCAATATTTCCCAAGAAACAGAGGTTATCGTTCCTGCACCGACAGTACTATTTTCAACTTTGTCGTACTTTTTGTATTCCTCTTCAAGAAAATGGTGGATACTCAGTTTTTCAATCTTCTCCGACTCCCTGTATTTCTCTTCCATCCTTGAATCAAACTGCTTCACCATATTGCGGATATCCTGTTCCTGAAGAATACCGAGGTTCTCCAGTTTCCGGGAATAAATATCCCTTGGGTTGGGATGCGAAGCAATAATCCTGTACAACAGTGGTTGTGTAAAACGGGGTTCATCGCCTTCGTTGTGTCCATATTTCCTGTAACAAAGAATGTCGATGAAAACATCGCTTTGAAACGTTTGCCTGAATTCCATAGCTAAGCGTACCGTGTAGATCAAAGCTTCCACATCATCGCCGTTGACGTGAAAAACGGGCGATCGGGTTACTTTTGCAATATCGGTGCAATAGGTACTTGTTCTTGCTTCGGTATAATTGGTTGTAAATCCAACCTGGTTATTAATGACCACATGGATGGTGCCGCCGGTTCTATAGCCAGGCAACTGCGACATCTGAACAGTTTCATATACAATCCCTTGCGCAGCAATGGCAGCATCCCCATGAATAATTACCGGAGCAAGCTTCCCTGTATCCCCGCCGTAAACGGAATCGATCCTTGCCCGGGAAAATCCTTCCACCAGCCCGCCGACTGTCTCCAGGTGAGAAGGATTGGGCAGGAGCTTTAGCCGGACCTTTTTTCCTGTATCAGTGACAATTTCATTTTCATAGCCAAGATGGTATTTTACATCACCCAATGAAACATTTTCGTCGTATTCGGTTCCGTAAAACTCTTTGAAAATATTCCGGATGGGTTTCCCGATGATATTTGCCAACACATTAAGCCTTCCCCTGTGGGCCATTCCAAATACAAACTCCCTGATCCCGAGCTCGGCACCGTGCTCGATGATAGCATCCAGCGAAGGGATTAATGTTTCCGCCCCTTCAAGCGAAAATCTTTTTGCCCCCACAAACTTTTTATGGATGAAATTTTCGAATCCGACAGTCTGAATAAGATGTTCAAGAATATGTATTCGTTTTTCGGATGAAAATTCCATTGTGTTTCGGGTCTTTTCCATTTTTTCCTTCAGCCAGTTCACCAGTTCGGGATGCCGCATGTACAGGTATTCGACGCCGACCGAACCGCAATAGGTTGCTTCAAGATGGGCAACGATATCCTGCAAAGTGGCAGGACCAAGCCCGACTTCCTTACCTGCCTGAAAAATTCTGTTCAGATCGCTTTTACCAAGCCCGAAGTTTTTAATATCCAGGTTCGGGGAATACTTGCGACGGCTGCGGACAGGATTGGTTTTAGTAAAAAGATGGCCACGCTGACGGTATCCGTGTATCAGGGCAAGAACGGAGAACTCTTTGTAAACGTTATCCGTTGAAGCTGATGGAATCTTTGTGGAAAAATTTCTGACAGCAAGGTCGAAACCCGAAAAAAAATATCCCCAACCGGGGTCCACTGAGTGCGGATCATTCAGGAATTCCTGGTAAAGCGCTTCCAAAGCACCGGCCTCCTGGGTTCCAAAGGGAGTATCTACTTTCATACATCAAATTAGACCTGTTGACTTTGTACATAACAAAAAGACCGTTCATTTGTTTTCCGGTCGGCAATATTACCGGGAGATAACATTTGAAAATAAAAAAACAACCGGGTTAAGATAAAAAATCTTCCGGAATTATGGGAGTAGTATCATGATTTTCTTCAGATGGTTTGCAACAGCTTTTTTGAAAAATCAGCCCCTGCCCTGAATGACCTGATGTTTGCATCTACAATTTCATTCCCCTTGCTTCGAAAAATATTGTCAATTCCCCAGATTAATTCCTGCTCTTGCAGATGTAAAAAAGGAGAAGCCGCA
>CAYNBE010000180.1:0-7680 GCA_964395045.1 uncultured Prolixibacteraceae bacterium | reverse complement strand
TGGAGTTGCGTTTTAAGGATGAGCTTTTAAAAAAAAGCCTGTACTAAAACAAGATTCCATGCAAGAGGAAATAATTTACAATTATCCCCTTTGGGCCATCCGGGAATTGGTTTTTAATGCAATTATCCACAGGAGTTATGAATCCAACGCACCTATACTGATTCATGAATTTTCTGACAGGATTGAAATCAAAAACCCGGGATTTTTGTTTGGCCAGGTTAACATTCGGAACTTCCCTTATGTCAGTGATTACCGGAACATGGAAATTGCTGAATCGCTGAAGGTATTGGGGTATGTGAATAAATTCAATTTTGGTATTGAAACAGCGAAAAAATATTTAAAGGAAAACAACAACCCTGAACCCTATTTTGACCTCACACTGGGAACTGCTTTCAAGGTAACCATTTACATCAATAAAGTTTGGAAGCAATAATACCCAGCATCGAAAATATTCGGAAAACCCTCAAAGTTTTTTTTCCCCATAAGCACTTAAAGGATTGCAATCAGCAACTTAAAGGATAACATTCATATCGTTGGCGATTTTGGGTTTTTGAGGTGGGATTTCATTCCCGGTTATATTTCCGGGTAATTTTCTTCAGAAATTTTCGGTGTTTTGCTTTGATCTGATCCCAGCGGAAGCGCCATTCCCAGTTACCCGTGCCAATCCCCGGAATATTCATCCGGGCTTCGGCTCCCAGCTCCAGTACATCCTGCAGGGGAACAACCGCTTTGCTGGCTACCGATGCCCATGCCATCTCAATCATCGCCCAAACCGGATTCCGGTTAAAACCTGACAGGTATTCCAAAGCCATTTTCCTTTCACTCTCCCCGGCTGCATGAAACCATGCCCATACCGTATCGTTGTCGTGCGTACCGGTATAAACCACCGAATTTACATTGTAATTGTGGGGGAGGTGCTCGTTTTTCTCATCAGAAGCAAATGCAAACTGCAGAACCTTCATTCCCGGCATATGAAAGCAATCGCGCATCTGTTCCACTTCAGGGGTGACTGTGCCAAGGTCTTCAGCGATCAGGGGGAAGGTACCCAGCTGGCTACGGAGTATCTCCAGCATTTCATGCCCCCTTGCTTTTACCCATTCTCCGTGTACCGCCGTTTCATGATCAGCGGCGATTGACCAGAATGCATCCAGTCCCCGGAAATGATCGATCCGGACCAGGTCAAACATCATCAGATTAAAATGGATCCGGGCCAGCCACCAATGGTAATTCTGCTGCTTCAGGCTTTCCCAGTCGAAAACCGGGGTACCCCATCTCTGTCCGGTGGTGCTGAAATAATCGGGTGGAACACCCGAAACTTTCAGGGGATTCAGCTCTCCGTCGAGAAGAAAAATTTCGGTATTTGCCCAGACATCCGCACTGTCGCCCGAGATATACAATGGTATATCGCCTATGATCTGGACATTTTTATTGCGGGCATATTCCCTCAGGCTTTTCCATTGCCTGAAAAAAAGAAATTGAAGAAATTCATTGAAAGCAACCTCATCGGTGAGTTCCTTATGATACGCTTCCAGTGCTTCACGATTTCTCCTTTTAAGCCCTTCAGGCCATTTCTGCCAGGGTACTCCTTTAAAACGGTCATGTGCCGCCATGAAAAGTGCATAATCGGTCAGCCACCAGTTGTGCTCATCCCTGAAACGGGCAAATTCACCTTCATATTTCCAAAAATCATTCCGGAACAAACCATATGCTTTCCGTAACAGGGGCATTTTCCATCTCTTGATTTTTTCGTACTCTGCTTTACGGATATCAAAGCGGGGAATTCCCTGCAATTCTGTTTCAGTTAGCATGCCTTCGTCTTTCAGCAGGAAGAGGTCAATCAACAGCGGGTTTCCGGCAAAAGCCGAAAAACACTGGTAGGGACAGTTTCCCATTCCGGGAGGCCCCAAAGGCAACATCTGCCATAATGTCTGCCCGGTTTCGCTCAGAAAATCGATCCATGCAAATGCGTTTTTCCCCATCGTGCCGATTCCTTCCCTTCCCGGAAGTGAAGTCAGGTGGAGAAGTATTCCGCTGCTTCGTTTACCCATGACATTGATTTTTACGGTAAAGATCAAGATGTACGGCACTCTCCCGGACCAGCCTCTGTACCTCCAGTCCGTGGTCCATACCTGCAACGAATGCCCCGGGATCGTTTCCTCCCAGGAAAAGGTAGTGTGCATGGACCATCGACCGCAGCCATCCTGCCGGAGCATGGGCCGAAGGGAAAGACGATACAGGGGAATAGCTGCTACCGACAGGCTGTCTGACCCATCTGCCGTCGTTTTCCAGATAATATTCAAAAAAATCGGGGGTCAGCGACGAATACCTGATGGCGCCTTTCTCGGCAAATATTTCAAGGCAAACCATATCGCCTGAACCCGACGAAATCCTGCTGGCTGAGAGATGACCGGCAGCCATGCTCTTTGGTTCAATCAGGGAAACACTTGAGAAAAGATCCGAACCTGCCGGAACATCGTTGAAGCTTCCCGCCTGTATGGCTCCTGTCATCTTCAGCCCGTTTCCGAGAAATGCTGTCAGCAGGCTCAGGCCATGGCAGCCCAGGTCAGCCATCGCCCCACCGTCGGGCGCTTCGGTAAGCCGGCTTTTCCTTTTCTGCCGGTAACTTTCCCGGAGATAATCGCCATGGTAATATTTCAGGTCAAAATGAAGAGGTTTTCCAAAAACGCCTGTTCTCCACAGAATTAAAGCCTCCCGCACCGATGGTGTCAGCAAATACTGGAATCCGACCCGGATGGTTTTATCTGTAGCAGCTCCCAGTGCTGCCATCTCCTTTTCTTCCTGCCATGTGGAACAAACAGGTTTCTCAAGGTAAATCCGCCTGACATTCTCCATCTCCAGAACAGCTTTGAAATGGCTGAAATGGGTATGGTTGGGACCGAGAATATAAACGCTGTCCAACTCGTTGTTCCTGATAAAGGATTCAAGGGGCTCTGCCCGGCTGAATCCAAATCTGCCGGCAAATGAAGTCCGGCTCTCTTCTGTTGCCGAACAAACCGAAACCAGTTCGATTTCGGGGACATCGGGGTAATAAAAGCCAACTGCCTGCAAGCAATATGCATGTGCCCTGGCAATCCCGCCTGCTCCGATAAATCCGATTCTAGCTTTATCCATGTTTTAACCTGTTGTTTTTTTTACCACAAATGAACTCAAAGGAGTGCACCAAGGAACTCAAAGATAAAACTGAATTAGGTAAGTAATTAAATATATGCATTTTACAATCTAAACTTTGTGGTCTTTGTGAATTCCTTTCGTATCCCTTTGTGGTTATTGCTTTTTTAGAACTTCTTCGGGAGTTCTTTTCTTTATTCCTTTGGCATTGAAATCTTTATCAAATGTCACTATTGTCATATCAAACTTATGAGCAACAGTATATTGATATGAATCGTCGAAATCAAATTTATACTTCTTTATATTTTCGATAACGTCTAATAGATCAACCGAAGAAAGAGATAGTAGCTCAATTTGTCCATTTACAAATAAATCATAAAGGAATTTCTCAAGTACAGCGAATTCCTTAAGTCTTGAAAGTATAATTCCAATTGAGTGAATTGAAAAATCACTGACAAATAATGAATCAATTGGTGATGAATCGAGAAATTCTGAAGCTATACCAGACTTCTCCTGGTCTAAAAGCCGCTCAAGCCATACATTGGTGTCGACCAGGTATCTTACTTTTGTCTCCAATCAAGAGCTTTTTTCTGTAATTCAATTGAAGTCATCTTAATATCCTTTAAACTACCAGCCCAATCCTGTTTTAATCTTTTTGGCTTACAGACAGTTCTTTTATTGATTAAGTAGTCTAAAAACCGATCCAACTCCCCAATCATGCTCGGAGTCAATTGGTTGATCTTTATTTCGATATTTTTAATAGCGTTCATTTTACAAAGATAGTCAATTTTGAATCATCCTAATTCTTTCTGTACACCGTTTTTGTTCCATTGGCCCTCAACTCTTTCTATATCCATATTATTTGTTTTTTCTCCATAAGGGAACTCAAAGAAAAAAAGAATTGGGTAAGGATTTAAAACATTTCATTTACGACCTAACCTTCGTGGCCTTTGAGAATTACCTTCGTGTCCCTTTGTGGTATAAAAGAAATCCGGGCCTTTCAGTTATTCAATCTGCTCCAGCATACCGATCAGGTGTTTCCAGAATTTACCGACCGTGCCGATATGGATCCGCTCACCTGGAGAATGCGCCCCCTTGATGGTCGGGCCGATGCTGATCATGTCCAGTCCGGGATTTTTGTCGAGAAACAGTCCGCATTCGAGGCCGGCATGAATGGAGCGTACAACCGGTTCAGTGCCAAACAGTTTCCGGTACGATTCCACCGCCATTTTCAGTACCGGAGAACCGGGGTTCGGGGTCCAGCCCGGATATCCGTCCGAATGGGCCACCCTGGCACCTGCCAGCCGGAATACCGAAGCAACCATGGAAGCAGCCATCACCTTGCGGCTTTCAATTTCGCTGCGCTGGCTGGTGGTCAATTCTGCCAAAACAGGGTTTAAAAACTTCACAGAGGCAAGGTTTGTTGAAGTCTCAACCATGCCCGGCATCCTTGCACTCCATTCGAGCACCCCGTGCGGACAGGCCATCAGGGTATTTATCAGCCGTTGAAATGAAGGTTGTTGCAGAACGGTTCCAGGAACTTCAGCCATTTCGGACATGAGGGAAAGTCCCGGTTCTGTTTTTTCATATTCAAACCTGACAACAGAAGCATATTTCTCAAAGTCCGACAGCAAACCATCAAAATCTGGTCCGTTGAACACCACCACTGCTTCGGCTTCGCGGGCAATGGCATTCCGGAGGTTGCCCCCGGTCAGTTCTGCAAGCGATAAACCATATTTCTCTCCCGCAGAATGTAAAAACCGGACAAGAATTTTGATCGCATTTCCAAGTCCTTTGTGGATATCATCCCCCGAATGACCTCCCTGCAAACCGGTGATTCTGAACCGGACTGCCACTTCTTCCTGTTTTACTTTCCGTCGTCGAAAACGCATCCGGGCAACCGTGTCCATCCCCCCTGCACACCCGATGAAGATTTCACCTTCGTCTTCCGAATCAAGGTTGATCAGGATTTTGCCGGTGAAGAAACCGGGTTCCAGGGCATATGCACCGGTCAGGCCTGTCTCCTCATCTACAGTAAAGAGGCACTCCAATGGTCCATGGCTGATATCCTTTGATGCAAGCACTGCCAGTTGTGCAGCGATTCCAATCCCATCGTCGGCACCCAGGGTAGTCCCGTTGGCCGAAATCCATTCCTCCCCCACTACAGTTTCAATTGGATCATTTGTAAAATCGAAAACCTTATTCCCATTTTTTTCACATACCATATCCAAATGTGTCTGCAAAACCACCACAGGAACCTTTTCCCTTCCGGGGAAGGCAGGCTTCGAAACCAGCACATTCCCGGCCTCATCCCGTTTAAAGGAAAGGGTATGGTGACCGGCAAACCGCTCCAGAAAAGCGATCATTTTCTCCTCCTTTTTCGAAGGACGCGGAATAGCCAGAATTTTCGAGAAATAATCCCAAAGCGGCTGAGGATAAAGATTTGATAGTGTATTCATCTTTGATTGATATTCGAATTGGTTTTCTTCGCTGTCTCCCTGAGAACTTTGAAGTGCAATGTGACCCTCATATCTATTCAGTCACCCACTATTTATTGAATGAATGCATTGCGGATTTTGCTATTCTGTCAGAAAAATAACTTAACATACAAGCAAGAAGCAAATTGAAAATCCGCGCCTGACTGTCGGGCAGGCGATTCCGTCAAGGACTTCTTTATTGCGTTGTTCGCTTACCCCGCGGCAGAGCCGACAGTAAATGCGCTCACCAGAATTCAATAACTTTCAAATTCCCAAAAATAAGAATATTTTTACTGTCATGGAATCTCTCAGAGAGATATATAAAATTGGTCGCGGGCCTTCGAGTAGCCATACCATGGGCCCGGCAAAGGCTGCAGAACAATTTTTGCGCAAAAACCCAAACGCTGATTCATTCAGGGTTATCTTATACGGAAGCCTTGCTGCCACGGGAAAAGGACACCTGACCGATGTTGCATTGAAATCCGTTTTAGGCGAAAAGTTGAAAGAGATTGACTGGCAGTCCGGGGTATTTATGCCGGTCCACCCCAACGCAATGAAATTTGAAGCCTTCTGTCGTGAAGGCGGGTTGCTCGATTCATGGACAGCATACAGCGTCGGTGGCGGGGCTGTCACAGACGATCGGTCGGCACAGGAAACAGAAAGTGTCTACCCACATTCCACCATGGATGATATTCTGGCAACTTGCCTCAGGAACGGGCTGAAATTCTGGGAGTATGTTGAAATGCATGAAGGGAAGGAAATCTGGCATTTCCTGGATGGAATTTGGGATGCGATGCAGGGGTGCATCCGGAGAGGGTTGCATGCCGACGGGATTCTTCCCGGTGAACTGAAGCTTCCGAGGAAGGCCCGTGAAACAAAGGCCAAAGCCGGGAACTATTCGGGCCCTTTCAAACGGAGGGCACAGATTTTTGCCTATGCCCTTGCCGTTTCCGAAGAAAATGCATCGGGGGGTGAAGTGGTGACCGCTCCCACCTGCGGTGCAAGCGGAGTTCTCCCGGCCGTGCTCTATTACCATAAAAAAGTATACCGGATCGAAAAGGATGCGATTCTGAAAGCTCTGGCTGTTGCCGGACTGATCGGGAACCTTGTCAAAACCAACGCATCAATTTCCGGGGCCGAAGTAGGGTGTCAGGGGGAGGTGGGTACAGCATGCGCCATGGCTTCGGCAGCCGCCAGCCAGATGATGGGAGGTACCGTTTCACAGATAGAGTATTCAGCTGAAATGGGGATCGAACACCATCTCGGGCTCACTTGCGATCCGGTGGCCGGTCTTGTACAGATTCCCTGTATCGAAAGGAACGCCTTTGCAGCACAACGGGCACTGGCACACAACACCTATGCGCTGATGTCGGACGGACGCCATAGGATCAGCTTCGACGAAGTGGTGAAAACCATGTATGAAACCGGCATCAGCCTGCAAAGCAAATACCGTGAAACCTCACAGGGCGGACTGGCACTGAGGAACGCCTTGCCCTGAACATCCGGGTATTTCCGGTTCGCTACCTGGACTATATCGGGCTCTGTAAAAAAATCCCCAGGAAAAAGCTTCCCGGATGAAGTGTCAGAACAGATAATTCAGGCCGATATAGGTGCCCCCTGTTCCATCCTGTTCATTGGTAGCCCGTCCGTGATCCAGGGCGATGACAAAATTCTCATTCATTACGATCCGCAATCCTGCCCCATACGAAACATGGAGTTTTTCCGCATCCTTGAGGAAATAATCAGACCTGGTCCCTGTAAAGTTACGGGTAGTGAATGGAATCTTTTTGGTTACCTGCCCAAAATCCAAAAAACCGTTCACCCCCAGATAAAAGTTATTCCTGATAAAAGTGAAATGTACAGCTTTCCAGCGGGCTTCGGCATTGCCGTAAAAAAATCCGTCGCCGATCACCCTGTTGCGCAGAATCCCCCGCATGGTCATTGATCCGCCAAGCCCCTCCGAAATATAACGTGCCAGTACCGAGGTAATCACCTGTGTCTGGTAATAAAACGGCACCTCTCCTGCCACCGTGGTCTGATATGCCAGCCGGTATACAAATGAAAGTTTCCGGGG
>CAYNBE010000179.1:0-7703 GCA_964395045.1 uncultured Prolixibacteraceae bacterium | reverse complement strand
AACTTTTTTAAAAAACTGCCTTCTAACGGCTGGGGTTGCCGTTACCATCCGCCCTTCTATGCTGGTGGTTCATGCAATAAAGGCAATCGGGTGAAGACCATCGGTATTAAGCGGGTCGGTGCCAATTTTGAGAGGGAGCCGCTGATCCGGCCATTTGGCTTTAAAGGTGGTTACATGACCGAGATTTGGCAAACGGCCAATTATCTCGAAAGCGATTCAGGGAAATACGGGATCGGGCTGTGCACACAAAATGTACTTTGGTCCGATGCCCATGTTTTTGCAAATCATTCTGAAAGCGGGGGCAACGCGTTGATGTACGCTATGTCGGAAAAAGCACTTCAACTGGTGAACGGGCAAAGTTTTACAAGTCCGGTAGTGCTTCTTGACAATATTTTGCCCGAAATTTATGAATATGGCAAACAAATTACGTCCAATCCAAACTTGCGGAAGACCTTTGCACTGAATGCTCTGGTTGGCCTCGACAATGCAGCCTGGATTCTATATGCCCGGGAAAACGGTTTTGTTTCTTTCGATGATATCATCCCCTCCGAATACAAGCCGTCCCTTTCGCATAATCACAGTAAAATAGCCGCTATCCCTTTAATGGCCTAGATTATTCCGATCAGCGAAATTGACCCGGCTTGCGCCCAGGGCTATTTTTTTATGAAGATCAAGATTGGGCAGCCGGGCACGCAGCAGGAAATGCTGGAGAAGGACAAGGCGCGCCTTTCGGCAATCCATGCCGCCATCGGGCATGTCAGCACGCCCCATTCCGAAAGCGGGAAGTTACCCTATTATTTCGATGCGAACGGACGGTACGAGAAAAAGGAAACCTTGCTCCAACTGCTCGACCATGCTAAAAAAATTGGTGCTTTCGGGCAGATTGCCCTGATCGAAGAACCTTTCCCTGAAGAATTTGATATTGATGTCTCCGATATACCTGTCCGTTTGGCAGCCGACGAAAGCGCCCATACCGAAGAAGACGCCATTGTCCGGATACAGATGGGCTATAAGGCAATTGCACTGAAAGCCATTGCCAAAACGCTCAGCATGACCATGAAGATTGCCCAGGCAGCGTACGAGCGCGATATCCCCTGCTTCTGTGCCGACCTGACCGTCAACCCAATCCTGGTTGACTGGAACAAAAATGTGGCAGCCAGGCTGAAAGCATTCCCGGGACTTGGAAACCTCGGGTTACTCGAGAGCAACGGCCATCAGAACTACCGGAACTGGGACACTATGATGGGGTACCATCCCCGAAAGGGCGCTTCATGGACAAAAGTGGACCAGGGTCTTTATCTTTTAGACAAAGAATTTTACCGTTCAGGTGGGGGAATATTCGAATCATCTCCCCATTACGAAGAAATGTTTGCAAATAAGACTTAGAAAAATATCCCAAATATAAATCCAAATCAAAATTTTAAAATGATCTCGTTTGAAATGAAATCATTTGGATCAATCAAAACATATACAGCCATTCTTGTGATAGTTCTATTGTGTAAATGTGAATTTGCACAAGCATCTTCCATTCTGTTCAAATGGCCGGAAGGTAAAAAGATGGGGTTGAGCCTTACCTTTAACGATGCCCGGCTATCGCAAATAGACAAAGGTATTCCGCTTCTTGATAAATACGGGGTGAAAGGCACATTCTATGTTTCTCCTGATCTTATGGCACAACGAATGTCCGGGTGGAAGAAGGCTTTTAAGAACGGACACGATATTGGCAATCATTCGATGGTACATCCATGTACCGGAAACTTTGACTGGGCAAGGGAAAGGGCACTGGAAAATTATACTCTGCCGGACATGAAAAAGGAATTAGTATCAGCCAATAAATTGATTAAAGATTCTTTAGGCGTCAATGCGGTTTCCTTTGCTTATCCCTGTGGACAAAAATTTGTCGGGAAGGGTTTGGATACCAAAAGTTATGTTCCGGTAGTTGCGTCGCTTTTTGTGACAGGCCGTGGGTGGAGGGATGAAGGGGCAAACGATCCTCTTTTTTGCGATCTGTCGCAGTTGAATGGAATGGAATTGGACGGCAAATCATTTGAAGATATTAAAAAACTCATTGATGTAGCAAAAAGCAAAGGGCAGTGGCTTGTACTTGCCGGGCATGAAACCGATAATAACGGTACACAAACAACTTTGCTCTCCACACTTGAGGCAATCTGCCGGTATGCTACTGATCCTGCAAATGAAATATGGATAGATCATGTTCAAAATATTGCTTCGTATATAAAAGAACAAAGAGGGGAGATTTCTTCTGTTAAATTGCCCATTTACAAGAACCCGTCTTATCCGGTCAGCGAAAGGGTCGAAGACCTTCTTTCCCGGATGACCTTGGAGGAAAAAATCGGGCAGATGAACATGCCTTGTATGTATATCAGCGAGATTGGAAAAGAGATCAGTGAGAAAACTGAAAGTTCCAAAAAACTTACAGCAGGTACTTTTATGGAGAAGCTGGGGCCCATAGGCGGATGTTTCACCCTTGCGAATAATATTTTGAAGGAAGGAGCGCATCAACATGCCACATTTTTCAATGAACTCCAGAAAATAGCCTTAGAAAAGACACGTTTGGGCATCCCGCTTTTGCAAACCGAGGAAGGGACACATGGAGTGATGTGCTCCGGGACTACAATTTTCCCGGAGGGACTTGCACTTGGGAGTACGTGGAACCTGGAGCTGATAAAGAATATTTATGAAGTTACCGCCAAAGAAGCCAGGTCGCTGGGTATCCACCAGCTATATACACTGGTTGTTGAGCCTGTCAGGGATCCCCGGCTGGGACGGAACGAAGAAGGGTACAGCGAAGACCCCTATTTCTGTGCCCGGATGGCGGAAACCATTGTCCATGCAGTGCAGGGGAACGATATTTCGGCAAATGACAAAACGGTTGCCGGCCTTTGTCATTTTCCCGGGCAAAGCGAACCGGTGAGCGGAATGGAACGCGGCGCTATGGAAATCTCGGAAAGAAAACTGCGGGAAGTTTTCCTGAAGGCCTGGGTTGCAGGGATCAAAAAAGCCGGCGCCCTGGGTGTTATGGCCACCTATCCTTCGGTTGACGGAATCCCGACCCATACCTCAGAATTCTTACTGACCAATATTCTTCGCAATGAACTGGGCTTCGATGGGTTGGTCCTCAGTGAAGGTAGCGGCATTACTACCATTGTTTACGAACAACTGGCCGGGAGCCAGAAAGAAGCTGGCGCTATTGCCCTTAAAGCCGGGGTGGATGTGGGTATTTCATTTGAAGAGGCCTTTCTGCAACCCATGCTTGAAAATGTGAAAAAAGGAAAAGTGTCAATGGAACTGGTCGACCGGGCAGTACGGAGGATACTCAGGCTTAAGTTCCAGTTGGGTTTGTTCGAACAACCGTATGTTAAACCCGATGATGCCGTGCAGACAATCCATACCAAAGAGAGCCAGGAACTAGCATTGCAGGCTGCCCGCGAGGGCATTGTCCTTTTGAAAAATGCCCGCTTGCCGGGGCAGGAAAACAACCTGCTTCCACTGAAGAAAGATATAAAAAAAATTGCCGTGATCGGGCCTAATGCCGACAACCGGTTGAACCAACTGGGCGATTACACGTCGAATGTGGTGCTCCAGGAAGTGACCACCGTGCTGAAGGGGGTTAAAGAGAAAGTTTCGGGGGAAACAAAAGTGGAATATGTGATGGGCTGTAAAGTGATCGGCAACAGTGTCAATGAAATCACCAAAGCAGCAGAGGCGGCTAAAAGAGCCGATCTTGCGATTGTTGTACTTGGCGAAAACGAATGGCTTGCCCCCAACAAAGAGGGGACCAGTGGAGAAGGATACGATGTGGCCAACCTCGACCTGACCGGCCTTCAGGAAGATTTGCTGAAATCCGTTTACCAGACAGGGACGCCTGTGGTGCTGGTGTTGATCAACGGCAGGGCGCTGTCCATCCGTTGGGCGGCGGAACATATCCCAGCTATTGTTGAAGCCTGGATACCCGGAGAAAAAGGCGGAACAGCCATCGCCGATGTGCTTTGGGGCGATTACAACCCATCGGGAAAACTGCCCGTAACATTTCCCCGCCACTCCGGGCAACTTCCGGTTTACTACAATTACATGCCTTCAAAACAGGAATGGATCGATAACCACTGGGGCGCTGCCTACGCCGATATGCCTGCAACACCGCTCTGGGAATTTGGTTTTGGCCTCAGTTACACGCAATACGAATACAGCAACCTGCTTATTACCCCCTCGGCAACAGGCCCTTATGGCGAAATAAAAGTGAGTTTCGAAGTGAAAAATACCGGAAAAGTAAAAGGCAGCGAAATCGTACAGCTATATATCCGCGACGAAATATCGTCGGTTATCCGGCCGGTGAAAGAACTGAAAGGATTTGAAAAGGTTTCACTTGAACCGGGCGAAAAGAAAACAGTGGAGTTTATTTTAAACCACGAACTGTTGGGTTTTTACAACCGGCATTTAGAGTTTGTGGTAGAGCCGGGTGTTTTTAATGTAATGGTCGGCAGTTCTTCGGAAGATATACGGCTGAAAGGGCAGTTTGAAGTGACTGAATAATAAAAAGTTAAAATGCGCTACTTCGTATTAATAGTGTTCGGATGTCTCTTTTCCATTCAATTATGTTCTCAGGAGATTAAACGCCCGCCGGTCTGGGGGATTGCAAAAATGACCTATTGGGTAAGCAGCCATGAAGTGGTTCAAGATTTTTATGGTCGGCTACTGGGATTTGATGAAGCTTTTTCATATCAGGGAAAATCGGGGATAATTTGGTCATACAAAGTGAATGATCGCCAATTCCTTGAATTTGTGGAAAACAAAAATGCCCGTGAAATGACCCGGTTAATATCGTACTCACTGGAAACAGAAGATGTTGAACAAATGAGGTTGTACCTGCAATCAAAAGGGGTTCAGGTTCCTGCTTCAATATCTTTAGATAGGGCTGGAAACGAATTTTTTACAGTGACCGATCCATCCGATATCACATTGGAGTTTATACGTTTCCTTCCAGGTTCGCTACATCAGAAATCCAAAGGGAAATATTTATCAGCAAACAGAATTTCTGAACGCATACAACATGCTGGTATTTATACAAAAGATGTAAAAGGAAACGACCGTTTTTACAGGGATATTCTGGGGTGCAAAGAAATATGGAAATACCAGGAGCCGGGAAGTGAATATCCGAGATATGTTTATCTGCATTTTCCCGATTGCATCGAATTTATTGAATACTCACTGTTGAATCCGAATATAAGCCATCCCTGCCTTTTGGTTGAAGATATGCAAACAACGATTTACACGATAAAAGAGCGAAATGGTGTCGGGAATATGTCACAGCCCCTGATAGGTAAAGGAAACAGATGGCTTTTAAACCTGATGAGTGCAGATCAGACAAGGGTTGAATTTACAGAAGCACACACTGTTCGTTAACTAAAAGAAAATTTATGACCGAAAAAGAACTTTCAAGGCGAAACTTTATCAAAGGTACTATTGGCGCAGGAATGGCCCTGACTGGGGCAGGTTTTCTTGAATCATGTTCTGGATATGATGCGAAAGGCCTGCCAACTGTAATATTGGGAAAAACCGGGGTCCGCATCCCGCGTGTTGGATTGGGATTGGGGAGCAGGTTTTGTGAGATCGACGATGAAGACACTGCTCTGGCTCTTCTCGGATATGCACTGGACAATGGATTGTACTACTGGGATACAGCCTGGATATATGAAAATAAAAAAAATAGCGTCATCAGCGAGGAACGAATAGGGAAAGTGCTGAAGGTAAGGCGCAATGAAGTTTTCATTTCTACAAAAGTATCCAGCCGCGAACCAACAGAAGCGATGCAACAAATTGAAACCAGCCTGAGACGCTTGCAAACCGACCGGCTTGATATGTTGAACATTCACAATGTGTTGTCGCTCGAAGATGTTGACCGGATATGCGAGAAAGGCAATTTGCTGGATATTGTGAACCGGATAAAAGATGAAGGAGTAACCCGTTTTATAGGTTTCTCGGGACATAGCAATGTAGAAGCTATTATGACATTGGCCAAACGCGGAAACTTCGATAATGTGATCATCGCAATGAACCATTGGCGTGCAGAAGAGCAACAAAAAAGGGAGGAACTGGCCATTCCGGTAGCGCTAAAAAAGGGGGTGGGTATTATGTTAATAAAAGCAATCCGCCCGATGGATACCATCCCTGGGATAAATGCAACCGAACTGGTCCGTTATGCTTTATCGTTAAAGGGAATTTCGGGAGTAATAATAGGGATGGACAGTAAAAAAATCGTTGATGCAAACCTTGAAATATTGCGGAATTTCCAGCCCATGACCAGTCAGGAAATGACTTCAACAACAACAGCCTTGGCCCCTTTCTTTAAACACGAAGCCGTGCAATGGATGAAAAAAGATTATTGCGATGGACATTGGGGATGATGTTATGCCCCGGCATGACTTTCGAACAGAAGAATTGAGAATGAATTCAAAAAAAATACGACCATGAATAAAAGAGTAATTTCCGGAATGCTGGTCCTTTTGATCGGTCTTTCCCTGGGTTGGGTTTCAGCCCGAAACAGTGCAAAGAGTGATAATGTAGTAAAGATGGGGGTGGCCCAGGTAAACATAACCCCCGACAAACCGGCCATGATGAGTGGCTACGCCGCCCGGGAGACACCTTCGACCGGAGTACACGATAGTTTGTACGCATCTGCTTTTTATTTTACCGAAGAGAAGGTAAAAACCTTGCTGATCACAGCCGACCTGATCGGCTTTCCTTCTGATATTGCGGAAGAATTGAAAAAATTGATTTCTTCAGAGATTGATATTCCGGCTAAGAATATTATGCTGGTAGCCGTACACAACCATGGCGGGCCTTCTGTTAGCAATCATGGACAAGAATCAGTGAAAGAATACACGCAGGTGTTGAAAAATAAACTTATGAACCTGGCTGTCAATGCATCCAAAAATCCACAGCTTTTCCGGATGGGCGTGGGCAAAGGCCATTGTGCACTCAATATCAACCGTCGCGCAGAATTTTCAAAAGGTGAAATATGGCTGGGCCGTAACCAGGAAGGCCCCTGCGACCGGGAGCTTGCTGTGATTAAGTTTGAGACCCTCAACCAGAAACCCATAGCGGTTTTAATAAACTGGCCCTGCCACGGTACGGCAACGGGCGATTCCAATTACCTGATTTCCGGCGACTGGCCTGGCGCTGCTGCCCGGTATGTGAAAAACCAGATAGGCGAAGATCTTGTGGTTGGGGTTACTGCCGGGGCTTCGGGCGACATCAACCCGATTTACGGACCTGGAAACGTGTTCCGCGAAGTAGATGCCATCGGGTATCATGTGGGTGATGAAGCTGTAAGGGTATTCAACGAAACGGTAACTTATCCGGTTAAAACGCTCCAGACATCGGAAATGATGATGACTTTTCCTGGCAAGAAAAATTCACCTACCCATTTTCCTCAATCTTCCTATGAATCAGGTCCGGATGTAGAAATCAGACTGTCGGCAATGAAAATCGGGAACCTTGTACTGGCGGGCATTTCCGGTGAATTGTTTACAGAAATCGGGATGGAAATAAAAAAACAGTCTCCCTATGCAAATACCGTGATATTGACCCACTGCAACGGTTCAAGCGGGTACATCTGTTCCGATAGCGAATACCCGAAAGGCGGGTACGAAATAAAAGTAACCCGGTTCATGCCCGGAGCAGAA
>CAYNBE010000178.1:0-7768 GCA_964395045.1 uncultured Prolixibacteraceae bacterium | reverse complement strand
CCCTGTCACTGGGAACCCTTGTTGACTATGCCACCGCCCTGAATCTTCCCAATCCCGGGTTGTATGCCTGGATTGCCCCCATTGGAATGGTGGTGGGATATATCTGCGGGGTGGTTCTCATTCCGAAATACCTGAGCCAGGCCAGGGCGTTGCTGATTTGTTCTGTGATTGCCATTGCCGGAAGCCTTCTGGTGGTATTCATGCCGGCTTCGGTTTCCATCTGGTTTGTGTTTCTGATGGCGCTTGGTTGTTCCCTGATGTGGCCTGCACTCTGGCCACTGGCCATTGCGGAACTCGGCAGGTTTACCAAGGCGGGTTCCTCGCTCCTGGTGGCAGCCATCGTCGGAGGAGCTGTTATTCCAACCCTTTATGGTTTTCTGAAAGATGCAGTGGGGGCACAGTCAGCTTATTGGATTTGCCTTCCCTGTTTCCTGTTTATTCTGTATTATGCAGTGAGCGGCCATAAGATCAGGTCGTATTCAGGCATCAAATCCGCAGTATGAAACCTACGCTTATCATTCTTGCAGCCGGCATGGGAAGCCGGTATGGCGGACTTAAACAACTCGATGAAGTAGGCCCTTCGGGGGAAGCCATCATCGATTATTCCCTTTTCGACGCCATCAGGGCTGGTTTCGGGAAAGTGGTCTTTATCATCCGGACCGATTTCGAAAAACAGTTCAGGGAACGGTTTGAACCCAAACTGAAAGGACGCATTGCGTTTGATTATGCCTACCAGTCGCTCGATAAAATCCCTCCGGGGTCTGTAGCTGATCAGAAAAGGGAAAAACCGTGGGGTACCGCCCATGCAGTCTGGATGGCCGACGGTCTCGTTAAGGAGCCCATGGCAGTGATCAATGCCGACGACTTTTACGGCAGAGAAGCATACCAGACCATGGCCAATTTCCTGGTTACATCTTCCGATGATCGTGAATATGCTATGATAGGCTATAGCCTTTCCAATACACTTTCTCCTTATGGCTCTGTTTCAAGAGGGGTATGTATGACTGATGAAAAGGGATACCTGACCGGAGTAGTTGAAAGGGTTAAAATACAACATGATCACGACGGTATCTTTTACTATGAACCGGAAGGCCGTTTCCCCCTTCCAGAAAATACACCAGTCTCCATGAACTTCTGGGGACTGAAGCCGAATGTCTTTCAGTATATCAGGGAAGGATTTGAAGAATTCCTGAAAGGGAAGGGAAAAGAACCGAAAGCCGAATATTTTATTCCTTTGCTGATCAATGATAACATTCTGAACGGGAGGATCGCAACCAAGGTGCTTTCATGCAATTCGAACTGGTTCGGAATCACTTACCGAGAAGATAAACCCCTGGCACAAAAAGAGATACTTGCACTTGTTGAGCGAGGTGAGTATCCGCATGATTTATGGAAATCATAAAAAAAGTAAAAGATGGATGAACTGAAAATTCAAGCAATTCTGAAGGCTTTTGGAATGGAAATACCGGTTTCGGAATGGAAACCTTATGGCCATGGCCATATCAATGATACCTACCTGATCAGAACTCCCGGCAATATCCCCGATTTCATCCTGCAACGGAAAAATCATGCCATCTTCAAAGATATTGCAGGGATGATGAACAACATCATGCTGGTAACCAATCATATCAGAAAAAAACTGATGGTTTTGGGGGATCAACAAATTGACCGGAAAGTGATGACCTATATTCCGGCGGTGAACAACGATTATTTCATCAGGGACGGGGAGGGAAATTACTGGACGTTGTTCCTTTTTATCCGCGGAAGCCATGGCATTGAAGAGGTGTCCAATGAATCGGAGGCGAACAGTGCAGGCAGGGCTTTCGGTCATTTTCAGAAACAGCTTTCCGATCTTCCCGGAAATTTACTGATTGAGACAATCCCCGGTTTTCACAACGGAAAATTAAGGCTGGAACAGTTTACCACAGCTATTTCTGAAGACAGGGCCGGAAGGGTGACCCAGATGCAGCCAGTGATTGATACATTGCTTGCCCGGGCACCCCGGATGGTACGGCTTCAGGAGTGGCTCGACAACGGGGAATTGCCCCTTCGGATCACCCACAACGATACCAAGATCAACAATGTTCTCTTTGATGAAAGCGGAAAAATTCTGTGCATTATCGACCTCGATACGGTGATGCCCGGATCGGTGTTGTTCGATTTCGGTGATGCAATCCGGACACTGGGCAACACGGCGCCTGAAGATGAACCCGACCTTTCAAGGATTGGATTCAACAGTGGGTACTATAAAGCTTTTGCGGAAGGATATTTTTCGGAAAGCCAAAGCTTTCTGACAGATATGGAAAAAGAGAACCTGGCATTTTCCTGCTGTTATATGGTTTGGGAGCAGTCCATCCGTTTCCTGACCGATTATCTGAATGGTGATATCTATTATAAAACAGCATATCCCGGGCATAACCGCATCAGAACCCTGGCTCAGCTGAGATACCTTGAAGTGATGGAAGATCACTATGATCAGATGACTGCCATCGTCCATCCATAACAAAAATCCTGACATGCCTGACAAGTGGTTTGTGATTGTCAATCCTAACGCCGGGAACCGCAAAGGTGAACAAGACTGGAAGGGAATCACCCGGTTGCTTGCCAAAGCCGGGATCGATTACATGAGCTACTTCACTGAACACCGGGGACATGCCATAGACCTTACCCGGAAATATATCCATGCTGGATTCAGAAAATTTATCGTGATAGGGGGGGGGTGACGGTACTTTCAATGAAGTGGTGAACGGGATATTTACCCAGTAAAGATTTACTGCATGGTTCTTTCTGCAATTCTTACAGCATCCTGCACATATTTACCACATCGCACGACGAACATGTTTTTGCCGGTGATAATTTGGTAATCGTCCGGATCATTCATGTCGAGGCCGTCGAGGAGTTCCCGGCATACAACAGAGCCATTCAGCCTCCTGAATTCATCAAACAAAATTCGAGCTTTATTGTACGATATTTTCTTGTCCCCGGCGGGGTTGTCTGAACCGGTGCCGTATTTAAGCCCGATGGCCATTACAGCCCCTGTGACTGCACCACAAATGAACTGCTGACGGCTTATTCCTGCACCGAAGGAACAGGCGATTTTCAAAGCACTATCTTCAGGAACTCCAAATTCTGGCGCAAATGCAGCAAATACCGACTGGGAGCAATTGTATCCTTTCTGCCAGTAACCGGCAGCTTTTTCAATTCGGGTCATCGGAACAGGATTGTCAAATCCTGAAGAAACAGAATAATACTATTGTTTCGCTGTTACGATCCCTTTGATGGTCAGCACCACCGGTGAATTCTTCGCATTGGAAATCACTGTGACACTTTTGGCGAATGTGCCCACGAGGTTGGTGTTGTATTTTACGCTGATGACACCCTGTTTCCCGGGTTCAACCGGCTCCCTGGTCCATGATGGGACAGTGCAGCCGCACGATGCTGTCACATTTTGGAGTATCAGCGGGGTTTTTCCCTGGTTGGTGAACCTGAACTCACAGGTGCCGTCCGATCCCTGCTGGATGGTACCATAATCGTTTACAGTTTTTTCAAATGCGATGACCCTTGTGGTGTCATCAACAACCTGTGCTTTTAAGTTTAATGTCAGAACGAACAGCACCGAAGTAAAAATTAAAATGGTCCTCATAATTCAATATTTTTAATCTAATAAAACAATCAAATCCAAAATCTGTATCAAGTTTCAAAAACCGTACCGTTTTTCGTTTTTAACGGGCAAACTTACAACAACATGAACAAAAAACCACATGGTATATATGAAAAAATAAAAATGGTTAACAAAAAAAATCGTAATTTCTGCGCTGGGATTAATTGTTCCGGGTGTCTAATCCGGAAAGCGAATTCTGATTTTGACTGAACAGGATCTCATAACAGGTTTGAAGGAGGGGAATTCCCTCGCATTTAAGGAACTGGTGGCAAATTATCAGCTTCCGGTAATCAATACCTGTCTGGGAATTGTCCAGAACCGGCATGATGCCGAAGACCTCACCCAGGATGTATTTGTAGAAATATTCCGCTCAGTGGGGAGCTTCAGGGCCGACTCGAAATTGTCGACCTGGATATACCGTATCGCAGTGAACAAATCACTCAACTTCGTCAGAAAACAGAAGAGAAGAGGGTGGATTTCTTCCCTGGAAGATTTTTTGAAAGGAAAAACTGAACCTGAAACTTCCGGCAATGCATCATCAGATGTGGAAAGAAGCGAAACCGGACGTGAAATTCACCAGGCCATTTCTTCCCTTCCTGAAAACCAGCGCATCGCTTTTACATTGAATAAATATGATGAACTATCCTATAAAGAAATTGCGGAAGTGATGAATTTGTCGGTTTCTAGTGTGGAGTCACTTATCCACCGGGCCAAACAGGGCCTTCAGAAAAAATTGTGGGCATCATATAAAAAAGGAAATATCTGAGCACAAGTTTAATGGATGAAATGTGTCATACTATAAAATGAAAAAAATGAAATGTAAAATATGTACATCTTACCTGGTCCCGTACCTCGAAGGTTCTCTTTCAGGAAAAGAACTTGCCATGATGGAGAGTCACCTGAATGTCTCCCCATCCTGCAGGAGCTTTTCCACCTATATGGAAGATGCCTTCTCTCTGGCCGGGAAGAACAGGGTGACAGAACCTGATCCCTTCCTTTATACAAGGGTCATGGCGAGGATCGAAAGGGAATCAGGTGAGTCAAAGCGGATCACGCGATTAGCGGGGATCCTGCAGCCTGCGTTTTTTTCACTCCTGCTCATTTTTTCTGTCTGGGCTGGTCTGAGAATTGGCAAATTGACCACTTCAGAGCCCGGGTATACAGCCTTGGAACAGTTGGATCCCTGGTTCAACGAGATGGGATCGGAACCGATAGAAACCTTCCTGATGAATTGACCATATGATTACTGAAAAAAAATACAGGATGCTGACCTGGTTGGTGGTGATTCTCCTTGCATTAAATATTGCAACCATCGCCTCACTGGTTTATCATGCCAGGCAATCAGAAAAGAATGTCAGGGAGCAACAGGAAAATCAGGTATCAGCAAAATCGGAGCAGGGAACCCGGTTTTTCAGGGAGAAGCTTGACCTCAGCCCAGACCAGGTGCTCCGGTTCAGGGAGGTCAACCGCAGTTACAACCGGGCAGCCAATCTGATAGCGAACCGTCTGGAACGGCTGCGCCTGGATATGGTCGAAGAAATGGGAAAGGCCCAACCCGATACAACCCGGTTGAATACCATCTGCCGGGAAGTTGGGAAGAATCATGAAAACCTGAAAAGGCTTACCATAGACCATTACTTGAAAATGAGAGCCTTATGCAATGAAGAACAGGCTGTCAGGTTGACAGGAATCTTTATGGAAATGGTTCAGAAACAGGATACTGCAGTGGTGCATCCCGGAAGAAGAAGGGGAGCGCCCTGGAGAGGGGGCAGAGAATAAAAAGCCATCATTGGTCCATGAAATTCTGAAAAGAGGAGTTTTTTAATGCAAAAAAATAACCGGTTATCTTCATATTAAAAAGTCACATTTTAATGAATCTTAAAGACATGAAAAACAAAGGATTACAATTTTTTGGATTGTTTCTGACAATCATACTGATTACCGGGGGCAATGCGGTAGCCCAGAGGGGCGGACGGATGGGGGCATGGAATGGATGCTGCATGGGAATACCCGGTCTGACCGATCAACAACGGACAGAGATATCTAATCTTGAAAACCAACACCGGAAGGAGATGGATGCACTGAGGTCGGAATGGCGAAAGTCGGGTGCCTATAGTCAGCGCGAAGCGCACCTTGCCGAAGTGGATAAAAAAGTGGAAGCGCACCGTGATGCAGTAAGAAAACTGCTCAATGAAGAACAAAAGAGCTTCTTCGACAACCAACAGGGACGATACAAGATGAACCGGACAGGCCGTGAACCGGGAATGGGGAATGTTGGTGCCGGTCGTGGAGGCTGTTGTGGTGGCGGCCGGTTTGGAAGAGGATGGAGTAATAATTGATTAATAAAAAAGCCATGAAAACAAGAAAAATTTTTGTAATGATGCTCATCGGAGGTTCCTTTCTTCTTCAGGAATCCTGCAGCGAAGGAATTGCCAACACCGATGATGTGATGTCAGAGTTGAAAAGTGGGGAAATCCCAGATAGTTGTGCAATTTCAGGTACGTTGACTGAGGCGGAGGCGGATGGAATTCTCCGGATGGCCGATGAAGAAAAAATGGCCAGAGATGTATACACTTTCTTCAATGATAAATACAAACTTCCCGTATTCCGGAATATTTCAAAAAGTGAGGCACTTCACATGAATGCTGTTGGGAACCTTGTGGCTGGTTTTAAACTGACCTACGAAGGAAATGACACTCCCGGTGAATATGTTCAAGATCAGTTCACAAAAATGTACGGTGAACTAACTGAAAAGGGTTCTGCCTCACTTGTCGAAGCACTAAAGGCTGGTGCCCTGATTGAAGAGACCGATATACTTGACCTTGAAAAGGAGATTCTTTCGGCTGACAATTCTACGGTTAAAAGGGTTTTCTCAAATTTGCTGCTGGCCTCGGAGAACCATCTCAGGGCATTCACAGCGGTTTTAAAAGTTCAGAAGATCGTGTATGAACCTGTTTTACTGGATAGAGACTATTACCAGGCTGTTAAAGATAAAAAGACAAAGGGAACGAATTTCGACGGGAAAAGGGTAAAAAGCCAATAATCCGGTCATAAGGGATAACAAATCCAAAGGGCCGTCTCTTCACCGGGGCGGCCTTTTCTTTTCTTTTCTTTTTTGTGATTAACCTGGGAAGATTCAGGTTTGAGTTGAATGATTTCCGGTGATCGTCAAGTAAAATTCTCAGGCCACCGGAATATCTTATCGTTTCCGGGAGATACATGCCCTGAGCCGGTTCAATGCTGACAGTTTCCGGAATGGTGCTCATGCTGATGACAGCTTTCACCACTGTCGGTCAACTCGCCTGCAAGATATCTTTTCACGGTTTCGGTGGCGTTGCCTGAACATCCCCTGATCACCCCGATCCCATGTGCGTTCAATACCCGGATGGCACCCTCCCCGATGCCCCCGGCCAGCATCATGGTTACTCCCTGTCTGGCAAGTACGGATGCAATGTTTGATTTACACCCGCACCCCTGTTCTGAGTTGATTGTTTCGATTTTCAGAATTTCGCCTGAATCGGGGATGGTGTAAATACCGTACATTTCACAATGGCCGAAATGGTCGTCGATCCGATTCCCGACCGTTAACGGAACTGCAATTTTCTTCATACCTGTTTTATTTTTCCTTTTTTTATCATCAACCTGTCAAGCCTGATCAGCTCGTCCGGTCCGTAACTTCTGCATCCTTCGCACTTCACATGGTTATCTGTTCCGTCAATCAGGCGGAAACACTTTCTGCATTTGTACCATTCACGGTCAAACTCAATATTCCCTCCTCTGATGAAAATGGCTCTGCCTTCGACAAAAGCCCGTATCATCTTATGAAGCGCGTTGTTGTATATTCTGGTCAGAGTTGGGCGGGAAATATTCATGCGCACGGCTGCATCTTCCTGTGACAAAAGATCATACCCTACCAATTTCAGGCTTTCATATTCGTCAAAATGAATCACTACCGGTTCCTGTTCGCGTATTTCCTGTCCAAAAGGTCTGAATCCCACCATCCTGGGCGGATTGCATACTTTTCTGCTTTTTTCAGTTCTTGCCATTTTTTTAAATTGATGTATCAGACAGGATTACGGAAAATGTTATCTCTGAAACCAAACACAG
>CAYNBE010000177.1:0-7770 GCA_964395045.1 uncultured Prolixibacteraceae bacterium | reverse complement strand
AAACTTCTTCGGAAGGGCAGTTTCCCTGCCCATGCCGTATAAAAGCCTTGCAGCTCCCAGCATCGCCCCGATTCCAGCCCCCATGGCCGATACCAGCAAACTAATATTAAGCAGGTGGAAAAGAAAATTTCCACCCGCTTTTCTGGCAACAAATACAAAGGCCGTATCGATATCAGGAAAGTTACCCCATTCACCCCAGACAAGTTGTGCAATGTAAACTTCGGCCGAGGCGATTACCCCGGTGAACAGACAGGTCAGAACCGTAGCAAGCATTATATTCCGGCGGGGATTCCTGACCTCTTCGGAAAGGGTTGAAATACCATCAAAACCGATATACGTCAATGCAGCAATCGATGTCCCCGATAAAACCAAAGAAAGTGAAAAAGTCGACGGATCATAAAATGGCCGGGTAAACCGGCCTGGCTCAGATGACGGCAAATGAAACAGGTACCGGATACTGTAGACGATGAATATCAGTACCACTATACTCAGGAGGATGATCAATATCTGATTGTTTCTGGCATTTGTTTTTATTCCTTTTAAATTCAGAAAGGTAAACAGAAGTGCAAAAAAGAAGGCAAATACTGCATACGGAATCCCAGGCAGAATATTCATCATTGTTTTACTGCAAAAGATGGAACAAAGAATCGGATTCAACATGTAATCCATCACCATTCCCCAGCCTGTGAGAAAACCCAACGCAGGATGGATTGACCTGCCGACATATGAAAATGCCGATCCGGCCAAAGGGTACACTCCTGCCATCCTACCATAGCTGATTGCTGTAAAAAGCATGGCAACCATGGCAATTAAAATGCTGGTGACAACATGCCCTCTGGCCTGGTTGCTGATAATCCCGAAAATTGGCAGGGGAGCAGTTATTGTGATGACTACTATTCCGTAAAATACCAGATCCCACAAACCCAAAGCTCTTTTTAAATGCGGAGTCGCGTTTTGAGATATATCTTCAGGTTCGTTTGAATTCATAGGTTCTCAAAAAGAGTAATCGGTTCACATTCTATTTCAAAAACTCCATCGATTTTTTCAGCGATTCTGCAGAGTCACCAACCGGCCAGTATTCCAGGCCAAAATAGCCGTTATATCGGGTTTTCCCGATTTCTTCCAGAATAAAACGGTAGTTGATTTCACCTGAATAAAGTTCATTCCTCCCCGGTAGGTTTGCTGAATGAAAATGGCCGATATAATCGATATTGTTTTTAATGGTATTTACCAGATTCCCTTCCATGATCTGCATGTGGTAAACATCGAACAACAGCTTCAGGTTCGGGGAGTTGATCTGTTTTACAATATCAAATCCCTTTTTCGATGAGGTAAGAAAATAACCCGGATGGTCGATTGTTGAATTTAATGCTTCCAGCAACAGGATCATCCCTTCTTTTTCTGCAATCTCTGCAGCACAGGAAAGCGTTTCGATGATTGCCTCATGCTGATCTTCCATTGAAACACTTTCCTGTATATTACCTGTGCAGGTAATCATTTTATTGCATTTCAGCCTTTTCGCGATGGCTATCGTTTCTTCCAGACGCACAAGGTACCTGGCTTTATCCTTTATATTGGTTAGCGAGCCGCCTATCGCGCCATCGGATGAATTAACAACAATATCGTTGACTACCAAATCCAGATCGGAAATGATTGCAGCTATTTCATCGATGTTTTTGGGGACAGGGATCAGGTTCTGTCCGTCGAATTCATAGTCCCAAAACCAGAACTCCACTGCTTTGAAACCTGTTTCAGCAATCTTCCTGATTTTTTCAGGTGAATTCAGCCCGGGGAACAAAGGTTCAATGCAAATATCCGTTTTCAGCATGACATCTTAGTATTTTAATGAGTTAGTTTTCTAAGGATTAATTGTATTATAAAAAAACTGGTTATAGATAGGCAGCCGCTACTTTCAGTATCCCTTCAGCTATCATATCACAATCATCGCCAGTCATTTGTGGCGGGATATCGATGTGCACCGATTTTTGAAGTAGGCCGATTGTGTTGGGATTCATGTCGCTGCTATAGTGAACGTTGCCGCCTTTATTCAGATAATGCGGGCAGGTATAGGGGCAACCTTCCTGGGTCGCAGTCCATTTGTTGATGATCATATCCCAGTGGCTGTAAACATGCCAGTCGGGTACGCTTTTATTGTGCATCGATGATGCAGCAATGCCTTCTGCTTTCAGCGCTTCAGCAAATTTGCCGGTAATTTCAGGATCAGGAAGGAAAAAGATCAGTACAATCCCGGTATCACCTTCAGGATCATTCAGCCTCCTGAACTCAATTCCTTCAATCCCGCTGATGGCATTTTTAATCCGCGCTTTATTCTGTCGCATTTTCGCCAGCAGCCCATCGAGCCGCCCTAACTGTACCCTCAGGATAGCGCCCGAAATTTCGTTCATCCGGTAATTTACGCCAGGAAAAAGCTCACCATTGTAACGGGCTTTTGCAAACCTTTTTTCAGGCCCTCCCGGACGCCAGCAGGCAGCAGCATCATGATACGACATGGCCCTTTCATAGAGCATCATATCGTTGGTGGCAACTGCCCCCCCCTCTCCGGAGGTAATGATTTTATGATACTGAAAACTATATGCTCCCATATCCCCAAGGCTTCCCAGGCGTTTACCCTTGAAGCTGCCTCCTGTCGACTGGGCAACATCTTCGATTACTTTTAAATTGTATTTTGCGGCAATGGCAAGAATCCGGTCCATATGGCAGGGGACACCCCGCATGTGCACGGCAATAATCGCTTTTGTGCGCGGTGAAATTTTCTTTTCCACATCTTCAGGATCGAGTGTCAGGCTTTCGTCGACTTCGGCAATGACAGGAATGGCTTTTGCCGCAACAATCGCTGCACAGGATGCAAAAAATGTATAACCGGGAACAATTACCTCATCGCCGGGTCCTATACCCAATGCTACAAGTGAACAAATCAAAGCCGATGTACATGAATTGGTGGCCAGGGTATGCCGCACACCCATTTTTGAAGAAAATTCCTCCTCAAAAAGCTTCACCTTTGATTCAACATCTGCTGGTCCATAATAGCGGAACAGGTATTTATCGTCCAGTACCTGCATCACCGCCTTTTTTTCTTCATCGCTTATTTCCAATCCACCCGGATACATGGGGATATTCGGAGTTGTTTTTGCCTTATTTCCCCCGTCAATTGCTAATTTGCTAACTTTCCTTTCCATTGTTCCTGATTTTTTATTTAATGATTTCCGAATCCTTTTTTATTTTTGGCTACCTCCTGAATCATGTTTACAAAGCTAAATTTTGAAGACAGCTTAAAAGATTTTTGTTAATATTGTATAAGTTTGAGGTAATCGAGTTTATTAAATCTTATGTTGTTTGTTTATATAATCGTTTGATTTTATGGAAATAAGTGAAGAAAAACTTACTTCGAAGGAGAATATTACTTTCATGACCAGGCATTACAGGCAGGACAATTTTACATCGCCAAGGCACTTCCACCTGGAATATGAAATTGCTTACATAGAAGAAAGCAACGGCAAACTCTATGTCGGGAATAATATTGTTGATTTTGAATGAGGCAACCTTTTTATTTTTGCCCCAAAGCTGGTGCATTGCTTTAAAAACAATAAAACTTCGAATTCCATCAATAAAAAAGCAAAAGCAACAGTCATCCTCTTTAAAAAAGAATTTTTAGGCAATTCGTTCCTTGAAAGGAAAGAGGCTGTTTTATTGAATAAACTGCTGGCAAATGCTGAAGCCGGTATCCAAATTTATAAGCCTTCGCCTGAAGTGGTTTCAATTATCAAAAAACTGTCATTCAATAAAGGGTTGAAAAGTGTACTGGACCTGCTTTCAATTTTAGATTATTTGTCGAAGTGTACTGATTATAAAATGCTATCTGCCAGATGGGTAAAAAAACATTATTACAAACTTAACGACGGATTGGTCAATAAAATTATCGATTACGTGGAAATCAATTTCCCGGAAGAAAACATTTATAAGAATGCCGTTGAAATGTCGGGGATGTGTACGTCCGCTTTTTCAAGGTATTTCAAACACAAAACTGAAAAAACCTTTACCCGTTACATAAATGAACTTAGAATTACACAAGCCCAGAAAATGTTGATCAACACCGATTTAAGAATAAATGACATTTGCTCTCAATGCGGCTTTCATAACCTGACTTACTTTAACCGCACTTTTAAAAACATCAATAACCTTACTCCAAGGCAATTCAGGAATCTATATTCATATGCAAACGAATAATCCCGGCCTGTTATTTGCCACTGCTCCGATTGAATAATATTGCCAAAAAATTACACTCTGTTAACATAGTTTGAAAAACAACCTGCCCCGTTCTACTTTTACAAACAGTTGATATAAAATATAATCTAATCTTTTTATTAAGTTAATATTATGGCTGGAACATTCAGATTTACATTTGGCCCCTGGAATATCCATGAGGGAGCCGACCCTTTTGGCCCTGCTGTCAGGAAATCAAAAAGCTTCCGCGAAAAGCTGGACCTTTATAAAAATTTAGGGTTCGACGGAATTCAGTTTCACGACGACGATGCCGTTCCGGAACTGAACGACCTGACTCCACAACAAATCATCAGCAAAGCAGCTGAAATCAAAAAAGCACTGGACGATCATGGTTTGATAGCTGAATTTGTCGCACCCAGGTTATGGGAAGATGAGCGTACAATTGATGGCGGATATACATCGAATGACCCCGGTTGCAGGAATTATGCCATCGAAAGGAGTAAACGGACAATTGATATCGCCAATGCACTTGGAACCGATTTGATTGTATTGTGGTTGGCAAGGGAAGGTACTTATATACGCGAATCGAAAGACAGCAAAACAGCCACTGAAAGAATAGTGGAAGCGATCAACCAGATGCTGGATTATGACCCAAAAGCAAGAATTTGCATTGAACCCAAACCGAATGAGCCGATGGACCATACGTACATCCCGACAACCGGCCATGCAATCGCGTTGGGTTTGTTGTGTTCCGACCCCAAACGGGTGGGTGTAAATATAGAAAGCGCCCATGCAATTCTTGCCGGACTCGACCCATCGGATGAAATGGGTTATGCCCTCGCTTTTAAAAAACTCTGGACCGTTCACCTGAACGACCAGAATGGATTGAAATTTGACCAGGATAAATCATTCGGTTCGGTTGATATCCGCAGGGCTTTCAACCAGGTACGTATCCTTGACAGGCACGATTACGGACAGAAAGGTGAATTTGTAGGTCTGGATGTGAAAGCGATGCGTACTCAAAAGTTTGAAGTTTCGACTAAACACCTGTCAAACAGCCGGTCAGTTTTTCTACGTCTTTTGGAAATATCCAGAAGCATTGATGAAAATGAAATGAATAAAATGATCGCTGAAAGAGATTACGAAGAGCTTGATTTATACATTATCCGTCATCTCATTGGTTGATTGAACAGGAAGTGAAACGATGAATATCCCAAAGCCCAAGGGATACCTGATTGTGTTCATGAGTGCTATCTTCAGGTGAAAAGCAGGCGAAGAAAGGGAGAAGCCAAAATTGGTCCCCCGGATATAAGCGGGAGGAAATTGATTCTCATAACGAATATGAAACCTATTTTCTTTTTCATACTGGCAGGTATATTATCTGGTCTGATTCTCTCCTGTGACAACAATCGGGAAATAAGGATTCAAACTCCTCATTTCACCATCTCATGGCCATCTTCTTCGGTTGATTCCTGGAAATACAACCTGAAAATGAAAGGGGAAGCTGTTGAAATAAAACTCCCTGTTTTTGAAATCGACGGCATCAGTACACCGGTTTTGCTGTCTGCCTTAAAAGAAACAAAGAAGCCTGTCACCTTAAGAAATGGCGTAACAGAATATGTCTATGAGGGCGCTTTCCATACGGATACATCGCTCCGTCTTCAGGTAAGGTTCCGGATTGCTGCAGATAATCCAGTAGTACGATTCTGTTATTTAATAAAATCCTCAGCCGGGCAAAAACTCACCAAAAAGGGCGGGGCTGATCATCTTTCATATCTTTCGTTCTCAGTCAGCCGTTTCCCGCAAGTAAAAGAAATCAGTCTTTCTGTTTTTAACGAAATGATTCATTCCTGTCATTTGGAAGAAACAAATGTATACGATTCCGACTTTTCCTGTTCAGCATATGCGGTTGGTCCCATCCTGACCGGGAGCGACGGGAAGAAAACCATGATGTTTGCCTACGAACATGATTCGATGTATCCCAAACATTTTCTGGAATACCGCTTTAATCCGGAAAAGATTGTTGAATTAAAAGCTGTCAGGGGGAATTATTATGATGGACAGGCTGCAGACGGGTACCAGACTGTTTGGTTTGAAGTTGCAGCTATTGAAGGTGATGAAAATGTTATGGCCGGACAGTTCCGAACATTCATACTGAAATATCAGCCAGAGAATACTGAGAGCCGGAAACCATTTATTTATTACAACACCTGGGGACGGCAGGAAAGGGTGAAATGGGCAGGAGGTCAGTATCTTACAACCATGAACCTGGAATACACCCTGAAGGAGATTGACCGTGCCCATGATATGGGAATTGAATTTTATGTCCTTGACGCCGGTTGGTTTGACCGGGCCGGTGACTGGGGCGTGAACCTGAAAAACTTTCCCGATGGCTTTACACTAATCCGTGATAAGATTGAATCTTATGGAATGAAATTGGGGATTTGGATGGATCCTGCAAAAGCTGCAATCAGAAGCCAGGCATTTCTGAAAAACCAGAACAGTGTGAAGACCTGGAACAACAAACCCGATGAAGCATCCCTTGTATGGGAAACCGAAGAAAGTGTCGATATGTGCCTGGTCAGTCCCTACTGGGAGGAATATGCCGATGC
This sequence comes from uncultured Prolixibacteraceae bacterium, assembly GCA_964395045.1. Classification (GTDB taxonomy): domain Bacteria; phylum Bacteroidota; class Bacteroidia; order Bacteroidales; family Prolixibacteraceae; genus UBA1413. The sequence goes on along the minus strand of CAYNBE010000177.1, from coordinate 916 downwards.
GATAATCAGGTTATATAACGGACTGGGTATTCGATATTTTTACCTCGACGGGGTCGGGCAGACCGGATGCAACGACCCTGGGCATTTCCACGGTACAGCCGACAACTCTCTCACGGAACGCGACCACTCTTATGGATTTCTGCTTCCGGTTTACCTGGGAAAGATCATGGAAAAAGTATGTACTGCTTGCCCGGATGCCATCTTCGATTTTGATGTCACTGAATCACGCCGGATTGGGGTGGGTTTACAATTTTTGGCAAACGGGAGATTTTTTATCCTGAACAACGGCCCTTATTACCACAATTATGATTTGTGCCCGCGAGGTGAAAGTATCCTTCCGAACGGATGCAGGAACATATTTATCCAGCCTGGTCCTGCCCGAACCTGGTTTATGCGTTCTGTCATTGAATATGACAAATGGATTCCCTCGAACCTGTTCCTGGCCAATTATCAACCCGACAACCCGGCAAGTTCACAAATCATCAATCTGGCGTCGCTGGTTCTTGGACAGAATTCGATCTGGGGCGAAATCCTCAAAACATCACCCGAAGGAGTTGCCCTGTTTCATGACATCCTGGGAAAATACAAACAGGTCCGCTATGATGTATCGGCTGCAAGCCCTATTTTTAAAGGAAGGCCCGGAGATACACCGGAAATAGTAGAAAAAATAAATCCTGAAACAGGCAAAGGAGTAGTTGTGATTTTTGCCAACTCAAAAGGAGCATTTTCATATATTACAAAAAATAAGGTCACAACAAGTTTCATCACTACGGGTAACAGCCGGGTAGAACGGGCAAACAGCGGCTATGCGAAAATTGAAACTGTCTTTGAAAACGCTTCGGCTGAAATCGTTTTTTTCGGGGCTAATTGAATGGTAATCTATACATTGAAACCACAACTAAACGATGGCATACGA
>CAYNBE010000176.1:0-7788 GCA_964395045.1 uncultured Prolixibacteraceae bacterium | reverse complement strand
ACGAGATCATTATCAAAAATCCTGTTGCATATGCATTGATTTTCCAGTTCTGGTTCGAGAAGGAAGGCCGGGAATGGCCGACCGACAAGATCGAAAAAATGACCATTGGCCGGATGAAAACCTTCTGCGAAAGCTGGGCCCTGAAAAACGATGAAAAGATTTCATCGAATCTGATCCAGTACAAAGAAATATACAAAGCAAAGTAACATGGATACCTATTATTCACGAACCGAGGTCAGCAACTCTGACCTGTCGTGGCTGCAAAACCAGCTATATCCGCGCGAAATGCCCGACCCTACACAGGCCTACCGGATGGGTAGCCTGATTGATGCCATGATCACAGAGCCAGCCCGGGTGAATTTTCTCACCCGGCGGCTCGATGGCGACCAGTTTTCCCCGGAAGATTTTGAACGTGCTGAAAAGATGAAGCGCGCTTTCCTGACCGATGATTTTTGTGTGAAGCTTCTCGACATATCACAGCCGCAAAAGGTGATGTCCCGAAGGCTTGAGCTTAATTTCCATGGCATTGATTTCTTCCTGAACATGCGCTGCAAGTGGGATTTCTGGTTCCCGGCACTGGCCCACGGAGCCGATCTGAAAAGCACCACAGCAACCACCCAGAGCCAGTTTGAAGCCAGCATAACACACTTTGAATACGACCGGCAACGGGCAGTATATATGGCAATTGCCGATGCCGAAAAGGATGTTCTGATTGGCATTTCAAAGGTAAATTTCAAAGTCTTCAAGGTTTTTATTAACCGGAAATCAGAACTATACCAGTCGGGAATGTACAAGTTTTTGAAACTTGCCTATCACTGGAATAACCTTTTCGGTGAAGATAAGAGTGCACTGACAAAATCAACTCCTGCGCAACAGAACAAATCAATTCAACAGCAGCAAATGGAACGGTTTGCTGACCTGTATTGCGATGCCTCCGGCAATTGTTTCACCGATGCAGACCCCGGGTTATGAGCCTGTTCAACGCTGATTTTTATCCCACTCCACCTGCTGTTATCGAGATGATGATCAATGATCTGGATCTGGCCGGGAAAACAGTTCTTGAACCATCAGCCGGGTCAGGTAATATTCTAAACTCCCTAACGAATATGGGGGCAAAAACGATAGCATGTGAAAAACATCCTGATCTGGCAAGAATTACAGCGTCAAAAGCGGACAAGTTTCTGAAGAATGATTTTTTCGATGTTGTAGCCGAAGACATTTCACATGTTGACTACATTGTCATGAATCCTCCATTCAGTAATGCTGACAGGCATATTCAGCATGCCTGGGATATCGCACCCGGTGGATGTCAGATTGTGGCACTTTGTAATTCTGAAACGATAAAGAACCGCTACTCTGTAAGGCGTACAACATTTAGTGACCTGATTGAAAAAAGCGGCCACTACCGGAATATCGGCAATGTTTTCAGCCGGGCAGAAAGGACAACCGATGTAGAGGTCGCCCTCGTTCACCTATTCAAACCAAAATCCGGTGACCAGGAATTTGATGGATACTTTTTCGACATGAATGATGATCAGGAAGAAACCGTCAATGAATCCGGCATTATGAAACACAATGATATCCGGGAAATAGTAAATCGGTATGTCGCAGGTGTCAAGATGTTCGATTCAGTGATTGAAAGTAATTCAACGATCAACAATCTAATTTCTCCTATTTCGAACGGACTGGGGATTGCATTTGGAGCATACCAGACATATACCTCTCGAGGTGGCCAGTATTCCACCATTACGCGCGAAGTATTCAAAAGGGAGCTTCAGAAATCTGCCTGGCGCTCAATCTTTGATAAAATGAACATGCAAAAGTATGTTACCTCGGGGGTGATGGCAGACATCAATAAGTTCGTTGAACAGCAGCAGCAGGTACCTTTCACTATGACCAACATATTCAGGATGCTGGAACTTATTTTCGGAACCCACTCTGGAAGGATGGACCGGGTACTTGTCGAGGTCTTTGACCGAATTTGTAGTCTTTCGGCTGACAACAGCGAAGCCGGTGAGAAATGGAAGACCAATAGCAGCTATAAGATCAACCGCCGTTTCATTAATCCCTGGATGTGTGAGTTTGACTCCCGCTGGCCTTCTCAGCACGTAAATATCCGGATCGGGTCACGCGAATCCCTGATCGATGATGTTGTGAAGGCCCTTTGCTTTGTTACGGCCAAGAACTACGATCAGGTGATGAACATGGAATACACTGATCGCTACGGTCAAGGAGGCATCTGTAATAAAACGTTGTATAATTTTTTCAGCCACAATAAAACTCCGTGGGGCCAGTGGGTGCAGTGGAACGAATTCTTTAGGGTTCGAGGCTATAAGAAAGGCACAATGCATTTTGAGTTTGTGGATGAAAATGTATGGATGGAGTTTAACCTCAGGGTCGCAAAAATCAAAGGTTGGGCACTTCCGAGAAAGACTGATTCGAAGCGGAAAGGTACTGAGCGCACCAAGGGAAAAGCAGTTGAAGTATTTGCCTAAATCAACACAAAGATGATACTGCGGATAAGAAATAAAAGAGACAGGGAGGCCGTGGCCACGTATGTAACGAAGTTGCCCGACGGGAAACAATTCGACGTGAACATTACACAAAAGCGCCAGAAAAGGACCATCAGTCAAAATAGCTTGTACTGGCTATGGCTTACCTGTATCCATAACGAAACCGGTAACGATAAGGACATTCTTCACCGGGAATTCGCAAAAATGTACCTGCCGAAAAAGTCGGGACATTTTTTCGATGAAGTGGTGGAGCACCCGGTTTCAACTACCAGTCTCGATACAAAACAATTCACCGAATATCTCGATAAGATTCAGGTTTTTGTCAATGCCGAGCTGGGTATTGTTCTCCCAAACCCTGAAGACCAGACTTGGGAAATTTTTTATGAAACCTACAAAGACAGGCTATGACACGCAAATCACTTATCACCGTCAAGGATGCCACCCGGATGGCATTCCGGTCAATGGACACAAAATTCCTCTCAATAAGGCTTTGCCAGTTGGTCCGTCAACTTACCGGCAGGGCTTACCTCATGGATGGCACCATCCTGCGCCGTCTCCGGGAACTCCGCGAGGAAGAACCCGAAAACTGCAATTACCAGGTGATCGACAGCGAACGATCAATTTATGAGAAACAAATAACTGAAAAACAAAATGGACAAATACAATTTCAATACAAAGCTGAACCTTGCTTGCAGCACTGACGAAAACCGGCCAATACTCGGGTGCATCCACTTTGAAAACGGTTTTGCCTATGTCAGCAACGGAAATCTTGTTATCAAGCAATCACTGAGTTATCACTCGGTTTTAGAACCCGAAAATCTCGATGGGAAAAGCATTCACCGCGAGAACTTCGCCAACATCATGCAGTTTGAAACTGCCACTGCAAATGAAGATGGTATTTATTGCCGGAATAAAGATGGCCGGTCAGCATTCTTTGAATACTTCGACAGGAAGGGCCAAGAAGTTCCCGACTTTGACAAAGTCATAAATCAGTTCTCTGCAAGGGGTGTTGATTTCATAGGCATCAATCCCAAGTCCTTTGAAATTATCAGCAAAGCCCTTTACAACGGCGACCAGGTAAGAATCCGGTTTGCCGGTGTCGATAAAGGGATGCTGTGCGATGTTCCGGCATGGGAAGACCAGGTTGTATATGTAATGCCAATAATCCTGAACGGAACCTTGTTCTGATATGCGCCTGATAACCCTGAATAAAAACCTCTACGTGATCCGCTTTCAGTACCTGCCCTCCCTGGTCGAAAAGGTGAAAGAACTGCCCGACCGCCGGTGGAACCCGGAACTGAAAGCTTGGACCGTACCGGCCCGTCATCAGAAGGAGGTTGAAAATTTTGCTTCTGCCCACCGGTTTACGCTTGACGTTCCGGTGGCGGAGGCTCCTGTATACGAGACCGACTATCCGGAGGTATTGCTTCCAGAATTAACGGTTGATATTCCCCTGAAAGGCCGTCTGTTCGATTTTCAGCGTTCGGGGGTGGCCTACATCCTTCAAAAGAAAAAATTGATCGTAGGCGACCAGATGGGTTTGGGGAAGGCCCAACCCTTATCTGCGAAAATTGCCACTCCACAAGGTTGGATTAAGATGGGTGATGTTTTCATTGGAATGCCTGTTTATGGCCAGGACGGAAAATCTTATAAGGTCACAGGTATTTTCCCACAAGGAGAACGTCCAGTCTATAAAATTGCATTTAGCGACGGGACAAGTACCAGATGTGATATTGATCATATTTGGGCTGTACGCGATGTTAATCGAAGGAAACGGGGAACCGGTTGGATTGAAATGACAACACGTCAGCTAATGAAATCCGGTGTAAAATACAATGATAAGAAGGGAACAAACAAATGGCAAATACCTTTAGCAGAGCCATTGAATATTGATGAAAGAAATTTTAATATTCATACCTATATTCTAGGTGCATTGCTCGGCGATGGTTCATTAACCAACAGACATATTGCGATTTCAATTCCTCCAGAGAAAGAAGAAATAATCAAGAGGATAAGCCAACTATTGCCGGATGGCCTTAAAATTTGGTACGATAATTCAAAAGATTGTCCCCAGCATTACATAACTCAAACAGGAACGACTGGAATAAATCCATTTTACAGGCACATAAAATGGCTTGGTCTTGATGTAAAAAGCAAGGAAAAGTTTATTCCACAAGGATACCTGTTTTCTTCTACTGAACAAAGAATTGAGCTTTTACGAGGTCTTATGGATACGGATGGAAGTGCATCGAATAACAGAATCACTTTTCATACATGCTCAACCCAGTTGGCAAATGACATTTCAGACCTAGTTTTTTCTCTCGGTGGTCAAGCAATTATCCGCGAATATGACAGAAGCGATGAAAACAAATCAACGGAATATCAGGTAAACATACGACTTGATATCTGTCCTTTTCATCTTTCAACTAAGAAGGCAGGTTGGTGGATTAGAAACCGAAACAGACCAGTCAAATATCTTCAATCAATTATTGAAGATGGAGTTGAATATCAGCAATGTATTTCAGTTGATTCCCCAGATGGATTGTATTTGACTGACAGTTTCATTGTCACCCACAATACAATCCAGGCCATTGCTGCCATCACAGCTGCTGAAGCTTTCCCCTGCCTGGTAATTTGCCCGGCATCGCTGAAACTGAACTGGGAACGTGAATGGAGAACATGGACAAAACACAAAGCACTGATTCTTTCCGATAATGTAAAAAGGACGTTTAAGTATTTCTATGATTCCGGACTGGCAAAGGTTTTCATTGTGAATTACGAAAGCCTGAAAAAGTACTTTGTGGCCGAAATGCCAAAAGACACGAAGAAACTCACCCTGCGCGATATCACTTTCAACGGCAACAAAGACTTTTTTAAGTCGGTTATTATCGACGAAGCTCATCGCGTGAAGGATCCGAAAGCACAACAAACGAAATTCACACGGGCCATTGCCGACAAAAAAGAGTGGGTACTTGCCCTGACCGGTACACCCGTTGTCAACAAGCCTGCCGACCTCGCTTCACAGTTGGCTATCATTGGCCGACTCGGCGACTTTGGAGGTTGGAAGCATTTCATGGACCGTTACGAAAACCCGGGAAAACCAGCACTGTTAGAACTGCAATACAAGCTGAAATCATACTGCTTTTACCGGCGCGATAAGTCAGAAGCAACCGACCTGCCTCCCAAAACCCGGCAAGTTGTGATGTGCGATATTACCACCCGGAAGGAATACAACGACGCCCTGGCCGATTTGGCCGACTACCTGAAGAAGTACCGGCAAGCAACCGACGACCAGGTGGCCCGGTCAATGCGTGGCGAAGTGATGGTACGTATCGGCATACTGAAAAACATTTCAGCCCGGGGAAAACTGGAAGCCTGCTTTGAGTGGATCCGCGACACACTCGACAACGGCGAAAAGTTGATCCTGTTCGGACATCTCCGTGAAGTGCTGGGAGCCATCAAAAAGAAATTTCCGGCAGTCAGTATCACCGGCGAAGATTCCATCCAGGAACGCCAGAAATCCATTGACCGCTTTCAGAATGATCCCGGGGTGAACCTGATTGTCTGCTCCATTGCTGCAGCTGGTGTGGGTATTACCCTTACAGCATCGTCCACAGTCGGATTTATCGAAATGGGATGGCACCCGGCAATTATGGAGCAGGCAGAGGACCGGGCCCACCGTATTGGTCAGAAAGATCATGTGAACTGCATTTACTTCATCGGTCGCGATACAATCGATGAATGGGTTTATAAGCTGATCGATGAAAAGCGCAACATGAGCAACCTGGTAACCGGAGCAAAAGATGATGTGGAAGAAAGCATCATGGATTCAATCATTGAACTTTTTAACCAGAAGTATAACATAAATTAGAAATGGAACAAAAATTTGAATTATTCGCAGTAGTTGAACTTTTCGGCCATCAGCGTATAGCTGGGAAAGTTTCGGAACAAAGTATTGGGGTAGCGACATTTGTTCGCATCGATGTGCCAGAAACATCGCAACAGCCAAAATTCACCCGCATTGTCAATCCTTCGGCAATCTATGCGATCAATCCTGTAACCGAGGAAGTCATGATTCAGATGGCTGAAATGATTACATCAAAGCCGATTGACGCCTGGGATATCAGGGAAATGCACCAGAAGCTGCTTGCGCTTAAACAAGCCGATCATGATTCTATCGATGACGATGAATAGTTATTCTTTACAATAAATTCCACAGTTATGAAAAAAATCAGGAAAGGAGTACGCAGGAACTGGTGGCAAATCCTGCTGGGCCTCGATTACGTGGCCAACATCCGCACAAAAGAAATCCACCGTGTTGAATCGAACTGTAAATGCTTCAAGGATTTTATGAGGCACAACCAGAAGTTTGTATCCGAAAAGAGTATGCACAGGCTCTTACAAAAAGGATACAACGGGTGCAGGCATTGTATGCCGGAATGCAATACCGACAAACGGTAAACAAAAATGAAACTATCAGCCTACATCATCCCTGGGATTAAGCGGAGCTTTGATGAAATAGTATCTGCCGAATTCGGGGTGCCTGTCGAAGGGATCAAAGCCGCACGAAGGTTCAGGCCGCAGGTCGAGGCGCGACAGTTTTGTATGTGGTACCAAATGAAGTTCATGGGTTATACCCAGAAGCAGGCCGGAGGGTTATACGGAAAGGACCACGCCACAGCCTTGCATGCAGACAGGACAATAAGCAACCTTTTACAGACCGACAAAGGTTTTATTGAAAAAGCCAACAGGGCGATAAATAAATTAAAAATGGCGGGATATGGCGCGGATAAGAACGATTAAACCTGAATTCTGGGAAGATGAAAAGGTAGCAAAACTTCCAATGCCTTGCAGGTTGTTTTATATCGGAACCTGGAATTTTGCTGATGATCAGGGAGTCTTCAGAGGAAATGCGGCAATCCTGAAATCAAGGATTTTTCCATATGATGAGTCGTTAAGAGCATCTGAAATATCAAAGTGGCTTGATGCTTTAGTGGAAGCCCGGATGATAATACCTGTTAGTTATAACAACGAGAGTTATTATGTGATCCGCACTTTCCAAAACCATCAAATGATTGATATAAGATACATAAAAACAACTCTCCCGAGTGATATCCTTGAAAATACACTGTGTTTACAGTGTGAACACAGTGTAAACCCGCCGCAGGAACAGGGAACAGGGAACAGGGAAATGGAACAGGGAACAGGGAAAAAACCTGATGAAATTTTTCGGGATGAAGACCCGGAATTTCAAAACGTAATTTCCGACTGGCTT
>CAYNBE010000175.1:0-7796 GCA_964395045.1 uncultured Prolixibacteraceae bacterium | reverse complement strand
AACCCGAAAAGAAGGAAACACTGGAGTTTTCTGAAATAGATTATACCGGCAAGGAACCTGATTTTAAATTCAGGGGATGGTTTATAAACGACGAGGATCTGCTGACCGAATTTATGCCCCCGTCCGGGAAACGCCAGTTGGATTACCCGTATTATCAGCAAATAGCCAATTATGATTTGATGGACCGGGTGTTTGAATCGATGGTGAGGGCCAGGTTTAATCTGGTCATCCCGGCCAGTTTTCTCGAAATATTCAATCCTGCCGAAGAGGAACTTATCAAACGGGCTTCGGCACGCGGGCTTTTTGTGTCGCAACACCATATCGAACCCATGGGGGTCAGCGCATTCGGGTATTTTAACTACTGGGAACGTAAAACAGGCAGGAAACCGGTCTTTTCATTTTACAGTGAACGGGAAAAGTTACTGGAGACATGGGAAGAAAGCGCAAAAAAGTGGAGCCAATATTCCAATGTGATCTGGCAGATTGGCCTTCGTGGCATTGGCGACCGCCCGATGTGGATGGCCGATCCGGGCATTCCCCAGTCGGATGAAGATCGGGCCGGAATTATATCGGATGCGATGCAAAGTCAGATGTCTATCATCCGGAAATACGACTATCGGCATGATCCGTTGGTATCGACCACCCTTTGGGCCGAAGGGGCACTTTTTAATGAGAAAGGCTACCTCCGGTTTCCCGAAACTACAATCATCGTGTTTGCCGACAACAGTCCCGGATGGAAAATGCAGGATGATTTCTTCAAGACCAAACGCGAAGAAGGTATAAACTACGGGATTTATTATCATCTGGGATTGATTGGTTCCGGTCCACATCTGGCTCAAGCCGTTCCCCCGTCGAAAGTCCATGAGATTTTCTCCATGGCCAAACAATACCAGTCCAATTATTATTCGATCGTGAATGTAAGCAATGTCCGTGAGTTTCAGCTGGGTATCATGGCAACAAGAGACATTGCAGAAAATGGCGGGGCATTTGACCCGAATGGATTTCTAAAAAAATGGTGCACGAAACACTTTGGCAAACAGGGAGAAGAAGCAGCTAAGGCTTATCAGAGTTATTTCGACAGTTTTGCCCTGGATGATGAAAAGGGCCTCCCTCTCTTGCTGGATGGGCAAATGCAGGGGAAAGGAAGGTCTATACTGCGAGGTATCCGGCAAAACAAAACAAATCAGATACATGCCGGCAAAACAGAAATAACGGTACAGGGAAATAAAATGTCTGACACTTTTTTTAAAAGTCTATCGGATACGGATCCCGCAGGCAGACTCAGTTTAAAGGACCTCCTTGCCAAAGTGGACGAACAGGAACGAAAACTGATTGAAACTGGAAAACTTGCCGAAAAAGTTTTATCCTCTCTCTCAATGCAGCAGAAATCCTTCTTCGATGCAAACCTGCTTGCCCAGCAAGAAATCATGAACGGGATGACTTCCTGGTTGAAGGAGTGTATCCTGGCAGAGGAAAAGATGCAGGAAAAAAAATCGGATCAATCTGTAATGCATCTTGAAAAAGCACTGGAACACACTGGATTGATTACGGCGGGTATGTCATTGGCTTCACAGGGTAAATGGGCTGACTGGTACCGGGGGGAGAAGAAATTAAACATAAAAAGGTTGATTTCGGAGACCGAAGAAACATTAAAGCAACTGAAAAGTGAGCAAAAATAGGAAGGAGTCCATTCTGGAATTATCCATGTAGTTAAGTGGCTAATAAACAAATGATCAGAGGCAGTGATCAAAATTGCCGGGGAAAGATCAAAACAGCGTAAATTTTGTAAGTCAGGAAATTGACAACTCGCGAGGGCAAGATGGCCGATTGAAACGAAAACTATTTTTACAAAAATTTCAGCACAGTACGGCATAGTGAGACCAAATACGTATATTTGTTCGCATCCGTTTAATTTGAATATAATGATGAGGCCAAATTCTATTCCCCGGAAAATTCTCTCTGTTTTTTTTATTTATTACAAACCTATATACAAAAAATCTTCCTGAAATGAAAAAACTTGTTTTATTAGTGTCGGGTATTTTACTGGTGGGGATTGTACAAGTCAGAGCGCAGAATGTATATCAGCCTGACTGGGAATCGGTCGACAGCCGCCCGATCCCCGGTTGGTTTGAAGATGCCAAGTTTGGCGTTTTTATTCACTGGGGCATTTATTCTGTTCCGGCATGGGCCCCTGCAAATGCGGACATTGGTATTTATGCAAAGTATGCCGAATGGTACTGGTGGCGGATAAATGAAAAAAGCAAAGCTGGTGACTTATTTCGTGATTACCACAACACCATGTATGGCAGCAACTTCCGGTACCAGGATTTTGCCCCGGAATTTAAAGCCCAGCTCTGGGACCCTGCCGGTTGGGCTGAAGTAATCAAAAAAGCAGGTGCACAATATGTGGTGCTCACTTCAAAACATCATGAAGGATTTGCACTGTGGCCCAGCAGGGAAAGCTGGAACTGGAACAGTGTGGATATCGGCCCCCACCGCGACCTGTGTGGCGATCTGACCAAAGCGGTGAAGGATGCAGGCCTGCACATGGGCTTTTATTACTCGCTGTACGAATGGTACAACCCGGTGTATCGCACCAACTTTCGGGAATATGTAGACCGCCATATGATTCCGCAGATGAAAGACCTGGTGATCCGGTATGAACCAGATGTCTTCTGGACCGACGGTGAGTGGGATTACCCCAGTGCGGACTGGAAGAGCACCGAATTCCTGGCCTGGTTGTACAATGAATCCCCTGTTAAGCAAAGCGTCTGCGTAAACGACCGCTGGGGCAAGGAAACCCGGGGGAAACACGGCGGATATTACACCACTGAGTACAACCTTGTGCATGACAAGGAAGAAACAGGAAAAGCTGAACGTCCCTGGGAGGAATGCCGCGGAATCGGCACTTCATTCGGGTACAACCGGATGGAGGACCCCGACAACTATATGAGTTCCGATGCACTGGTTGACCTGCTGATCGAAAAAGTCGCCGGTGGCGGCAACCTGCTCCTCGACATTGGCCCCACTGCCGATGGAAGGATTCCGGTCATACAGCAACAGCGCCTTTTCGACATGGGGGCATGGCTGAAGGTGAATGGAGAAGCTGTTTATGGTACCCGCTCATGGGAAAAGGCCCCAGCAGCTTCTCCCGGAACAACGATTTATTTTACAAAGAAAGGAAACGATTTATATGTACATGTAACCCAGTGGCAGGACAAACCGGTTGTTGTGAACGGCATTGCAAAAGCCGAAGCAGTTAATTTGCTGGGATACAGTGGAAAAGTAAAATTCAGTACTTCAGGAGGGAAACTGACCATCACCCCTCCGGCATTAACGCCGGCAAACAATTCTTCGTGTTATGCTTGGGTATATAAAGTACAGAATGCTGTGGATTCAAAGGATGAATGATTTAATTCCCTATGCGAAGATACACCACTTAAGATTAGGGGGAGTTGGAAACTCCCCCTCCCTTGCAAAAGGGTGCCACTTTCGGAACGCCAACCTCCCGTCAGAATAAATCGATAAATGCGATATAGCTGGTCATCAGGGAAAAGAGGATCACGGCCCAGATTCCGATATTTTCCTTCAGTGAAGCCTTATTTTCCCCCATTAGTCTTTTATTATTCAACAGGATGAAAGCCGGTATGGCAACAGCCGGCAGGATGCAGGCCTGAAAAGCCTGCGAGAAAATCATCAATGCAGGCGGTCGCTGCTCCAGGAAGACTGTGCCGAAAGCAAAAAGGAGGGCTACCACGATCATGATGCGGGAAGAGGGTGAATGAATATTTCTTGGTTTTCCGGTATAATCAGCAACCAGCCAGGGAGCAATCAGGACGATGGGAAAGATGGTTGAAAGGCCTGCACCGACTATCCCGAGGATGAGAATATATGCAGCAATTTTTCCCCCGATAGGTTCGAAAAGGGATATCATTTCCACTGTGTTTTCCAGTTTCAGTCCCATGACATTCAGTGTTCCTGCTGCCACTGCCATGATCACTCCACTCAGGAAAAGCATCATGAATGCCGAGACAAAGGAATCTTTCTTTTCGGTTTTCAGGTCGTTAATATTCCAGCCCTTTTCTGCCACAACCGTGCTTCGCATGACGAACACTGCTGCTGAACAAGTTGTGCCTGCGATGGCTGCCACCAGGCCGAACGCTCCCGGAGTATCGGGTATTGACGGGATCATCCCCCGGGCGATTGCTGCCAGGCTTGGTTTCACGAGAATGAATACAAATAGGAACGACAGCCCCATCAGGATTACAAAACTTGTCAATACCTTTTCGAAGGTATGGTAACGTCCGTACCATAGGAGAAGATAAAGCATCAGTGCATAGAAAAGGATGATCCAGAATGTATTGACGACAAAACCTCCGGTTGCCATCTTGATCCCTTCCCTGGTGAGTTCGGCTACAATTCCCATCACTCCGATGAGGGCAAGCAATTCTCCTACAACCAGCGCGATCAGGATATAAAGCGCCAGTAACCATCCATATCTGAACTGAGAACGGAAATTATTCAAGGCTGTTTTCCCGGTGACTATTGTCATTTTCCCATAGGCAACCATTATTATAAATGTTAAATTACACGACAGTACCAGGGCCCAGAAAAGGTCCATTCCGTGTTCCGCTCCTGTTTTGGCCATCGTTGTTACACTGCCTGTTCCGATGTTGTAGCCAATCAGAAACAGTCCCGGCCCTACTGCACTTAATGCAAGTGCAGCTTTCTTCCAAAGATTTCCACTCATAAAATCAGATTTTTCAAAAGTTTGTAAAATTTGAACATTCCAGGATGAAAAAGCGCAACTATTGATATGTGTTTTTTATAAGGTTGGGTTCTTTTTAAAGTAAAGTAAGGAGAACAGAAACGCTATCGCAGGATTTTGAGTTCCACTTTTCTAAAATCCACAGGATGACTTTCTGCCTGAAGGGATATTGTGCCACTGTGGATAATTTTGTCGCCATAAACAGGCAGAAGTTTGCGAAAAGCTGCAGAGTCGCGTTCATTGAGTTGAGGCGAATGATATACAAGAACAGTATCCCCGTTCACAATGTGACGGATGACTTCTCCACCATGGACTTCCGCTTCAACGGTCACCCATTCTTCACCCCGGTATGTGGGAGAAGAGGAGCTGATGCAATGGTCGGTAATCAGTTGCCCGTTTATGACAACATTGGTCCCGGGGGTACAGAGGTTTGCCGTAGGACGTACTCCGGCAGAATCGCCGCCCAGCAGTTGTACTTCGATCGAAACAGGGAAGTCCTGCTCTTTCTCCATGGTTTCCAAGGGTTGGCCATGAATCATGATTCCGCTGTTTCGATATGCCCATCCGGCACCTCCGGGACATTGTTCCCCCACAAACCGGTATTCCACTCTGATCACGTAGTGGGAAAAGGTGTCTTTGTAGAAAAGATGGCCAAACCTGTTCTCAAAACTGTCATACTGATCATACCTTACTTTCAGAAGGCTGTCTTCAACCCGGAATGTGTTCCCGAAATTGACACCTGCTTCGTATCCCTTGATTTTGACTGTCCATCCATCCAGATTTTTCCCGTTGAAAAGCGGAATCCATTCTTCCTGAACAGGTTGTTTGAGGGAACAACTTGTTACCAACACAACTACTGTCAGAAGAGTTATTCCAAAACTCTGTGCTGTTTTTGCCATGATCCTATTGAATGCTTTATTTATTCCGTCATAAACCGTAAAAATAGTTTTTTTTAACGGATAGTGTATATAATGAAGGATTTGCTGTCAACTTTGCATTTCCTGCTTTTTGATTCGTTTTTCCTTATATTTTTGAATCAGCAAAACGATCATTATGAAGGTTCCCGTTGCAGGGATGTTATTTTCCCTGGTGATTTTATTTTCTTCCGTTTATGATGCTTCGGGCAGGCAGGGTGAATCCGCTATCAAAGCCATTGTGGGGATTGTTGTGGAAAATATGCGGCCTGATTACCTCGAGCGGTACCACGAACGGTTCGGCGACTCCGGATTCAGAAAATTATGTGGCAAGGGGGTGGGATGTTCCGATTTTATCATGCCCTTGCAGAACCAGAATAGCTGTTCGGGAATAGCAACACTTTATACGGGGGTATATCCTTCAGATCATGGAATCATCGGAAACAAGTGGTATGACCGAAAGATCAAATCGGAAACAGATTGTGTAGCCGACGACCGATATAAAACGACAGGCTCTGAGTCGATGTCCGGGACTGTATCAGCTTCCAGGCTGAGGATTCCAGTCATTGGTGACAGGATGAAAGTTTTCTCAAATGGCAGGTCACAAGTATTCAGCATTGCCATGAACAGCAATTCATCCGTCCTGTCAGCAGGTTTTTCGGCTGATGCCGCTTATTGGTTTGATGATTTAACTGGTAAGTTTGTATCCGGATCGTTTTATCTGGAATGTTTGCCAGAATGGGTTTCGTTGTTCAACTCGAAAAACAGGGCAGGGACCTATACCGGCAGGAATTGGGTACTGCTCAGGTCATATCCCGAGTACAAGGAAAGTATGCCTGATATCAACTCCTTTGAAAAAGGATACGCTCCGGGCATGAACAGTTTCCCCCACAACCTGGCAAAACTGGTCAAGACCGCAGGAAATTTCTCCCCACTGAAGACCACTCCTTACGCAAACCGCCTGATCACCGAGTTTGCTCTTGAACTATTTGATAAAGAAAAAATTGGTATGGACGAATATACTGATCTGGTTACACTGGTTTATTCTTCCATGGATACTGAAAATAGTTCTTTCGGACCCATCTCTATTGAAATGGAAGATTTATACCTGCGTCTTGATGAGGAGGTTGCGGAAATCATCTCCTATGCCGAAAAAAAATGGGGAACTGACCAGTTTGTCATTTTTCTCACTTCAAATGTTTCTGCATCTTACCAGCCCGAGTATCTGAAGGAAAAATTCAGAATACCCACCGGATACTTTTCGCCTGAGAATGCCACTGCTCTTCTGAATTCGTATTTGAACATCAGTTATGGAGACCTTCAATGGATTGAGTATTTCGACAATTACCAGATATATTTCAACCATCAGTTCATTGAAGCGAACAAGGTGGAGATTTCCGAAATCAGACAAAGGTCAGCAGATTTTCTGAGCAAGTTTGAGGGAGTTTCACGGGTTGTCACGGCCGATCAGGCTCAAAAAGGGTTACATCCGGAGACAGGCTTTGAATTCTTTTCCAATTCCTGTTATTCAGGCAGGTCGGGAGATATTATGATAGGGCTCCTGGAAGGATGGCAACCGGCATGGAAAACAAAGAAGAATGGTGGATATACAGGTCAGATCAGGCTGCCTTTGTTTTTTTACGGGGGCGGTCTCTCCCCGAAAACCATCCGTACGCCGGTTTATGCAACCGACCTGGTCCCTACCATTTCGGAAATCTTGGGAATACCAGTTCCTGATATCATTACTGGAAAGATCATTGACATTTATTGAAGAGGAAGGAACCTCGAATCTTATATAGGATCAGTGCTCCTTAGTACCAGTTTTAAAAAACAGATGAGATATGCTGAAAAACAGTATTATCCATAACAAATTCATTAGTTTTTGAATTTCCAACTCATTATTTTTAGGCCGCATTAAATGGATTCGGAAAGTGGAAGTCGTCGGAAAAAATAAGCCTGAAGGGTTCATTTACGAACAATTGAATCAATACATAACGTCATAAAATCATAACTCTATGAGTCCTACGCAATTATTAATTAAAGATTTGGCGGAAAAATACGGCCGAAACCGGGAAAGTCTTTTGCCCATTATGCTTGGGGTAGTAGAACAGGAG
>CAYNBE010000174.1:0-7845 GCA_964395045.1 uncultured Prolixibacteraceae bacterium | reverse complement strand
AAGATCCCGGGCATCCACAAGGTATTTGTCAATATCATCAAAGTCATTCAGCAACATGTCGCCCCAAAACCAAAAATCGTCGAATGACTCATTGATTCCGGTATGTTTCCTCCAGGATTCATAAAGGACAGAAATCAACCTGAGCCTGTCAGCAGGAATGAGAGCTGAAAATGAATACATCAATTCATGTATGGTGGTAATCGCAGGTCCAATGACAGGGTGATGCAGCTTCGACCGCAGGTATGAGGTAAAAAAAATCCCTGCCCTTCTGTTGGGCAAAACAATTGTCAATTCCGTGAAAGACCCTGAAAACCTGTTGTAAACATAAGCAGCACAGGAGTCTAAAAACCTTTGCATCGTCCCGATTTCTGGACTCCTAAGATAGTGAATCGCTTCAAAAGGCGAAAGTTCTCAGTAGGTTGAGATGAAAAGATTTTTATTCTGTTTGAATGGACGATTGGATCAGACTACTGAAAGAAAAGTACAGACTCTCTTTTGGTTTGGGAAGGAGAGCTATTTTCAAATGTTTTTAAAGTCCTTCTGCTCTGCGGAAAACAAAAGAACGTGCCCGCGAAAGGGTTGAACTGATCGGCTTTTCAGAGGCAGGAATCAGTTACACCCATGAGGAACTTGAAACCAGCTTCAGCCGGAAGGCTATCCGAAAACTGATCGGGATGAGAGACATCATCCGGTATAACCTGGGAGGATATGGCAAATACCAGGTTATCAGGAGAAACGGTGAAGTATCTTACGGAGCTTCCGGGTCGGAAAAAGAGTGACAGGCCTCAGTGGTCTGACATTTTCTTCTGTGGTTCTATCGGACTTCAGTGTTATAAATAAACCACAATCCTCCATGCGGAATGACCTGCCCGGGAGCAAGGCATACTGTTCGGGGGGCCTCCAATAAATATTGTCTCATTACAAAATGATTTTTCAAAAGCTGTTCATGACAAAGCTTCATCTCATGATAACAAACCCGACTTTTTGTTAGCTTTGCCTGTTGTTATGGATATACGGTTTCTGGTCATAGAGGGGAATATCGGGGCAGGGAAAACATCTCTGGCCTCCCGGTTGAGCGATGAAATGAATGCCAGGCTGGTTCTTGAACAATTTGCCGACAATCCCTTTCTGCCGAAATTTTATGCCGACAAGGAAAAATATTCCTTCCCCCTGGAACTATCCTTTCTGGCCGACCGATACGGCCAGATTAAAAAAGAAGTATTGCAACCGGAGCTGTTCCGGTCACTGATCATTTCTGATTATTATTTCACAAAATCAGCCATTTTTGCTGCCAATACCCTTCAGGAAGATGAATACAGGTTATTCAGAAGGCTGTTTAACATTGTATTTGAAACACTTCCTAAACCGGACCTATACGTATACCTGTATCTCACCGTCGATAATCTGCTGCGGAACATACGAAAACGCGGGAGGGAATACGAGCAGCAGATGGAACCTGCTTACCTGGAAAAGATTCAGGCTGGATACTTTGAATATTTCAGGCAGGTAACCCAGTTTCCTGTCCTGATTATCGACACCAACCAGATCGATTTTGTAAACCGGCAAGAGGATTATGAAAAAATCAAACATCTATTGTTCAGGCAGGAATACAAAAACGGTATCAACCGGCTGATTTTATCGTGAATAACTTTTTTTAACTTTTCTCTTTGAAAAGGGATCATATTTTTGCAATTATTAATAATGTATAAGAATTTTTAAGCTATGAATCAATTTTTCGGAAAGGTTGCATTGTTTTCGCTGATGTTGCTATTGCTCGGCGGATGTTCAGGATTACAGAAGATGAAAAAAAATGCCGGACAGATTCGCTACACAGTATCGCCCGAAATTCTTGAAACGAAAGCAGGAAAGGTGGATGTTGCATTTAACGGGATGTTCCCCGGTAATTACTTCGACCGAAAAACCATCCTGACACTGAATCCTGTAATCAGTTATCCGGAAGGCGAGACCAGGCTTAAACCGGTGGTTCTCCAGGGAGAGAAGGTAAAAGCCAACAATAGGGAGATTCCATGGGAAAAAGGAGGCAACTTTACTTACAAAGATCAGTTCGACTACCGGGATGCCATGCGGAAATCGGATGTGGTCATAAAAGCTGAAGCACAAAGAGGAAAGAAAAAAGCCGTATTTGATCCTGTCAGGATCGGAAAGGGCATTCTCTCAACAAGCACGCTGTTGCAGGTTACTCCTATCCCGGTCATGGGCATCAGGCGCGAGGCAAACAACACCGGGAAATATGATCCCATGATTGATCCGTTTCAGCGGATTGTTCCCGACGAAATGCTGGCTGATATCTACTATCTGATCAATAGTGCAACCCTTCGTCCCGAAGAAGTAAAATCGAAGGATGTTCAGGAATTCCTGGCTTACACCAAAGATGCGAACGATGACCAGCGGAAAGAACTCAAGAAAGTTGAAATCTCGGCATACGCTTCCCCAGACGGAACAATTGATATCAATACAGATCTGGCAGCTAAAAGGGAAAAGACATCCACTTCGTTTGTGGAATCTGAACTAAAGAAGGCAAAGGTTGAAGCAAACCTGAGGGCAAGATATACTCCCGAAGACTGGGATGGATTCAAGGAAATGCTTGAGCGCTCGAATATTCAGGACAAAGAATTGATTCTGAGGGTCCTTTCCATGTACACCGACCCCGAGGTAAGGGAAAGGGAAATTAGAAACCTTTCTGCCGCATTTACCCAGGTAGCCGATGAGGTCCTTCCTAAACTGAGAAGGGCCAAACTATTGACCACTGTTGATATCATCGGGAAGACCGATGAAGAGATTGTAGCCATTGCTGAATCAAGGCCTGCTTCCCTGAATCCTGCAGAATTGCTGTATGCAGCTTCCCTGACCGACAAGGAGGCTAGGAAGCTGCAAATCTATCGTTCATTTTCGCAGGTTTTTCCTGGCGATTGGAGAGGATATAACAACGAAGGGGTAATTCTTTTCGGACAGGGAAAATTCGATGATGCAGAAAGGCTTTTCGTTCAGGCAGAGAAACTGAAGAACGACGAACCGGTGATTAAAAATAACCTCGGGGCCATCGCCCTGATCAGGAATGAAATAGCAAAAGCAGAAGAGTATTTCGGAGCTGCCTCCGGATCAGGGAATGAAGTGAATTACAACCTGGGACTGATCAGTATGCTGAAGGGAGAATACCTTCAGGCTACCAGATATTTCAGAAACTATGCTGATATCAACACTGCCCTGGCCAGGATACTCACCAACAATTACAACGGTGCACTCAATGACCTGGAAGGTGCCTCTGATGCTGATCTCGGCATGAAGGAGTATCTAAAGGGTGTGATCGGGGCGCGTACATCGAACGAGAAGCTGATGTTTGAAAGTCTCGAGAATGCAGTGAAAGTCAATTCCGCTTTGAAGAAATCTGCAGCCACCGACTTGGAGTTCATTAAATACTTCGATAATCCAAAATTCAAAGCAATCACCGGTATTTAGTCCGCTTTCATACGCCCGGGACAATAAATACAAGACCTGTTAAAGATTATCATGTACATTTAATGGAGCACTTCGTTTGGTTCTCCTGTGACTTGTTCTTAAATACTTATTAATTATTTGAAGCTGAACACATTAATATTTCCACGCTATTTTTCAACGGGCTGCAAACCCTTTGTTGAGGAACCCTCCTGTAATCCGCCTCTGATTGCCGGATTTTGCCATTATGTTCACCTTTTGGATTCACTTGAGCACTGAAAAAACATCAAAAACCAAAGGGGGAATCAAAGGGATTTTGGCAGATTGCTTATATTATTCTTCACGGGTCTGAATTTCCAAATGTCGGCAGATTCTTGATTATCTTGTTTCTTTTTATCTGAGATATTTAAGAATTATTCTTCCAAAGAATTCCATATCCCGTATGACTTCAACGCCTGCAGTTCCAACATTTCACGTCCGTTTCGGACAACCGCTCCCCGTTCGGCTCCGCCTGCAAGAAACCGCGTGACCGGAGGATTGTATACAAGGTCAAACAGCAGGTGCTTTCCGGTTAGAAACTGGTATGGGATTGCAGGACAGAAATTTGTATCGGGAAAGGTACCCAGGGGGGTCGTGTTGACAACAATCGTAAACGATTCAAGGAGTTCCCGGTCAATCATCCCGTAGGAAATGCATTTCCCCCCGGATGGATTTCGAGATACCTGCATCCAATTGATTCCCATCTGATTGAAAGAATATACAACTGCTTTTGCCGCCCCTCCAGTGCCCAGAATCAATGCCGAACGGTGCCAGGGTTTCAGCAAAGGCCGGATGCTTCCTGTAAAACCATATACATCGGTATTGTAACCTTCGGTGAAAACCCTGCCCGCTTCTCTCCTGATCCTGATGGTATTGACTGCCCCCGTACCGGAGGCCACGGTATCGAGCCTGTCGAGAAACGGGATAACCTGCTGCTTATACGGAATGGTTACATTCAAACCGGCCAGTTCCTGATTGCTTCTGACAATATCGGGGAATAAATTGATTGTGTCAATCTCAAAGTTGAGGTACTGTTCATTTTTGTTTTCCCTAGTAAATTTCTCAGTAAAAAATGCCCTGGAAAAGGAATGCGACAAAGGGAAACCTATCAGTCCATAGGTTCTCATATTCTCATTTGTGGGGTTTATATGTCCTGATCAGCTTTTTGACCGAATCGTTCTGTGCAGCTTTGGGATAAATCTCAAACAGGTCGCTATGCCGGTTGAAATCGAGTTTCAGGGCAGTTTCAAGTTGGAGTGCGGCTTCCTTCTCATCATTCGTCTCCAGGAGGTAAGCTGCCAGAAGATATTTTGAAGCCGCATCGCTGTTGTTGTGTCTGATCCCTTTTTTAAGTGTGACGATGGCATCGTTTACCCGCCCGCTGGCATGAAGGTATTCGGCAAAACTGATCCATATCTCGGGATTCCCGGGATCAAGAGCAGATGCTTTTCGGAAAGCAGCAACGGCCTCATTGCGGCGTCCGCTGTCGGCCAAAACCCTGGCACAGGTAAACCAGTAATCCGAAATTTCGCCTTCGATGCCAATGGCAGACCGGATCAGACGGATGCTTTCCCCATAGTTCTTTTCAATCCAGCGGATGACACCTGTCGAAAACAAAGCCATATCATTGCGCGGGTTGATCAGCAATGCTTTCCTGTACTGCCTTTCAGCCATACGGTAACGACCCATGTTCAGGTAGCATTCTCCCATGTAGGTATATGCATCGTCGTTTTCAGGATCGGATTTCAGATATAGCCTGTATGCCTGAATGGCCTCATTAAAACGTTCAAGGTTTGCAAGCGCATTTGCCTTGTTGAACATGGCATGGTAAAACCTGCTGTTCAGGGCCAGGGCATAGTCATAAGCTTCAACAGCCTTCTCAAATTTTGATGTCCGGTTATAAGCGATGCCAAGGTTAAACCAGACTACTGGATTAAAAGGATCAAGGTCTAGGTAAAGGTTGTAATAATGAATGCTTTTTTCAGGAAATCCCAGTTGGTCAGTGAAATACCCCAGATCATTCAGAACTTGTTCATTTTCTGAATCTTGCCTGTACGATCTCTCAAAATAGCGAACAGCCGTGTGAATATCGCCATAAGGGATATAGGAAGTCCCAATCTGGTAAAGAATTTCCGAAAGGTCGCTGCCTGCTTTCCGGATTGCATTTTCAAAATTGGCCTCTGCTTCTGAAAGCTGGTTCATCATCAGAAACGATGTACCTTTTAAAAGAAATATTTCAGGATCGTCGGGTTCAATTTTTTCAAGGAATTGAAGCTGATGAAGAGCCATTTCCGGCTCACCTGATGCAACAAGCGACTGTGCATAACGAAGCCTCAGTGCAACAGAATCAGGATGGATTTTAATAGCCTGCCGGATGGCTGTATTGATATTTTCAAAGTCCCCTTCATCTTCAAGATAATCGATAAGGGTTTCAAATTCCGAAACATCGAAATAAAGTGATGTTCCGGACAACAAGGATTTTCTGAACCTGAAATATACTTCAGGAACTTCGTTCTCTTCAAAAAAATCACCTGTTTCCCTGTTCATATAACTCAGTAAACTCCTGCAAATGTATAAAAAGCATTTTGATATTCAATGAACCTTCTATTGGTGTTCAACCCTGAGCAGATCATTTACAGTTTTCACCGGATTAAAGGTTTCAACCGGTACTTCCACAAACAGGGAAATCCAGTCGCTCATCGCCCCGTTCCACAATCCCGGCAGTTCCAATGCTTTCAGTTCTTTTCCGTCTTTCGATTTCCGGGAAATAAATCCGGTTGAAGGATCCCGGAATTTTAAAAGATCATACTTTTCACCCTTGTAATTTCTGACACCGCATACCAGATCGACGGGATTAAAATGGGTGGCCTTTCCGGCAATTCCTGCCTGGTGTGGGTCCGACATGTCGATCTGTACGCTTTCTGCTATCTGTAGAGAGGTTGTTCCGTCGCTGTTTTCCGCCCAGAATGGCCCCCCCCCGGGTTCTCCCTGATTCTTAACCATGCCGCAAACTCTTACCGGACGGTTGTATTTTTCTTTCAGGTATTGCACAATTTCTTCCCTGGACGTGTAATACTGACTGGTCGCCGGTTTAGTGTTCAGGTTGTTTTCCATGAAATTGGCAGCTTCGGCCAGAAAACCGCTGTCTAATGAATAATGTGACTTTTCGTTCAGCACCTTCTGGTATCGGTGTATTTTCTCCTGATAATAAAGCAGGATCCCGGCCAGCACTTTCTTGTACCTGACGGTAACCGGTTTCAGCCTGTCGGGCACAATGTTGTCGATATTTTTAATAAAAATCAGATCGCCATCCAGTTCATTCAGGTTTTCGAGCAAAGCTCCGTGTCCCCCCGGCCTGAACAGGAGGGAACCATCCTTTTCCCGGAAAGGTTCATTGCGAAGATCAACGGCAAGGGTATCTGTCGATGGTTTCTGATAACTGAAATCCACCCTGAACGACACACCAAATTCACTGCCGAACCTGTCCCCTGCCCTTTCAAACAAATCCCGGAATCCTTTTTCATGTTCAGGTGAAATTGTAAAATGAAGCGTAACCCTGTTCTGATGGTCCCTTGCATATAATGCACCTTCGGCTAGGTGTTCTTCAAAAGGAGTCCGGATATGATCGTTATACCTGTGAAAAGAAAGCAATCCTTTCGGGAGAGAGCCATAATTCAATCCTTCCGGCATCAGAAGGTAGCCGAGGATATTCCTTAAATTGAGCTCCAAACCTGCCTTGCGAATGCAGGATTCCAAATCGCCAAAGAATGCGAACCGGTTGACCTGCTCATAAAATATCCTTGATGCAGCGTTTTTTGCAAGTACAGAGCTTTCGCTCTCACCACGTTCCAAATCCCCAAGGGCGGCAAAGAGTGCACTGAACATCCGGCTTGCCGCACCCGATGCAGGAACAAATTTTACAGGTTGAATCCCCGAGCCGATTTTGCTGTTATACAGATTTTCATATTTTTCAATTTCGCCATCCTTCAGGCAGATGATTCCATCCCCGGCTGTGGCTGCCCTCACAACCTGCAGAAAGGGGAACCCCTTCCGGAAATTCTCAATCTGTTGCATCACTTCTTCCGGCCGGCTGCCTCTCGACTGAATCTGCAGGATATCATCAGGAGTGAACATACATCTCAAATTTTTCCTTAAAAATAAAACTTTTTCTCCTGGTTCAACCCTTTCCTGTCGTTCAGTCAACTTCAATTTATGAAGACTTTTCAACAGAGAAACTACCTTCTTCAATTTTTGCAATCTGTGCCTTTTTAACCATCCAAGAAAGAAGCACTTTACTTTTTGGAAGTTTTTCCAAAGAAACATCAACTTTTTGAGTAAGATTTAATCCTAAAT
>CAYNBE010000173.1:4684-7853 GCA_964395045.1 uncultured Prolixibacteraceae bacterium | reverse complement strand
GCTGGGGATTTATTCAGTCGTAACAGAAGAAGATATATGGGTAGCAAAAAGAAAGACAAAAAAAAGGAACTGATTTCATTCAACAAGAAAAGTCTGAAATCAGCCATTTTATCGCTCATGTACAATGATCCCGGGAGAATGGTTAATTACAGGCAAATCTCGCATGTGCTTGAAATCAAGGATCCTGAAACCAGGAAAATCATTGTGGCTGCCCTCGATGAGCTGCATGAAAGCGGTTACCTTGATCAGACCAGCCGCGGCAAGTACCGGCTCAAAACGCACGGAGGATTTATCACCGGAGAGGTCAGGATGCAGCCTGACGGATCTGCATTTGTAAACAGTGATGAAGCCGAAACACCGGTTTATATTTCATCGCGCAATCTGTTTCATGCTATGACGGGAGACAAGGTGCGTGTCCATTTGTTTGCGAGGCGGAAAGGACATGACCTGGAAGGGGAGGTGACGGAAGTGCTTGAACGGGCCAAGAAATCGTTTGTTGGTACCGTCGAACTCACCCGAAGCTATGCCTTTCTGGTTCCATCCGGGAAACCGGGATTTGACATTTTCATTCCTGCTGACCATCTCAAGGGAGTCAAAAACGGACAAAAAGCGGTGGCAGAAATCACCGAATGGCCTGCTAATGCCAGAAATCCCGTTGGAATCATCACTGAAATACTGGGAGATGCAGGAAATCATGAAACGGAGATGCATGCCATTCTTGCTGAATTCGGACTGCCGCGCAGATTTCCGGAGCAGGTGGAGAAAGCAGCCGACAGGATACAGGATGCAATAACCCCCGGTGAAATAAGAAAAAGAAGAGATTTCAGGCAAGTCGCGACATTTACCATTGACCCGGAGGATGCAAAGGATTTTGATGACGCCCTTTCTTTGAGAAAGTTGGAAAACGGGAATTTTGAAGTAGGGGTCCATATTGCCGATGTGACTTATTATGTAAGGCCAAAAACGGTTTTGGATGAGGAGGCATTCGAAAGGGGTACTTCGGTTTACCTGGTCGACCGGGTGGTTCCGATGCTTCCTGAAAGGTTGTCAAACGGGGTGTGTTCCCTTCGTCCGGGGGAAGATAAACTATGTTTTTCCGCAGTTTTTGAAATGGACAGCCAGGCTACGGTTGTGAATCAATGGTTTGGAAAGACTATCATTCATTCCGACAGGCGGTTTACGTACGAGGAGGTTCAGGAGATCATCGAATCGGGGAAAGGCGATCTTGCGGATGAAATTCTCGTGTTACAAAACATTGCTGAAATACTTCGGGAAAAACGCTTCAGTCAGGGTGCCATTGCATTTGACCGGGCTGAAATCAAGTTTAACATCGATGAAACCGGCAGTCCGCTTTCGGTCTATTTCAAGGAAAGCAGGGAATCGAATAAACTGGTCGAAGAATTTATGTTGCTGGCAAATAGGAAAGTAGCTGAAACCATCGGTAATCAGGCGGGTAGAAAAACGCCCAAAACATTTGTTTACCGAATCCATGACCGTCCGGATCCCGAAAAGCTGCAAAACTTCAATCATTTTATCCGCAGGTTCGGTTATGGAATTGAAATCGTTACACCAAAAAGTGTAGCGGAATCCATGAACCGACTCCTGGTGCAGGTCAGGGGAAAGAAAGAGCAGGATGTCATTGAGTCGCTTGCCCTCAGAGCCATGGCAAAGGCGGTTTACTCGACCAGGAACATTGGGCATTACGGATTGGCTTTTGATTATTATACCCATTTCACTTCTCCCATCCGTCGATATCCCGACATGATGGTTCACCGGTTATTGGAGAGATATCTTGAAGGCGGACGGACAGTTCGTGCTGACGAATATGAAGAAAAATGCCGTCATGCCTCGGAAATGGAAACACGTGCATCGAATGCCGAAAGGGCTTCGGTGAAATATAAGCAGGTGGAGTTTATGCAGGAGCATCTGGGAGAGGTCTATCCCGGGGTGATTTCGGGAGTTACCGGCTGGGGGATTTATGTGGAACTGGAAAACAAAATTGAAGGCATGATCCCTGTCGCACAGCTCGATGATGATTTTTATATTTTCGATGAAAAAAATTTCCTGATCAGGGGCAGACATACCGGCCGGATTTTTCAGCTGGGCGATCCAGTGCTGGTTCAGATATGGAGAACTAACCTTGAAAAGAAGCAACTCGACTTTCTCCTTGCCGGAGATAAAACGAGGACGACCGTCACGTCAATCTGAAATAATGATTTTTCCATTATATTTGCACTACATCATGACAGCGAAGGAGGTGAACAATGGATTATCAGGCTGAAAATGGCTCAAAAAAAGATTTGAACCGGGAAACCATTCTGAAAATTGCACAGGAAATCTTCAGCAAATTTGGTTACAGGAAGACAACCCTTGACGATATTGCCAATGCGGTACGAAAAGGTAAAAGTTCACTCTATTATTATTTCAAAAGCAAAGAGGACCTTTTCCAGGCCGTGGTTATGAAAGAGGTGGAGATTCTTGCCCGGGAACTTGACAAAGTAGTGAACCGTAACACCGACCCGGTTGATAAACTCAGGGATTATATGTTGACAAAAATCACCACTTTCAGAAATCTTGCCAATTTTTACAATGCGCTGGAAAATGATGTAACAGCCATCGGTTTTATCGAGGACATCAAGAATCGCTATGAGCAGGATGAAATCAGGCTGATCAAACGAATCCTGATCGAAGGGGTCCGGAAAAACGAATTTGAAATATACGATTTCAACCTGGCAGCCATTGGGATCACAATGGCTATCAAGGGTTTGGAAATGCCTCTTTCCGCTGGTACTTACGGTAACATGAACCTTGAAAGAAGTGTCGATGTGATCCTGAAAATTCTATGCTACGGGATTATGAAACGATGATGTTTTTAATCGTTTTCTGGCAGGAATTTACTAATTCTTTGCAAGTCAGGCCAGTTTTTTGCAAAAAATGAGTTTTGGATCACCTGGGCTATAAAAATCACGGAGTGTAGCTTCAAGGGTGTATCCTTTTCTCAGGTAAAACGTAACAGTGGGCTGATACAATGGCCTGCCCGATGTTTCAATCCAGAACCAGGCCCCCCCAAATGCTTTCACTTTCTCTTCTGCGTGCTGCAGCAAGAGGGTACCTAAGCCTTTGTTTTTCATGGAACGGCTGACGACAAGCCAGTACAGATCCCATGAAT
>CAYNBE010000173.1:0-4674 GCA_964395045.1 uncultured Prolixibacteraceae bacterium | reverse complement strand
TCCACGATTTTGAGCCAGTAATAGCCGCTGTTTTTTTCATCGCTCTTTGTGGTCTCGTCAATCAGTTCCATGACCACACTGACTTCAAACGGGTAAAAAAATCCGGATGTTTCAAGGATTGTCCTGATTTGTTCTTTATCGTTCCGGGAAACCGATCCGGTAATTATCATAATCTGTCCAGGTTATTCATTTCGTTCAGAATCCTTTCCACTATTTCCTTGAAACTGTATCCGGCTTTTTCCGCTGCGGCTACAAATCCCGAATCGGGAGAGATACAGGGATTTGCATTGGCTTCAAGGACAAACACCTGCCCTAATTGGTCCACCCGCAGGTCAACACGGGCATATCCATTCAATCCCAGACAGTTCCAGGTATCAAGGGCAGTCTTCACCAATTTGCAGGACAGCGGTTTCTCGAAAGTGAAGTCCGGAAATTGGCGGAGAGTATTTTCATATTCAAAACTACCACGCAGCCATTTAGCATTGTAGTCGACAATCCGGGGCCGTCCGGGTTCATAATTTCGGAAAATAATTTCGGCAGGCGGCAGCACTTCCGGTTCCGCTTTTGCTCCCAGTATGCTGATGTTGAATTCTCTCCCGTCGATGTATTCTTCTACCAGCCATGTGCGGTCGTCTGCATTTTTAAGTGCTTCAGGAAACCGGCCGTTGAATGTGAATACCGATTCCGGGGTAATCCCTGCTGAACCGTCTTCCCAGACAGGCTTGATGATATATACCTTTCCGGCTGAAAGGTTCTCCCATTCCGACGGCAGGAAAGAGCGGGGAACGCTAATCCCGTTTTTCCTGAGAAAGGTTCCTGACAAACGTTTGCTCGTAGTCAGAAACAATGCTTCGAGCGGATTGCCGGTGTAGGCGATCCCCTTCTGGTTTAGTAAAGCCGGAATGAAATAGTTCAGCTCGCCTTTGTTGCAAATGGCTTCAACCAGATTGAAAACATAGCGGACTCCGGCATGGGAGAGTGATTCAATCTGTTGCATAAAACCTGAGTCAATTCCCTTTTTGGCAGAGGGAATGCCAAGTTCTTCCAATGCTTTTTCTACGGCTGATACCTCGTCGATTACATCCCAGTCATCGGCACCGCTACCGGGGAGAGGTTCGTTGTAGAGAATTGTGATTTCCGGGATTTTCACACTGGTGAATAATTTGGTTTTCTGATCATTCTTTGTAAAGGTATCAATATCATCGGATTCCCTTTGTCTCCGAAAACGGTAAAAATTCATGGCTTTCACCTTCACCTGTCGATTCTCAGGCGGCTTAGCGCTGATTCCATGATCATTCCGATCAGATGAACATAAGAAATACCATTCATCCGGGCAATGATCGGAAGATCGGAATGGACCGGATGAAGACCAGCCAGCGGATTGGCTTCCATGAAACAAAGCCTCCCAATTTTATCAATACGAAGGTCAATCCGTCCACCATCGGCCGCCCCCAGTGCTTTCCAGGCCTTCAGTGCAAGATCGGCACAACGTTTTGTCATTTCTTTATCCGGTTGCCGATAACGGGCCAAATGTTCATAATTTTCCTTGACATTCATGGAATATGCAAGGCCTTCTGCGGTGATAATCTCCATGACACCCACCGATCTTGCTTCATCACCGCTTCCGGTCAACCCTACTGTAAACTCCCTTCCAGGCATGTACTCTTCCACTAGTGCTGGCTGACCGATCCTCGTCAGAACATCGTTTACAACCTCTGCCAGTTGTGATGGATCATTCACTTTGCTTTTTTCGTGGATTCCTTTACCGGTTCCTTCGGAAAGAGGTTTCACAAACAGCGGAAATTCAAGGCTGATTTTGTTCAGGTTTTCCGGTGTGTTCACCACAAAACCGGGAACAACCGGCACTCCGTGGTTTTCAACGACCTGTTTGGCCAGTTGTTTGTTCAGGGAAATCCCCAACACTTCACCATTGCTGAAAACATACGGAATCCGGTACTGGTCGAGGAGGGAAGGTACAACTGATTCCCTTGAAGGGCCAAAGATCCCTTCACAAATATTGAAAACAAGATCCCATTTTTTCCCGCAAGCAAGATTTTCGACAAGCTGAAAAATATTCCCAATTCTTTCCGTGATGAATCCTAACTTCCAAAGGGCATTTTCAATCCCTTCCACAGTTTCCTCTTTGTCGAATTCGGCAGTTTCTTCCCATGAAAACCCCCGTTCGAGATACCAGGATCTCAGGTCATAACAAAGCCCTATAGTCATCTTTTCCTCAGTGAGCTTCAAATATCCGGATAATAATAGGTGTTCCCAAGGTAGTTTTTCAGGAGAAGACCCTGGTCGGTCATTCCACCGGTATATTCAGGAAGAAGAGGAATTTTTCCTCCCCCCCCCGGGGCATCGATCACATATTGGGGAACTGCATAGCCCGATGTAAAACCTCTCAGGTTACGGATTATCTCCAAACCGGTTGATACAGGGGTTCTGAAGTGACGCGATCCGGGAACGAGATCACATTGATATAGATAATAGGGCTTCACACGGATTCTTAATAGTTTTTGCATTAGTTGTTTCATTACGTCCGGAATGTCGTTAATCCCTTTGAGCAGTACTGTCTGGCTTCCCAGGGGGATTCCTCCGTCGGCAAGCATTTCACAGGCATGGGCAGTTTCCGGGGTAATCTCTACGGGATGGCTGAAATGGATGCTGATCATCAGGGGATGGTATTTTCGCAGCATCGAGACCAGTACAGGGGTAATCCGCTGTGGTAGCACAACGGGGACTTTGGTTCCAATCCTGATGATTTCAACATGTTCAATTTTACGCAATTCAGAGAGAATCAGTTCAATCTTGTCATCCTGCAGTGTTAGTGGGTCCCCTCCACTGATAAGCACATCGCGGACCTCCGGATGGGAAGCTATATACTGAAATGCCTGCTCCCAAACAAAGCGGGAAGAATGGCCCAGTTTGCCCACACTGTGCGAACGGGTACAGTACCGGCAATATGAAGAGCAAAACTGGGTTACCAGTAACAGAACCCTGTCGGGATACCGGTGAATTAAACCCGGTACGGGTGATGAATGAAGTTCGTCCAGTGAATCAGATTTCTCTTCCGGAAAAACCAGCAATTCATCGGTCCGTGGAATCACCATTTTTCTGATCGGATGGTTTTCCCCCCCGTCAACCAGCAAAGAAAGATAGTAAGGTGTAATCCTGAGTGGTAAACGCCCGCTGAGGTTGAGAATGGCGTTTTTTTCGCTGTCGGTCAATTCAATAAAGCGCGAAAGCTGGTCAATCCGGTTAATCGAGTTGTGAATCTGCCATTTCCAGTCGTTCCAGGTATTAGTGTCGGTAAACGGAAAGTATTGATTCCGGAACTCTGTTGTCAGTCTGTTTTCCAAACATAAAGCAGAGATATTATTTCGAAAAGAAGTTCCTGGTTTTTTACCGCCAGGCTCCTCTGGGGAGGAGCTATCCACGAGGCCGCCATCTGTTCCGGTAGCTGAAACCTCTTTGGCTTTGAAGTTCATTCTTTTTTATGGATCACCACTTTTTAAACGTTGTTTACTTAATTTCCAACATGAAATTTTTCATTATGATGCGCAAAAATATAGAATGTTTTATATGGTTGCTGATGATAAACCAAAAAAATAAGACAGAACCACAAAATAAATCATTTTTCATTGTAAATAACAGAATAGCAATAACATGCGCAGATGTTACCCTCCCAGTTTCATGAATGAAAAAAATCTTGGTGGAAAGGAAATAATTCTGTGGTCTGGATTGCAAATTGTGCAGCTGTTCTTTGAGGAAATGGCGATATCCGGATGTTCACAAAAAATGAGGTTCCCTCAGAGTCACGATCAGGAGTCAGATTGGGGGATATTAGTGGAAAAATAGAAATCAACCCGGTTTTTTCTATCGTTTGAAGGAATAACTCCCGGGAAATTCAGAAAAAGGATTACCTGTACCGGATCTAAGATGAAACCACTTCAGGCAGAAGATATTTCCGGTAAAGAATGCGTCAGAATGCATCCACCTGGCGATAAGCGGCGATAACAGCTGCTTCCCCTTCTTTTCCGGGTTTGCTTTTACCATGTTCCATACACAGGATCCCGTTGTATCCCTTACTGTGGATATGTCGGAAAATATTCTTGTAATTGATTTCACCGGTTGTAGGTTCATTTCTTCCGGGGTTATCGCCGATATGAAATGCCCCGATGTATTCCCAGGCCAGATCGATATTGGGTATGATGTTTCCTTCGGTAATCTGCTGATGGTACATATCGTTCACGATCCTGCAGGAAGGGTGATTAACTGCCCTGCAGATCATGTAGCTCTGGGGAATGGTTGTCAGAAACAATCCGGGGGGGGTGGTATGTGCATTCAGGGGGTCCATGACCAGGACAAGTCCGGCTGGTCCGGCAATATCGCAACACATCCTCATTGCATCGATGACGTTGGCGGTCTGATAGTCCCAAGCAAGTTTTTCGTCGTATCTTCCGGGAACCACCAGGGCTTGTTTAGCGCCCGTCCGCTTCATGACTTCGATCCCTGATTTTACTTTCTCCTTCAACATTTCCATCACGGCCGGGTCACGTGTAACCATTGATTTGGCCGAAAAATCGGCATACAATACAAATGGCCCGAGTTCCATATTCCTCCTGGCAAGTTCCCCGGCAATTATTTCCTGCAGCGAAGGTTCCTTGTTCA
>CAYNBE010000172.1:0-7912 GCA_964395045.1 uncultured Prolixibacteraceae bacterium | reverse complement strand
GTTCAAACTGTAGCGGTACGACATCCACAACCACATACGCAGATTGATGGCATCGGAATCGATAAACAAATTGACATGCGGCGCTTTGGGCCAGGTCATCAGGTACGACCACATTTGCCGCCCGTTGGCAATCCATTCTTTCGACTTTTCGGGATCGAACTTGGCCAAAACCGGGCAACCTATTTCAGTAACATCCATAATTTCAGGCCCGGGATTGTTTTCGGTGATTAGGCGGGTCAGTTTGGGTGCGGCTTTGTGTATCGTTTCCATCCCTTCGCGCACAAAACCGTAGTCTTCATGTTTGGGTTCATCAATCCAGTAAAGGTACTCTCTCCCAAGCCAGCCGTTTGCTTCCAGATGATCCTGAAACCCTTTCAGGTAAAGGGTAATCAGTTTTTCATACTCAGCGGTGCCATTGACAAACCCCGCGAACCATCCGGTTTTCCGGTTGATAAACGGCCCCGGCCTCAGTTCCGGGATTTTTACCCGAAAGCCGGTAAAACCAAATTCATCCAGATATCTACGAGCTGCCAGGTCAAACTCCGAGAAATCAATCTCCATTTCCAATTCATCGATATTTTGTTCAAAATCGCCTATTGGTAAAAGGTTTTTTCCGGTTTCAGCGTCCACGAACTGCACATTATCGAACCATGCAGTCCCGCTTTTACTCCTGCTCTCGTCGGGTTTTACCGAAAAAAGCTGGATACTAACATAGCGTGTATTTTTGGGCATCGGGCGCGATAAAACCATGTCTTCGTAAACAACCGGGTTTACCGGATCAAGAAAGAGGCTATCCTTTTTCCACCGGACGCTACCGGTGTAAAACATCCCCTGAAGCTGCCAGGGAATAACTTTTTTATCGGCAGTATAACTTTTAACGGTTACTAGGTATTCTTGGTTCCTGTTTAATGTTTTTGCCTGCCATTTCACCCAGTAGGGTTTCTCTGGATTTACATCAATAAGTTCAGCAGGTGTACCGGGATTATTGCCGGTTACCTGGTACGAGTATTTGCCTGCAAAAACTGTATCGGGATCGAATGTACCACCCTTCCACCAAATGCCTTTCACCGTTTTTTCAATGGGATATAGGTCGAAAAACTGCTGTGGCGAAATGCGGTAATCCCTGAACGACTGAAAGTATAAATCCTGTACCTGTTTCAGTTCATCGTCGTTGCTGAGGTTATGGTAAGTTCTGATTTGGTCGGAATACAAGCCGAAAGCTGAACGCATGTTCGGCACATCGGGCAGTGCAAAATCCCAAACCTTCAGTTCGACCGCAACAGCAGTTTCCCAGAAAGCTGATTTCAGGCTGATTTGGGCCGAATAAACCCCTGAAACTGCATCTTTCGGGACTTTAACCGAAATCAAAATTGGCGTATTCTTCCCGTTTTTTACGCTAAACGGTTTTTCGAGCAAAGGCAGCGGGTCAGGGTACCAGCCGGGGTTATGGTGGATACCCGACGGTTTGGTAATGTGAACGTATTCCACTTTTCGGACAGAGATATTCGCAGCGGGAATTACCAGTCCGTTTTTATTTGAAAAGGCCGTTACCGCAACCGAAATATCTTCGATATCGGAATTTGGCGACAAAACAAGCTGGAAACTTTCGAATTCGTTTTTAGCTGCCTGAAGTATAATATTCCCTTTTTTGACAGGAACCGGATCGTCGTGCATGACCTTGCAAGTGCTTCCGGCCCACCAGATTTTGCATGAAGTATCGGTCTTAACCAAAAGTCCGGAGGCGTTTGACTCTCTAAAAGCAATAATGAAAGTCAGCAGTAAAGCGTAAAAGAATTTATTTCTGATTAATCTGGACATAGGATGATAGTTTTGACGTTATTTTGAAAAGGCTTTCTTAAGAGGTTTTCCTGTAACCCAGTCATTCAGTTGAAACCCGAATAACCAAGCCACCGTAGGCGCCAGGTCGTAAGTAAAAACAGGAGTGTCAATTTCAAACCCATTTTTCACTCCTTTCCCTGAAATAATCAGCGGGACAATCATTTCGTCGGGCGTGCATCCTCCATGACCTTTTTCAAACCCGCCATGGTCGGCAAGAATAAAAACCACCGTTTCCTCCAGCATACCGGCTTTACGCAACATTTCAATAAAAACCCCGACCAGGCTGTCGGCCTTTTCAATTGACTTTACATACTCTTCCGAACGGTACCCTCCACTATGACCGCCGTGATCAACATGGTCGAGCTGAACAAACAGGAAATCGGGATGATTTTCGGCAAGAAAACTGCATGCTTTTTGAGCCGCTTCATCTTCCGAATCACAAGGAATACTTATATTACAAACACCCCTTTCGATAAAATTCCCAAAATCTTTCCAGTGGTAAACCGCCCCGATAACTGCTTTGGGGTAATTCCTGCGGATTTCACCAAAAATGGTGGGATACATATCGTGTTCACCTTTTAAAACCGGTTCGAGAATTTTATTGTCAACTCTCCATCCGTTTTTCCATATCCCGTGCCGTTCTACGGTCGTTCCGGTAATCATCGAACTCCAGGCCGGCCCGCTGACACTGGGCATTACAGTGCGGGCTTTAAGCGACGATGCGCCATTTTTCATTAATTCATCGAGATGCGGCGTATTCGCCATTTTAACTCCGTGAGCACCCAGCCCGTCAATTCCAATGACTACGATATGCGGTATTTTTCTTTTACCGGCTGCTTCAAGATTATTTGCAGTTGTAATGAACAGGATGCCCATCATTAAAGGGAATAATTTCATGATTACAAAATATTTAAGTAGTTCGTCTAATCCAAAACAATAATAGAGTAAATTCCAAGCTGTTCCACAGAAGTTTCCACCATTCCGTTGGAAAAAGAAAAATCCAATGCGAAATTCTCAGGCTGGAGCATGAGTTTCCGGGGTGCCTTTTCCGTCCTGATTTTTACCGAAAGCGGACCGATAGCTGGAATTTCATCGTAACGGGCTACTTTTTCGTTGGAATGGTCGCCCGAAATATTAATCAGGTTAACCGCCAATTTTTCATCCAACCTGTTAACTGTAACCACCACATTGGCCGAACCTTTCACCTCGGCAACCGGCTCAGGGAAAAGTTCGCGGGCAATGGAATTGACAAAATTGCGGTAAACCGGATTGGCTGTTTCGTTGTATTTTCGTGAAATATCGAGATAAACGCCGGCTATTTTACCTTTCCCGTATGAAGTTATGGAAGCTGCAGGCGATGGTGGGAAACGCAAATCGGAGACAGGATAACGGAAACCGCAGGCCGAGGCGCCTTCCTTTAGTTCAACCGGCTGAAACAAGGTGTTGATGCCCGCCATCTCTTGCCCGAAAGCCAGGAATTGTGTAGAAACAGATGCTGTATCAGAAAACTCAACATTTAAGGGCTTAACAAAAAGACCAGTTGCCTTTGCTCCAACGACCAGCAGATTTCCACCATTTCCGACATACTCCAGCAATTCGGCTTTGAAATCATCCGCCAGATAAAGGCATTCCGGAATCACAATCAGCGGATACTCATGCATCCTTCCCTTTAGATGGTGCTCCATCAAAATTTCCACGGCATTTTGCCCATTCAGGAGCATATTCAACATTCCCCGCAGTGGTTCGTTAACCGAAGAATTAGGGTAAATTCCGCGGGTAAATTTTTTAAAGTTTTCAGACGAATAGAGCAGGGCAACCTGCGGAACAGGTTTCGCGTTCTGGCAGAACGGCTGGCGTTCGCGGCAAAACCCGGCCACTTCCTTCATCAGCCCAAATTGCCAGGGTTGCGGCGAAGCATCGCGGTTTTGCTGAAAGTAAACCTGGTAACCGCCGCCCATCGAAATTACTGGGGCAGCCATTTGTTTTAACTGTGACGCCGATTTGGTAATCGGGACCCCGGTATTAAAGTTGTAAGCAAAACTCCAGGCCATCAAATCCCAGGGTTTCCCCTGCGGCGCGATGCAGCGCGACTCGAAGAACCCGCTGTACACGCTGTTTACATGACTGAAATCGCCCGAAATAAAGTCAATGTCGATATCCACCGGCTCGGGCATGTGCGACGAAAACGCCCAGTTGCTGGTGACCTGGAATTCGGGTTTGTAGCGGTGCAACTCGTCGGTGTAATGCGCCACATACTGCCGGAACGCCTTACGGTTAAATTCGTTGAACTCGTAACCGCCCGGTTCGGAGAACGATTTTGGAATCTGATGAATACCAGTCTCGGCGCGAAAAGCGTTGAGCATTTCAGGGCTATAATCGGGCTGCAGCGCCCAGCATTCGCCATCGACCCAGCAACCATCAATATCATATTGGTCGATCATTTCTTTAAACTGCGGGATCAGCAGGCTGTCAACATACTGACCTTTCACCGACATTCTGCCACCAATCCGTTTACCGTCGGAATTCAGGGCCATCCAGTCGGGATGTTTTTCCGCCGAAGCGTCGTCCCATACGCCTGAATAGTGGACATACAGCGCCACCTTATGTTTACGGGTAACTTCACGCCAAATTTTCAGCGGATCTTTAACAAATCCAGGAGCAGCATTTCCCACCTTTGTCGGGTAGCTCGAAATGCCGGGATGCCCCTTGCAATCGACCTGAATATAATCGGGCTGAACCATGGTCAACAGACTGTCAATCATTTTGGCTGTGAGTGTTTTCCCTATGGTACTATCGTTTTTATTCGCATGAAAATCAAAATGTAGTCCAAAAAAGCTATCGCTACGGCGTAAGGTTTGCTTCTCCGTTTTATTTTCTGAAGTTAAACTGTGGGGCGAGCAGGAAAACAAAAACAGAATAGCAACTACCCACAGAAAAGCCTGTTTGAAAAAGACTTTTTTTTCTGAAATATTCATATTCCAAAGTCTTAATTTATTTAATAACTGGAATCGTAACTATAATAAAATGGTTTGAACGGAACTGCCGGTTTTATTTCCTTCCCAAAAATTTCCTTTAGTTTTTCAGGCCAACGGCCTTCAACTAAGGGTATAATCTCGAGTTTCCCGCTAAAAGAAGAAATATCCTTCGCCGGCGAAACAACCACAGGCATGCTCTTTTTATTTCCTGCCCCCGAAACGATTGAATTATGGCTTACCACAATCCGGCTGTCCCGAAACTCGACCGAAATATTTTTCTGGTTGCCAAGCAGGGCGATGCCGTTCCCTTTTCGGTCGATCAATACAGCAATTTCCACATTGGTGCGGTTCCCGTTAAAATTAAGGTCTTCTTTATGAAGCTGGTGGATACCAAAATCGTTCAGTTCGTTTTTGTCGGGATACGAGACATACGGTCCGTCGCCCAACCACAAGAACTGATCGGTTGCTGCAGGCAGCATCAATGAAACCCCGGCTTCAAGAAAGAATCCGGTACAGTTTTCGGGTAATAAGTCATAATCTATGTTCAATATCCCATTATTTTTCAGGGTGTATAAAAATCTGGCTTCTATTTTTTGTCCCGGATATTGATCTCCCCTTCGGAATGTTTTATTTGCCAATACCTGATATTCCACTTTGGTATTTTTAGTATCGGAACGGGTGACCTGCGATGGTTTGAGCAGATGCGGCTCCCAGTAGTAATCGCCGGTTTCAGGACAATACTGGTCCCTGACCGTGACATCGGCTATTTGCGGTACCCGCCCTGTGCGGACATAAATTTCACTATTCAGCAATTCTGCTTTTCGTATTCGGGAAACGAGCGATACCGGCATGTCCGCATTGTGGATGGTATACATAAAATCGTTTGTTTTGATAATTGTTTCGTCAGTTTTATTGACGACTTTCAAGTTTTGTGCAGGCAGCCCTTCCCTGATTGCTTCTCGGATAGCCTCCATCTGATTCTCGGTTGATAACCGAATTGTGTGTTCAAACACCGGCATCCCGCCGGAATCACTGAACCGGAGCCGGAGCAGCCAGACTGCATTTTCAGGATTTTCAGCAATAAAACAAGGTATAAAAATGCGGGCAGTATCGTGGGGCGTACAATTCATCTTCAACATCCCCTGCTGTATTATTTTCCGGTTCCGTACCAGTTTCCATGTCCCATTCAGCTTACTCAGGTCGGTGAAATCGTACTGGTTATAAACAGTAAAGCTCAATTCCTGTTTCCCCTGAACGATGTTGATCTTCTTTTCAACCACCTGCACCGGGGAATACACTTTTCGCAGCTGCCAGTAATCAGTCTGAGGGGTGCGGTCGGCATACACAATACCGTCGGCGCCATCGAGGGTGGTTTTGTAATAATTCAACGAATCAATCCACACATCATAAGCCAGTTGGCTAGTATCGACCGGCTTATCCGCTTTCCGCAGAATTCCCTGGTCGTGAAAATGCCACACTGCACCGCCGGCAAACGCTTCATTGCGGAACATTTCCTTCCAGATGTCGGCCATATTGCCAAAAGCAAGTCCTAGTGCATGTGCATATTCGGTCATTATTACCGGGCGGTTGGTTTCTTTTGCAAAATTACTTACCCATTGAGCATTGCGATAGTGAGGGGTGTAAACATCCATGTAATCAGGGATAATCTGATAATTCTCGTTGAAATACGACCCCATTTGCGGGTAACAGATTGGGCGTGTCGGGTCGGTCGTTTTTACATAGAGGGCCGTAACATTGGTTATCGGTGTTACAGGATTTTCATTTCCCAAACTCCATAAAATTATTGAAGGATGGTTTTTATCGCGAAGTAGAGTTGCCCGGGCGCGTGTTAAAAGTATATCCTGATAGCTTGAATCTTCCAGAAAACTGTTCCCGAAACCGAAAGGAACTTCGCAAACCACATAAAAACCGAGGCTGTCGCACAAATCCAGCATCCGACGGTCGGATGGATAATGCGAAGTTCGGACAAAATTGATGTTCGCCCTTTTCATCATCAGCAGGTCGTCGAGTATTTGCTTACGGGTGAGTGTCCGACCGGTTTCCGGCACCAGGTCATGGTGGTTGACACCGCGCAACTTTATGGCTTTCCCATTCAACCTGAAAACCGTTCCGTCGATTTTGATTTCCCGGATGCCCACTTTTTGATTGACACGCTCTATTACGTTGCCATCATTCAACAATGAAAGTGAAAGAAAATACAGCGATGGTGTTTCGGCAGTCCATAATTCAGGAAAACTGACGGTCAATTCGGTGCTGTTTTCGATTGCAGCCGCCCATGATTTTTCCTGGATGACTTTCCCATCGGGAGAATACAATATCGCTTTCAATAAATAATTTCCTGAAATTTCTTTTTTCTCATCCTGAAGTTTGACGGTAATTTTTATGTTGGCCGACCGGTCGTTGTTCAAAAAAGTCTGGACCGTGTAATCATCGATATACAAATTTGGTGTACAGAACAGGGTTACATCCCGAAAGATACCCGATAAGGCCCAGCAATCGTTGATATCGAACTGATAGCCTTTTGTACGGGTTGAAACCCTTACCGCCAGCGTATTTTCTCTTCCGGGCTGTACCAAACCCGTAATATTGAAACTGGCCGCATTGTACGAACTGCTCCACTCTCCGGCTTTTTTGCCGTTTACATACACTTCGTAAGCATATTGGACGCCTTCGAACCGTATAAAAACCTGTCTCCCGGCAAAGGGAGCCGGCACGGTGAAAGTGGTTCGGTAAAGGCCGGTTCCCTCATCCACCGACTTGTATTTGGGCTCAGCAAAACCCTGAAGTTCCCAATGTCCGGGGACTTTTATGTGATTCCATTTTGAAACGTCAAAGTTCTCCGAATAAAACAGCGAATCAGAGCCAATCGTACTTGAAGAAATGTATTTGAATTTCCACACTCCATTTAACGAAACCGGGTTTTCAACCGGATAAAGCGGGGTAATCTGATTATTATGCCCCTGAGCAAAAATGCAGGAAAAAATCAATCCCAGAAGAAGGGATGGTTTGCGCATTTTAAATAATCGTTCCATTTTATTCTTTTTATCGCGTGACGCTCGGGGCCTATAAACCTGTAG
>CAYNBE010000171.1:0-8019 GCA_964395045.1 uncultured Prolixibacteraceae bacterium | reverse complement strand
GAAATCATTGATAATGATCAGATTTGTTTATCCGCTTAGGTCGAACTCACGTTAATTAAGCAGCAAAATTTGTGATTTCAATTCCATGTTCCAGAACCTCTTTGAGTAGCGGACCCGGAGAGCTTAAATCGGCTGCAGAAAACGGGTGAGGCTCTATGATCAAATCATCATTCGATCTTAACCACATCAGTTCAACCTGCAAATCAAAGATATTCGTAATTGATTTAAAGATTAAAGCCACATCAATATCACTATCAGGGTGGTTGGTGCCTCTGGCAAAAGAACCAAAAATAAAAACCCGCTCAACCGGAAATTTCTTGTTCACCTTATCGCTATAGCGTGTGACAATTTTTATAGCCTCATTTTTATCCATACCCTCATCACTTGAAAGCCGGCAACAGATGTTTCCAGATCAGGTTGATTTCGGCCTGCATGTCCTGAATATTGGCGGTAGTCACCACCACGGCATCTTTTTCCGGAATGACAATAATGAACTGCCCATTGGCACCGTCAGCCCGAAAGGCATTGTAACGGCAGCGCCAAACCTGATAACCATATCCCTGTACCCAGTCACTCTTCTTTGGATTGCCATTCTTTGGAAACCATACCGGGGGTTGGGTGATATGGGCTTTGGTTGCTTCATCAAACCAGGTCTCCGGAAGCAACTGTTCTCCGTTCCATTTCCCTTTTTGCAACAGGAACTGACCTATTTTGGCCATATCTTCGGTTTTGATGTTCAGACCCCATCCCCCACAGTTAATACCTGACGGACTGCTCTCCCAAACCGCCCCGGTGATGCCCAGAGGCCTGAAAAGACGCGGATATAAATAATCAATCAGCTTTTCACCGGTCACTTTCTGAATTATGGCCGACAGCATGTAAGTGGCCATACTGTTGTACACAAACTTTGTCCCGGGTTCAAATTTCACCGGGGTGGCCAGGAAGAGTTTTTCCCAACTGCCGCTATCCTTCCGGATATCTGAGGTAGGGTCCTTTTCATGTCCGACCGACATGGTCAACAGGTGCCTGATTTCCATTGCAGCGAGATATGGTGAAACTTCTGCCGGCAACTCCTCTTTGAAAAACGAAATCACCTTGTCGCTTACCTTCAGCCGGTTCTCGGCGACGGCAAATCCGATGGCTGTGGCGGTGAATGTTTTGCTGACCGACCACAGGGGATGGTTTTTCCGGGCATTATGGTCGCCAAACCATTGTTCATAAATTACCTTCCCATGGCGGAGTACCATCAGGCTGTGCAGTTCCTGTTTGCTTTCCCTGACAGCTTTCAGATATTCCTCAAAATTCTTTGCAGTCACATTTTCAGCTTCCGGAGTGCTTCTCGGAAGAGCTTTCAGGTGGTCGTTGTAACCGATCAGTTCAATCCCTTTCGTTTTTATCTCAGCCTTCACCTTTTCGCTGGTGAACAAATCGGTCACCCCCTGACGGTCGGAAGCCACGTTCTCATAACCTATGTGATGCACAGCCCTCATCTCCGGCGTGTCGTACGCAGGGTGGTCCACAAAAACATAGCTCTTCCCTTGTTCGAGTTTGGACAACATGGCGGTAAAGGAAGAAACCTTCTCTTCAAAAGTGCCATGAAGGCTTCCGTATCCTGTGCCGGTCAGTCCGTTGGCTTGCTGGGTGTCGGTGGCCGGCAGCCGGTATTCCCTGGCCAGCATCTGGGTGATTTCGGCTACCCGCGGGTCAAAAGTGGTGGAGCCCATGTGTCCGGAGATATGGGTGACATAGGGAATATTTCTCAACGCCAGTTCAATCTGAGCCCTGAATTCCTTTTCTATCTCCTCTAAAGTCCATTTACTTTCCATGATGGAAAGACCCGGGTAATTTTTATCGGGAAAAATTTTGGGCAGGAAGTATCCGTTTTTATCGGTTAGTCCGGGGTAATGGGTCAGCGGTCGCCACTTGATGTTATCCCATTCACTGGTGATCACCAGGTGAACGCCCACATCCAGTCCCGGATTTTCCTTTAGCTGTTTCACAGCTTCCGGGAACCAGGAGCCAACCACGATTACTTCGGCCGAGGTTTCAATTCCGTTTTTATAAGCTTCAATGGTGGCGGCATTGCTGGCCTGCGAAGAGCCCATATCATCCCCCCTGACAATCAGTCGGGGTGGCTGCTGGGCCAGCACATGGAGGGAAATAGCCATCAGGAGATAAATCAAAAAAACTGTTTTCATATAAGATGGATTTGAGGGTAAATTTATGAATTAAACAAAGAGTCCACTCTGATAAGTGAAATTTCACGCAGAGGCGCCAAGAACGCAAAGTCTAAATATTTGAAAAAAAACTTTGCGAACTTTGCGTGCTTTGCGTGACATATTACAAAAGACTTTTCGGAGTGCACTCAACAAATATTCCAAAATTTCACCTGGGTTAAACGGTTACAAGCTGTCAATAAGAATTAAAACCCAAAATATGGACACAATATTGAGATCGTTACCTAAGTGGTAAGATATGCATAATCAACCAAACTTTTGTCATTATTTGACATCAGGTTTCCTGCACCTGACGGGAAGAAGATTGCTTCTTCCTTTGACCATACCGGCTACTGCCAGTCTGGTCT
Source organism: uncultured Prolixibacteraceae bacterium (assembly GCA_964395045.1). Lineage (GTDB taxonomy): Bacteria > Bacteroidota > Bacteroidia > Bacteroidales > Prolixibacteraceae > UBA1413. The sequence continues at coordinate 5,435 of CAYNBE010000171.1, read as the reverse complement.
CAGTCATCGCAATGACGGTGCCCGGTATAATCACAGAGGGAGAAGAAAGGCCGGGGATTAATTGAATTATCTTCGGAACAGCTTACTTTTTCCCCGGCCTTTCTTCTTCCTCCACTATCAAGTACGACCTGCGTCATAGCAAGGACGCCGTTTATATATAATATTATGATTTTACTTTCTATATTTACAACCTGCTGAATCCTACTTATGGTTTACGACTACATTGTTATCGGCTCCGGATTTGGGGGAAGCGTGGCCAGCATGCGTCTCGCAGAAAAGGGGTACAAGGTGCTTACCCTGGAGCAGGGTAAACGTTTCAACCCGGAAGATTTTCCAAAGTCAAACCGGAACCTTCCCCAATACCTCTGGTATCCTCCATTGCGCCTTTTTGGGTTCCAGAGGCTCAGCTTTTATACCCAGGCCAGCATACTCTCCGGTACAGGCGTGGGGGGAGGAAGCCTGGTTTATGCCAATACGCTTTACATACCACCCGATGAATTTTTCCGCCATGAAGCCTGGGCCGCATTTGAAGAGTGGGAGGAAGTGCTTAGACCATTTTACGATAAGGCTTCCTTTATGCTCGGCAGAAAGAAATACGCCGGCAAAAACATTGAGGACAGGATGCTGGAGGAGGTTGCCGGCGATATGAATGCCGGTTCCACCTTTGATGCGGTTTATGTAGGCGTTAATCTTGACCCTCCGGGAAATGATTGTGACCCCTATTTTGACGGAGCAGGCCCTTTACGCAACAAATGTATTGAATGCGGGGGCTGTATGGTAGGATGCCGCGAAAACGCTAAAAATACCCTCGACCGGAATTATCTCTGGTTTGCAGAAAAAATGGGAGCAGAGATACTTCCGGAGACCAAAGCAGAGAGAATCACTTTCCAGGATGGGATTTACCAGGTTGAAACTTATCGCATAACCGCTTTCCCTCCCCGCAAAAGAAAGGTTTTCCGGGCAAGAGGTTTGGTGATTGCCGGCGGAACTTTAGGGACACTTGAGTTATTGCTAAAACAGAAATACAAGTACAGGACACTTCCGTTGCTGTCAGACACGCTTGGAAAAGAACTTCGCACCAATGCGGAGTCCCTGTGTGCCGTTTCCTCCTCAAAGGAAAAGATGAACAACGGGCTGGCCATTACTTCTGTTTTTGAGCCGGATAAGCATACGCATGTGGAAATCTGCAAATATCCCGACCGGTCGGATGCACTGAAATGGTTCTTCGGGCTTTCGGTAGGCGGAGCATCCTCCCCGATTAACCGTACACTGAAACTACTGGGGAAAACGCTCCTCCATCCCCTCTCCTTTTTCAAAATCCTTTTTAATTTTAACTGGCCATCCCATCTGGTGATATTCCTGGTGATGCAAAATGTGGACAACGCCATGCAGATGGTTTGGAAGAAGGGAATTTTCGGCGGTACCATGAGGATCATCAACAAAGGAAGGAAAAAAGTCCCGGCATATATTCCCATCGGGCAGGAAGTTATCGAAAGATTCGCTGAAAAATCGGGAGGAATTGCGCAAAACATCCTGCTGGAAGTCATTTTCGACCGCCCCACCACCGCTCACATTCTCGGGGGTTGCCCGATGTCGGATTCCGGGGAGACCGGGGTGTTGGACAAAAACCTCAATGTCCATGGCTATCCCGATTTTTACATTGTTGACGGAAGCGCCATCCAGGGCAACATTGGGGTGAATCCCAGCCTGACCATCACCGCCATGGCGGAGTATGCCATGTCAAAAATAGCGGACAAGGATTCACAGGATTCATGGGATTTGCGGGATGATCTACTTTCTGAAAAACTTCAAATACTGGAAAAAGAATGGAAAAAGAAGAGATACGCCTGATCCTGGAAAAACAGAAAGCATTTTTCCGGTCGGGGAAGACCAAAGATGTACGCTTCCGGGTGGAGATGCTGAAAAAGCTGAGGGAACTGATTTTCCGTTTCGAGCCGGAGATTAAGGCCGCTTTATGGGGCGATTTTCACAAGCCGGCATTTGAAGTGATGGCCACCGAAACGCGGTTTGTGATCGCGGAGCTGAACCTTGCCATACGAAAGCTGGCTTCCTGGTCGAAGCCGAAAAGGGTCAAAACACCTATTGTCCATTTCATCAGTTACAGTTATGTAGAACCCCAACCTTACGGGCAGGTGCTGATCCTTTCCCCATGGAATTTTCCGTTTATGCTTTCTTTCGTTCCTCTGCTGGGCGCACTGGCTGCCGGAAACTGCGTAGTTCTGAAAACTTCCCGTCAGACGCCCCGCACCACCGACATCATGGAAAAAATAGTGGGCCACTTTCCCCCGGAATTGGTGGTGTTGTTGAGGGGAAACCACGACGTGAGCGATTTTCTGCTTAGTCAGCCTTTTGATTATATTTTTTTCACGGGCAGCACCAAAATTGGCAGTTATGTCATGGGAAAGGCTGCTGAAAAGCTGATTCCGGTTTCTCTGGAACTGGGGGGTAAAAATCCCTGTGTTGTGACTGCCGATGCCCGGCTGGAGTTTGCCGCCAGAAGAATCGCCTGGGGGAAATTCATCAATGCAGGCCAAACCTGCATCTGCCCCGATTACCTGTTGGTGGACAGGAAGGTGAAAGAGGAATTCCTTTCGCTGCTGGCCGGGGAAATAAAGGCCTTCTTTGGTGAGAATCCCGGGGAAAGCGACTTTTTCTCCAGGGTAATCAACGGGGAGAATGTTGACCGGCTGACATCGCTGATTTCTTCAGGGGAGATTTATTTTGGCGGCGATGCTGACCGCACCTCCTGCTACCTGTCGCCTACGATAGTCCATCATGTGCAACCCGATGATCCCCTGATGAATGAGGAGATATTCGGACCAGTTCTGCCGGTACTGGAATATTCAGAAATGGAGGAGATATACCCCATTATCGCAAAAAACCCCAATCCCCTGGCTGTCTATATTTTCACCCAAAACAAAAAACTGGCGCGGGAATTTATGGTCAGAACGAAGTCGGGCAGCGCGGCGATCAATGACTGCGTTATGCAAATCGCTTCCCCCTACCTGCCCTATGGCGGCTTGGGCGCCAGCGGCCTGGGTCGCTACCATGGCCGGAAATCGTTTGAAACCTTTTCCAATATGCGGTCTGTTCTGGTCAAGTCGAACCTGATCGACATTTTTCTCCGTTACCCGCCCTATACCCCTTTCAAGGAAAAAGTGGTCGGATGGTTGTTGAATTCACGTTTATAAAAGTCATATAAAATGAAAACAAGGTCTTTCTTTTTCTTCATTCTCTTTTGTGCATTTGGAATGTCAGAGCTTCAGGTGGTTAAGGGTCAGATATTTTCCCCGGGGCCTCAGGTTGCTACCTTTTATTCGGAAATTGACGATTCGGAGCAGTCATATGGGTTATTTATCCCGCAGAAGTATAATCCGGAACAGAAATATCCGCTGGTGATCATGCTTCATGGAGCCACTTCGAACCACAGGCTTGCCTTGAGGAGGGTTTTCGGCAAACCAAACCTTCCTGGTCAGCCCGATGCGGAGGCGTCGCGTTTCTTCCCCGAATGGAAAGACATTGATTACATTGTGGCCACTCCGTATGCCAGGGGGACGATGGGGTACGTCGGGGTTCCCGAAGAAGATGTGATGCGTGTAATCGAAGCGTGTAAAAACAACTTCAATATCGATGAAAACCGGATTTACCTGACCGGCCTTTCGATGGGAGGCGGCGGTACCTTATTCATCGGATTGTCGCGTCCGGACGTTTTTGCCGCCATTGCCCCGGTATGCCCAGCGCCGCCAGAAGAGGCCTGGGACCTGATGGGAAATGCGCTGAACCTGCCGGTCAATATTTATCAGGGTGGCGCCGACCCGGTGGTCCGACCAGAAGGCGTCCACGAAATTGTCGGTGAACTGCTCAAAGGCGGGGCTTCCGTGGAATACCATGAATTTCCGGGCGTCCAGCACGACGTGTGGGTGCAGGCTTATCAGGATGAAAATATCTTTAAATGGTTCGACGGGCAAGTGAGAAATCAATTTCCCCAGCGGGTAAATTATTCCACCCGCTGGTACAAGTACAACTCAGCTTACTGGGTACTCATCGATAAACTTATTCCCGGAACCCTCGCAAACATGGATGCCCGTTTTACAGCCACCAACATGGTGGAGGTAAAAACATCACAACTGGAGGCTTTCACCCTAACCCTGAAAGGCCATCCTTCCTTTAAAAGCTCTGATCCGCTAAATGTTAAAATTAACGGGATAGCATTGCAAAGTGCGCCCAAACTCAACCATTCCTTCAGATTGAAAGAGGGCAAATGGGTGGCCGAAAAGGCTGAAGCAGCGGTCACATCGAAGAAACACGGACTCGAAGGCCCGATGGCTGCTGCGTTTACCCGGAGAATTGCTATTGTATACGGAACAGCAAATGCTTCAGGCGATCAGGAGATTGCCGAACGAAGAGCCCTTGCCCTGAAAGCCGGCGATTTCTCAGTCACCTTTGGGAGCGGGTATTCCCAGCCAAGTCAGATTAATCCAAGGGTACTTTCCGATAAACAGGTAACAGCCGAAGATTTTATGTTTTCTAATTTTTTGCTGTTCGGCTCAAAAGAAACAAATGAGGTGATCGCCAGGCTGGCCGATAATCTGCCCCTGCACCTGGATACAAATGCAAAAGATTACGGGCTTGTTTACGGATACCCCGTAAACGGAAATCTGGTGCTGATCGCCTCCGGGGTTCCGTTTTGGGAGTACCAGGGTTTTTCGCCTGATCAGACATCGGGAGCCCCCCGCAACCTGATCCGTTTTGCAACCGGAGACGGTGCAAAAGCCCTCTCTGGCCTGAAAGATTATTTGTTCTTCGACGGAAAAAACAAACAGATTATCGCCAACGGATTTTTCGATCAGGAATGGAGACTCCGGGAGGATGATTTACATAAATTCAGCGAGACCGGTGTGATTAAATTCCATTAATCCGGGATGGATGAATAAACTGAACGAGGCAAGGGCACAGCAAATGAAAATCTACAGGAATACTCAGGAGGAAATCAACCAGATTTTTGAGAGTGTAGCCAAAAACCGTAGTGAAAGCCAGGAAGAGTTGTTCAACCAGTTCAGCAGTTATATCCGGGGAACTACTGAAATAAAAAATCCTTTTACCGGAGAATCTTTAGAAATCCCGAACGAATACGACAAGGTCTGGATCAATTCAAACGGAGATATCATGTTGTCGACAGATCTGGTCAATCCCAATGCCGACAGCCAGTATAACCAGAATGAATGGCGCCAGCCTTAAATGAATCAAAAAGGACTCTTTAAGGTTTCGCACACCTGAAAACCACCGGACCGGTCGCATCACTGACCGATGTAATCTTTGTATGGCACATAAAACGGAAATGAAAGGTTTCTGGTGAAGTCCTTCAGAAGAAAACCGAGTGAAATTTCGCTGGTGCCCCCTGAACGCCCGCCCAG
>CAYNBE010000170.1:0-8072 GCA_964395045.1 uncultured Prolixibacteraceae bacterium | reverse complement strand
ATATTATAGCCTCGCCGGATAAGTAATCTGACATCTTTTCTGAATCTTGATGTTATTACCAGCGCAAACTTCATATTTCAAGTTCTCTGAAAAGTATATCGATATCAGAATATTCTTTGCCAATTCCATCGTTTGCGTCCTTCATCGCCTTTAAAGTAACTTTATTCGGAATTTTTTCTATTTGAATGATGTGATTATTTTCAGCAAGTCTGCTTATCAGGTAAAGAAAATTCTTGCCTTTTTTGGTGCGATTATTTACTTTTATAGTAATTGTTGTCATCTTATTTTCTTATTTAAATACAGAATAAAGGTAATGAAAAATCAACTGGACATACACATTTCAAATTACTAATTTTACACTGCACAAATAGCTCAGGGTAAAATTTCTGATTGAAGCACTTTCTGATATTTCAGAGTTCAGAAATCACGAATGCTTTTATTTATGATGTAACCGCAAAACCGCAAAGTATTTTTTCAAATCACACGTTTTTCGTTCAAACAATCGTTCATTGTTCATTGTTCGTTGTTCGTTGTTCGTTGTTTATCGTTCTTTCGTCTCCCAATATCCGAGTCTAAAGGTTTCACGCCAAGGCGCAGAGGTGCTGTCAAACTTTTAAATCACCCAGTCACCCGGTCTCTTTTTAGCTCTTTTATCTTTTCACAGCTCCGCCTCGTCAGTCCCAGTGCAAGGACCAACAGAGGCTAACCAACCGGCTCTTTGTCAGCCTGTTACGGCTCATCCACGTTTTGCTGCCACAGTAGCAGTGCTTCGGGATATACCGGTAAAAGGGTGTCCTTCTCATCCGGGTGCACAATCATATACCGGATCCTGCGCCCAATCACCGTTTCAGCTTTGCCGATCAATTTCAGCAGGTACGATGTATCAATTCCGGCGCCGACCAGCAAAATATCAACCACGGGATTGTCTTTTCCTCTGGCAAAGCTACCGGTCACATAGGCACTGTGAAGCCCCTGCAGATTTTTCACCACGCTTTCGACAATCTGATCGATCCCGGTGTGTTTCAACAGAAGCTGCCTGATGGTGTCGAACAGGGGATGCCTGTTGTTGGCCTGGTAAAGCTTTTTATTTCCTTTTACCTTTGAGTTGATCAGACAAGCTTTTTCTAGGTGGTTGAGCTCATGCCGGATCGCGTTGGTCGATTCACCGAACTCCGATTCGAGATCGCGCAAGTAGGAAGTGGTGCCGCTGTTCAGAAAGAATTTCAGCAGCATCTTCACACGGGTCCTGGATGTGATCAATGCTTCGAGCATCGGTGATGAAACAGAAATTGAGTAACAAATTTACTCAAAAATATCCTGTTTCAAATGAATTGAATGTTTTTTGAAATAAATTTTTATCGTTCAGCAAAGTATAAAAATTTGAAAATTTGAAAGTATTTGGAACACGGATCAAACAGGTTGAACGGATTTGAACGGATTTTGGCTGGAGTGTTCAATAAACGATCAGTGTTGATCCGTTGCATCGTTTACATCCGTGTTCCCGTGGGGATATAAGAAACAGGAACACGGATCGGGCGGACAGGAACCGGGCATCACTTTGGGGGCATTTCCTGTAAATCTTATATTAATAGCAAGTTGTATGGAAGTGAGGGTATGGGGTGAGAACGCATAAATGTAGATTGTATGATTGGATTTTTTAGAATCAATGGGCAAAAAGATATCTGTCGGGCTCTTTAATAAATAAATCGACAGGAATCACAAGTATATTTTTATGCTTCATGGTAATGTTTCCTCGATAGAGCATGATCAAAGCAGCTTCCGGATAATCGTCACCGAAGGAAGTCAATCCGTTATAATCAGTTGGCCTGACCACTTTTGTATTTTTTACTTCAATTGCACAGAAGTATTTTCCTCCGTATAACACAAAATCGACTTCATTTCCAGCCAATGAACGCCAGAAATAGAGGTGGGAGTCCGGGGTGAAATAGTCAATAAACGCCCTGAGGTGTTGTCCGACAAGACCCTCCAATGCCGGTCCGGAAATTTCGGATTCGGTATCAAGAGGACCTCTTTGTCTTAACCGGCGGTATAACCCGTTATCGAAGAAAAAGAACTTTGGATGAGAAGCTGTTCTTCTTTTAGCCCTGCGGGAGAATACTTCCAACCGATACCCAAGCATCAAATCTTCAAGTATTTCGATGTATCCGGCTACAATATTCCTCCCGGTCTGGCACTCTCTGGCAAGGTTACTGATGTTCAGGACAGAACCATGGGAAAAACTGATGGTTTCAAGAAAACGGGCAAAAGATCCAAGATTCCTGACCAGCCCTTCAGCCATAATTTCTTCACGAAGGTAAATATCTACATACGCTGACAAAGTCCTGGATGGTTCAGCACCTCTTTCCACAACCGGGATACATCCTGTCTGTAATGCTTTGTCAAGTGAAAACTCTTCTCCTAGCTCACTTGCGGTGAATGGATGCATACGGCAGTACAGAGCCCTTCCCCCCAGCATGTCAGCTCCTGATTTTTTGAGTTTACGCGCCCCTGAACCAGTCAGAATAAAGCGTATCTTTTTCTCCTCCATCATTTTATGGACTACGTCCAGAATCTGGGGAACCTTTTGGACTTCGTCGATGATTACCTTCAGGGGTTTCAGGGCATCAATGGTCTTCACCAAGGTCTCCGGGAAGGCGGAGTATATCCTGAAAGTTTCGGGATCCAAAAAATCGATATACAAAGTGTTCCTGTCAATGAGGCTTTTAACGAGAGTGGATTTACCGGTGCCTCTTGGTCCGAAAAGAAAAAAGGAACCTTCCGGGATGTTGATATGTCGAATAATTTCCATAATACATGCAAATTTAGACTAATTTTGAATGAAATTTGTTCATTTTTATATTTTTTTGACTGGATTCAATTTTAATAGCCGGCACAGGAGATTTCAGACGGGGAATATTATGGTTCATATTCTGGTTATTGATTTGATCCTGATAATTCAGCAATCAGAAATCAGAATTCACGAATCACGAATGCTTTATTTCTGATTATCGATTTTTGATTATTGATTTCTGATTCTGATAATTCAGCAATCAGAAATCAGAATTCACGAATCACGAATGCATTTATTTCTAATATATGGGTTGAAAAGACAATTGTATCCGTTACATCCGCATTCCTATTGGGGATATAAAAACAGGAACACAGATCAGGCGGATTGAACGGATTTGAACGGATAATAACCGGTTCTGTCGAAGAATAATCAGTGATCATCCGTTGCATCCGTCAAATCCGTGTTCCCATTGGGGATATGAGAAACAGGAACACGGATGGGGCGGGTTGAACGGGTTTAAAACGGGGAAGTCATCTTATCCTGGGTTTATTTGTAAAATAGAGGCTTCCCATCCTGGAAGGGAACATGGTCCGGATTGATGAAAAAGTGTCCGGGACATTTGCATCAGGAACCCGGGATAACTGTTATATTTGCTCTATGAGAACGACACTGGATATCAACAACGAATGGCGGAAAGTAGCATCAACCATTTATAAAAAGCCGGTTGATTCGAAAATTCTGGGCCAGTCGGAAGTGGATGTGACAGAGCTGGAAGCTTTTGTCACCGAAAAGCGGAAAAAGGGGATCAAGATCACGCTGACGCATGTTTTTACCCTTGCTGCGGCAAGGGCTCTCCGTGATGAGGTACCCGAGCTGAATGCCTATGTCAGGAGAGGAAAAATTGTGCAGCGGCCCAGGATTGATGCCATGGTTAGTGTGCTGCTTGACGGATCGGAGCTGGGGTCGGTAAAGATTCCGAATGCCGACAGGATCACTCTGGAGGAGCTTTCGGTGATCATGGCAGGTGAAATAAAAAATGCCCGCAGCGGCGACGAAAATAAAACCATGGACATGAAAGGAAAGCTCGCATCCATTCCATGGCCGTTCAGGAACTGGATTTTCAGATTTCTCAGGCTCTACACGGTTTCATGGGGGTTTTCACTGAAAAAGCTGGGCTTAACTCCTGATAGTTTTGGCTCTTTCATTGTCTCCAATATCGGGACTTTGGGTCTTGACCTGGGGTTTCCGGCACTGATGCCGACCTCCAATGTTTCGTTTGTCCTGATATTGGGGGCCGTTAACAAAAAGCCATGGGTGGTTGGTGATTCAGTGGTGCCCCGGAGAATCATCACCCTCGGTGCTGCGCTGGATCACAGGGTATGCGACGGATCACACGGCGGGCGCCTATTCCGTTACCTGAAGTATATTGTCAGGCATCCTGAAGTGCTTGATCTGAAACCAGACGGGGAGCAGAGGGTTGCAGAACCGAGTGCCGGCAGAAACGGTAGTCCTGTAAACCGCAGTCCCCATTTTTTAAAAACTGATGTTTGAAAACCGGATAAAACATAGGAACCATGGGCCGTTACGTTGAAAAGAACCTGATATCGGGTGAAAAGGTGGAGTATGAAACCACGTTGCACTGGAAAATATTTTTCACCCTTTCCGGTTTGTTCACCCTGTTTATTTATCCATGGGTGAGGCTTAAAACCAATGAATTTGTCATCACCAACAAGCGGATTGTCATCAAGAGGGGATTTATTTCGAGGAACACCTTTGAGATGAACCTGAACAAGGTTGAAACGGTCAATGTGGACCAGAGTATCTGGGGAAGGCTGTTCGGATTTGGCAGCATCACCATCATCGGAACCGGCGGAACCCGTGAGATGTTTACCTCTATCAGGAAGCCCCTTGAGTTCAGACGCAGGTTCCAGGAAATTTCATCCTGAACCATTGTTTTTCCCGACAAACCATCAATAAAGCATTCTGGCCCGGATGGTATAAGGAATTTTTTTCAGTTCACCGATGATGTCTGTTCCCCGGTCGGTTTCTGCATCTACAATAACATACCCGATGTCGGGATCGGTTTGAAGGTATTCTGATGCGATGTTGATCCCCTTGTCGGTAAAAACATAGTTGACAGCTTTCATGAGACCGGGGACATTTTTGTGGATGTGAAGAAAGCGTTGTTTGTTTTCGTTCGATTGCAGGGAAATCTGCGGGAAATTCACCGCTCCGATGGTAGAACCATTGTCGCTGTACTTGATCAGTTTTTCAGACACTTCGCAACCGATTTTTTCCTGCGCTTCCTGGGTACTCCCCCCGATGTGGGGTGTGAGGATCACGTTTTCGAATTCCTGAAGGACCGATTTGAACGGGTCTGAATTGGAGGCAGGCTCTTCGGGGAATACATCAGCTGCAGCTCCGGCAATGTGTTTACACCGGAGGGCATCGGCAAGGGCATCGTAATCCACCACTGTTCCCCGGGATGCATTGATCAGAACAGATCCTTTTTTCATCTGTTCAATCTGCCGGGAGGAGATCATGTTTTTTGTCATGTCGGTTTCAGGTACATGCAGTGTTACGATATCAACTTTTCCGAGCAGTTCGTCCAGTGACTGGCAGGCCACAGCTTTACCGAGACTCAATTTTTTTTCAATATCGTAATAATATACATTCATTCCGAGGGCTTCGGCAAGAATTGAAACCTGGGAACCGATGTGGCCGTAACCGATGATGCCAATATTTTTGTCGCGGACTTCAAAAGAATGGGTGGCTGATTTGATCCACTGTCCGTGGTGGGCTGCTGCATTCTTGGAAGGTATTTCACGCATCAGCATGATACACTCTGCAATCACCAACTCGGCAACTGAGCGTGTATTGGAAAAAGGTGCGTTGAAAACAGGAATGCCAAGCATTTTGGCTGCTTCTTTGTCAACCTGGTTGGTGCCAATGCTGAAACATCCGATGGTGAAAATTTTCTTTGCCTTTTTCAGGACTCCGGCTGTCAGATTGGTCCTTGACCTGATCCCGATAATGTGAAAATCCTTTATTTTCTCTTCCAGTTTTTTTTCATCGAGGGCAGTTTTAATGTACTCGATGTTTGAATATCCCGATTTTTCAAAGGTTTCCACCGCCGACTGATGGATGCCTTCCAGAAGCAGGATTCTGATTTGTTTTTTGTCAAGTGAATACCGTGGTTTCATAACGATTGCTGAATTCGGAAGCGAAAAATAGCAAAAAAACCATTGAATGTCGATTTTTTCATCTCTCGCACGCCAAGATGGCCGGTGTGGTGCAGCAGATTTAATATTGGAATTTCAGGAAAGCGGCAGGAACCCGGGGAGGCCGGTAATTGCTTACTCAGAGTCCGTGCAGGGAAGGTATCAGGTCGATGGCGAAATAAACAAGGGCTGCGATGAACATACTGGCGGGGATGGTCAATATCCAGGCGACGAGCAGGTTGGTGGCCACGCCCCATCTGACAGCTGAAAGCCTTTTGGTCATGCCCACCCCCATGATTGCCCCGGCAATGGTATGGGTTGTGCTGACGGGGATTCCAAGCCCCTGGGAAATCCCGAAAAGGGTGATAGCCCCGGCCGATTCTGCAGCCACACCTTCGAGGGGGGTGACTTTGGTGATCCGGGTTCCCATTGTCTTGACAATTCTCCATCCCCCGATCATGGTACCAATGGCAATGGCCGAATAGCAGGAGATGGGTATCCATCCCGGAACGTGGAGCTGGGAGTGCCCTGAGGCATCCGCAACTTCATAAACATGTGCCCAGGAAGGCACTGAGCCTGCATCAAACCCAGCAACAAATACAAGCATAGCGGCGCTGATGATCCCGATTACTTTCTGGGAATCGCTGCCACCGTGCCCCAGACTGAAAAGCGCTGCCGAAAGAAGTTGTCCTTTCCTGAAAATGTTTACCGCAACCTGATGCCTGACCTTCTTAAACGACCACATAATGATGAGCATCAGGAAATAGGATATGAACATTCCCAGAAACGGGGCAACAAATATAAAACCTGCCGTTTTCAGTATGACTGTTTGGTTGATGACACTGAAAGTACCTGTATGGGCTACTGCCGATCCGGCAAAACCTCCTATCAGGGTGTGTGATGACGAGGAAGGGATTCCCAGCCACCAGGTGAGAAGGTTCCAGATAATGGCGGCTATGATCCCCGCCAGAATTACTTCGAGGCTGATTGCTCCATACTCAACAGTTTTGGCTACGGTATTTGCAACCTTCAGATTGAAAATCCAGTAGGCAAGAAAGTTGAAAACTGCTGCCATCAACACAGCCGGAAGGGGGGAAAGTACCTTGGTCGATACAACGGTGGCAATGGAATTGGCTGCGTCGTGAAAACCGTTGATGATATCAAACAACAATGCCAGAGCAATAATGATAATCAGTAAACTCAGCATAGCGGGCAAATTAAGTATTTTTTTTCATTCCCGGTTTTCAGGCGTACTTGACAATGATAGTCTTGACCACGTCGGAAACATCCTCCATTTTGTTTGAAATCTTTTCGATATTCATCAGCAATTCCTTTTGTTTGATCAGCTCAATGGCATCTTTTTCATTATCAAACAGATTTCCGATCGCTTTGTGGTAATATTCATCTATTTTGCTTTCGATCTTTCTGAGTTCCTTGCATGCTTTGAGGGTTTTTGATGCATTTTTCATATTTTCAAGACCTGATATTGCGTTCAGCATGTGAAGGCTGCCCTGATACAGCAATTCCCCCATATCAGCCATATATGTACTGAAATTGTTGAACCTGTAAAATTCTACTTTCCATGAGAGGCTGTAAATCAGATCCACCACATCGTCAATCTGGGCAGTCAGGGCATGCATATCTTCCCGGTCGAAAGGGGTGATGAAATTCCGGTTCAGTTCATCAAACAGATGGTTGGTAATGTCATCACCCTGCTTTTCAATCTGTTTGATAATCTGCCTGATTTCCCTGCTTTCTTCTGTTGAAGCCGATTTCAGGAGCCTGTTCAAAGCCTTTGCAGCCTGCACGTTGTTTTCGGCTGCCTGATTGAACATGCCATAAAACTTCTTCTCCTTGGGGACAAAATACTTCACTACCTGTGATAATTTCATATTCCGATATTTAGGTGTGACAAGCGTGGGGAAAAGGAACCGGATGATTTAGCATTTCGGGTAAAAGGAAGGGTTTCAAATCCAATGCTGCAATTTTTTTTTGTGGTTTACAAACCCAACAGTAAAATTCATACAAAAATTTAAATTAATTTTGAAAACCCGTAAGGA
>CAYNBE010000169.1:0-8121 GCA_964395045.1 uncultured Prolixibacteraceae bacterium | reverse complement strand
CATAAGATTCAGAAATATTTTCATCGAAAAAGTCGAAGATGTTGCCCTTGTGCTATTTCTCCCGCTTTTTTTTGTTTATACCGGATTAAGAACTGAAATCAGTATATTAAACCTACCTGGGTCATGGATTATTTGTTTGATAATAATTACCGTAGCAATAGCAGGAAAATTTTTGGGTGCTACCATATCCTCAAAATTCACCGGCCAGAACTGGAAAGATAGCATATCAATCGGGACTTTAATGAACACAAGAGGACTGGTCGAACTGGTTGTATTGAATATTGGTTTTGACCTGGGAGTTCTTTCTTCGGGGCTTTTTACAATGATGGTCATCATGGCCCTGGTCACCACTTTTATGACAGCACCTGTACTCGAACTCATTAACCGTCTTTTCCGTAATCAAACTGAAGTTTTAGTAAAAGAACCGGGCTTGTCCGATAATTTTAACATACTCCTATCATTCGGAAACCCCGACAGGGGCAGGTCGCTTCTCCGGCTCGCCAACTGCTTCATCAAACATTTGAACAACGGGGCATCCATCACAGCCTTGCATCTTTCTCCCGGCAGCGACCTGGCTCCCTCAAGTGTCGATGATTATGAAAAAGAAGGATTTATACCAATCATTGAGGAATCACAGAGCCTGAACCAGGAGTTCAGAACCTTGTTTAAAATTTCGACCGATATCGAATCCGACATTTCAGATGTGGCCAACAAAGGTGATTTTGATCTTCTCCTGATCGGAGTCGGACAGTCGGTTTTCGATGGCAGCATGTTGGGCAAAGTGCTAGGATTTACTTCCAGGCTGATAAATCCGGCTAAGCTCTTTTACAGGGTGACCGGTAAAGAAAAACTTCACTATAGTTCCACCTTCGACGAACGGACACGGCTGATCCTTTCGAAAACCGAGATACCAACAGGCATCTTCATAGACAAGAATTTTACCAGAGCCGGAAAAGTCTTTGTATTTCTGACCGGCAATAACGATCACTTCCTGATCCGTTATGCTTCCATGTTCATGGCAGCCTCCGGTTCATCCCTCCTGTTCTTTGATCCGACAGGTTCATTCCATGACAACCCTCTGATAAACCGGGAAACAGAAGAAGCCAGGCACAAAGGATTGCCGCTTCCCCTTATTCTTGGCAACAATGATATCGATGCCATCCACCTGAAAGATACCGATCTGGTCCTTATTAGTGCGGAAGCGTGGTCCGGCCTGGTTGAAGAACAACCCGAAAGGCTGTATAAATTCCCGTCCACTCTGATTCTGACAGCTTGATACCAGAGGTAATGTAACTTTTTCATAAGACAAATCTGAAATACTTTAGTGCTTTTCCCCTGCATTTAATCAGGAAGAATATTAATTTTGTTTGCCATTATGAATCATATTCAACAAAAATGAATCATTCCAGAAGAACTTTTTTTAAGCAGGCTGCATTTTCAACAGCAGCGGTTGCTGCCATCCCATCCATCGTAGCAGCAACTGTCCCTCCGAAAAAAGACAAAAACAAATGTCCGTTTTCATCAAAGGGAACCATTCTTTTCCAGGGGGATTCGATAACCGATGCAGGCAGGGAAAAGGTAAAAGAATTACCCAACAACGGAAATTCGTTTGGAACCGGATATGCTTTCATCACCGCCGCTGCCATACTTGAGAAGTATGCGGCCCTCGATCTCCTGATTTACAACAGGGGGATCAGCGGGAACAAGGTTTACCAGCTTGCCGAAAGGTGGCAGAAAGACTGTTTCGACCTGAAACCCGATCTTATCAGCATCCTGATCGGGATCAATGACTATTGGCATATGAGGAACGGCAAATACGACGGGACACTGGAGACGTACGAAGAAGAGTACCGGAAACTGCTGTCGATTACCAGGGACATTCTTCCGTCGGTGAAACTGGTCATCTGCCAGCCATTTGCACTCCCCGGAACATCAGCCGTCGATGAAAGCTGGGTGGAACCTGTCAGGGGGTATCAGAATGCAGCATTCAGGCTGAGCCGTGAATTCGGGGCAGTTTGGGTTCCCTTTCAGAAAGTTTTTGATGAGGCCATCAAACACATGCCGGCCAAATACTGGGCTGCCGACGGTGTCCATCCCACCATGGCAGGGGCACACCTGATGGCCGCAGCATGGTTAAAAGCAGTCGCTGGCTGATAACCTTCAAATGTCGAAGGTTTCAATGGATCCGTCTTCCCTGATCAGGAAACATGGAATGGAATCGGTATCTGAAAAGCGGCTGAACAAAATATCCACAGTATCACCATCCCAGTTAAGGTTCCTGTGTAGTTTGATTGATCCGGACTTGATGTGAGGCCACTCAGCTATAGTCTCCCCTCCGGTTCTCCTGACCGTCAGACCATTTACCGTATCTGCTTTTATCTCAATGTCCCTGTGAAAGACCGACTCACTCCAGGTAGTGAGGCATGCTTTGGTATTGCAATGATTTTCAGTAAATCCCTTCCCTGTCAGGTTATAACGGCTGCAAACCGCATATACCAGCACAGCGGACAAGAAAACCAGAACAACAACATCTTTATATTTCATTTCAAAATGAACAATTTATAACGGGAATCCCGGAACAAACCAATCGAATATGATTTTTAAAACCAAATTTTCCAACTTGATGAAACTCCTTCCAGCAGGAATTCGTTTCTTAAAATGCGGCTGCAAATGTAAAGGATTTTAACTTTTCCGGACCTATGCGATTCTGTTTTCATTCCGGATTAACACAGATATCATATTTCATCCCGTACATACCGGTCAAATGGTTCCTGACGAGCTTATTCTGTTGATCTTTAACATTCGTGGTTGGTTCCCTGAAAGTGACTCTTTTTGTTCCTTTGTACTCTCCTATGCGAATTTTTTGAAAATTAACAAAACATCAAACAGATATTTGTAAAAGTGCCCTTTCTTTCAATAAAATAAACCACAAGGAACACCAGGGACTATACAATGAACACAAAGTGAAGTTACAAAGCAAAGATACGAAAGGCAATATTGAGCCCACTCTGATAAGTGAAACCTCAAGGACCCCTGCGTGAAATTTCACTTATCAGAGTGGACTCAAAAATGTACTGCTCTGAATATATGAATTCAGGATTTAAGCATTTTTTTCACCTGCAGGTAAACATTCTCCCCATTGAAACCCAGTTTTTCATCCAGCACTTTATAAGGTGCCGAATATCCAAATGAATTCATTCCCCAGATGGTGCCGTTTTCCCCGACAAGTCCGGCCAGGGTTACCGGTAGTCCTGCTGTCAGTCCGAAGCGGGGTACCCCGCATGGCAACACATGTTTCTGATATTCGTCGGGCTGGTTCCGGAACAAACCTTCTGAAGGTACCGATACGACACGCACCTTCAATCCGTCACGCTGACGGAGCAGCGCAGCACCTTCGACCAGGGTGGATACTTCGGATCCGCTTGCCAGCAACACAACATCGGGATTTTCCCCGTCATCCTGAACAAGGTATGCTCCCATGGCCGATTGAAGCGCCGATGTGTAACCATCGCCCGGTAACGGCAAATTCACGATATTCTGCCGCGACAGGATCAGGGCAGTGGGAGAAGTTGTGTTTTCCATCGCCAGTTTCCAGCAAACAGTGGTTTCGTTTGCATCGGCCGGACGTAAAACCAGCATGCTGTTTTTCCCTTTGTGGTTCCTAAGCTTTTCCATTAACCTGATTTGTGCTTCCTGCTCCACCGGCTGGTGTGTCGGGCCATCTTCTCCAACCCTGAATGCATCGTGTGTCCATACATACTTGACAGGAAGCCCCATCAGGGCTGCCAGTCTGACTGCAGGTTTCATATAGTCGGAAAATACAAAAAAAGTACCGCATACCGGAATAACCCCACCATGCAGGGCCATCCCGTTCATGACACACGCCATCGTCAGTTCGGCAACTCCGGCTTGAAGGAACGCTCCCGAGAAGTCCCCTTTTCGGAAGGCGGTTGTTTTTTTAAGGAATCCGTCGGTTTTATCCGAATTGGAGAGGTCGGCCGATGCCACAACCATGTTTTCGATTTTTCCGGCAAATGCTGCCAGTACCGTACTGGATGCTGCACGGGTGGCCTGGTTCTCCTTTTGGACAACTGAGGCAAAGTCAAAAGCAGGTGCCTCCCCTGAAAAGAATTTCTCAAGTTTTGCGGCAAGCTCCCGATTTTTTAATGCCCATTCAGCTTCGGCCTTTTTCTTTTGAGCAGCCATCTCTATCAGTTCAGTCCGTCTCCTGGAATACAATTCAGCCACATCGCCGAAAACAGCAAACGGATCGGATGGGTCTCCCTCAAGGTTCAGCACCGTCTTTTCAAATGAAGCACCTGCTTCACCAAGGGGCATTCCATGTGTTGAAGTCTGTCGTTCGAAATTGCTCCCGTCTTCCTTCAGAGCTCCTTTCCCCATGATGGTTTTTCCGATGATCAGGGTTGGTTTTTCTTTTTCGTCACAAGCATTACGCAGGGCATTCCTGATCTCTTCATGCGAATTGCCGTCGATCGGGATGACCCTCCATCCCCAGGCTTCATATTTCTTTGCCGTGTCTTCTGCTGTTACCTCTCTCGTGGTGGTCGAAAGCTGGATGTCATTTGAATCATAAAACATGATCAGGTTCGATAGCCCCAGAAATCCGGCAAGCCTCCCGGCACCCTGTGAAACTTCTTCCTGAACTCCTCCGTCAGAAATAAATGCGAAGGTTTTATGGGCCATCCATTCCCCAAACCTGGAAACAAGAAAACGTTCGGCTATGGCAGCACCAACAGCCATGGCATGTCCCTGGCCGAGAGGCCCCGATGTATTTTCAACTCCCCGCATCACATCCACCTCCGGATGCCCCGGGGTGTGGCTGCCCCATTGACGGAAATGTTTCAGATCGTCGGTAGTGTAAAAACCGGCCAGCGATAAAACACTGTACAGCATGGGTGACATATGTCCCGGATCCAGGAAAAACCTGTCCCGGTTTTTCCAGCTCATATCTGTTGGATCGTAGTGAAGGAACTCACTGTATAAAATATGAATGAAGTCCGCTCCACCCATGGCCCCGCCGGGATGTCCCGATTTTGCTTTTTCCACCATGGCGGCTGCAAGTATCCTGATGTTGTCGGCCGCCCGTACTGATATACATTTACTCATTTTGTTTAATAATTTTTTATTGAATAGGTGAATTTCCCTGATCTTCTGTTTTACCTTTCATACCGCAGAAGGATGGTTCTGCATTGCTCTTGCCATGAAAACACCTTCGATCGTTCTCAGTTTCTCCATGGCTCCCTGACTGATTTCCTCCCGGTCAACATCAATGATGTTGTATGCTATATCTCCCTTGTTTCTGTTCACCATATTCAGGATATTTAATTTTTCCTGTCCCAGAATGGCTGTAATCTGGCTCACCATGTTGGGGATGTTCCGGTTTGCAACAACAATCCTCATGCCTCCACTGATATCCATCTCCTCATTTGGAAAATTCACTGAATTGATGATATTCCCCCTTTCAAAATACTCCATCAGCTGGTCGGCTGCCATTGTAACACAATTTATTTCCGACTCCTCGGTCGAAGCACCCAGATGGGGAATGCAGATTGTGTTTTTCATTTGCAGGGTTTCATCATTGGGAAAATCGGTGACATATCTTGAGATCCTTCCCGATTCGAGAGCTTCGGCCATATCCCGGTTGCATACCAGTTCCCCGCGTGCAAAATTAAGCACCTTGGCCCCGGATTTCATACTTTTCAATCTTTCCCTGTTGATAAAACCTTTGGTCTCTTCCGACAATGGCACATGCAACGTTACAAAATCAGCATTCGAAAGGGCAAAGTCAAAACTGCGGGCAAGTTGAATTTTATCACTTAGTTTTTGTGCTTTCTTGACCGAAATAAACGGGTCAAATCCGATGACTTTCATCCCAAGGTTGTGAGCCGCATTGGCCACCAAAACACCGATGGCTCCCAAACCAATCACCGTAATGGTTTTTCCGAGGATTTCGCTCCCTGCAAAATTCTTTTTCCCCTTTTCAACCAGTGCAGGAACCTGATCTCCCTTTCCTGCAAGTGTATTCACCCATTGGATACCTCCGCTGATATCGCGTGAGGCCAGCAGCATCCCGGCTATGACCAGTTCCTTTACGCCATTTGCATTGGCCCCGGGTGTGTTGAATACCACAATTCCCAGTTGGGTACACCGGTCGACGGGAATGTTGTTTACACCCGCTCCTGCCCTTGCAATAGCCTGTGTCTTCGCTGAAAACTCCATTGAATGTAAATTCGAACTCCGGAGGATGATGGCGTCCGGGTCAGCAAACTGGGTCCCGGTTTCATACATGCCAGCCGGAAAACGGCTGAGCCCCATCGTCTCTATCTTATCCAATGTCAGAATCTTATACATACCTCATCCTAATTTAGTGATTAAAAACATGGTCTTTCCCTTTCAGATACAAATATCAAAATAATATCCGGTGATAAAAACTTTTATGGCAATCCATGGCCGATTTTTACCATCCAATCTTCGAATTTCAGTTTGAAAACATGTTAATGATTTCTCCATTCCTGATTTTATTTCCATCAGCCGAATTATTGCTAAATTGTCTTGCTTTTCAAATCTAATAATTTTCTGACATGATTCGGACTAACAAGCAACATTTCAGCATATTGGGCCATGGAATCAGCCTCCCGATGGCAATTCTGGTGGCTGTGTCAGCTGTTTTCTTATTGAGTGGTTGTACAGGGAAGCGAAAGTACTCTGAACCCGACCCTGCCTTTATGCAATATATTTCTTCTTTTACTTCAGGGGAAATTTCGGTGGGAGCTCCCCTCAGAGTCCGGCTTTCAGAAATACCTCCGCAGGTAAGGTCAGGAGAAGCGCTGCCTTCCGGGCTTTTTGCCATCTCTCCGGAAACACGGGGTGAAGCCACCATCACTCCGGATGGAGAGATTTTATTCCGGCCCACCGGACTATGGAAACCGGGAACAGATTATTCCGTGGATTTTTTTCTTGGGAAACTGATTAAGACGGAAAAAAAACTTACCAGATTCCGGTTTGAGTTTTCAACCATCAAACCAGGGTTTCTGGTAACCAGCGACGGCCTCACAGCCGATCCATCCCTCCGGCCCGGCTGGATGACCTATTCGGGTACTGTCCTGACCTCCGATGATACTGATCCGGTGCTGGTTGAAAAAATAGTGGAAGCACGCTGTAACGGAGAAACCATCCCGCTTGCATGGAACCATAATCCCGACCGCCGCCGCCATATCTTTACTGCCGACAGCCTGTTACGTCCGGTAACCGGAAGTAGTGAACTGGAAATTATTTGGAATGGCAAACCCTTAAACCTGAAAAACAAAGGAAAAAACAGTTTCATTATTCCTGCATCGGATCAATTCGTCATTCTGGGCGTGAAAACAGAAGCCTCACCTGAGCAACAGGTGGTTGTCTGGTTCTCCGATCCGCTTGACCCAGAACAGCCTGTGGATGGGATGGTCGAATTGGGAAACGGGATTCCTTTTTCGTCACACATCGGGGGCAACCGGCTGACTATCTGGCCCGGGCAGGAAATAAGGGGTGAAGAGACAATATCGCTGTTCAGGGGAATTCGAAGCAGCGAAGGGAAAAGCCTTGGCGAAACCTCCGTTCATACCCTTTTCTTTAAAAACCTGAAACCGGCGGTCAGGCTTCTGGGCAAAGGTGTTATCGTGCCCGACCAGGGAACCCTTGTACTCCCTTTCGAAGCAGTCAGCCTGCATGCGGTTGATCTTCGAATTATCCGGATTTATCCTTCGAATATCTTCCGTTTTCTTCAGGAAAACCAGGTGGACGGGGGAGAAGATCTGAAGAAAGTAGGAAGGTTGGCTTATAGCGGGAAAATCACCCTCGAACCCGACGACCCTGAAAAAATACACCGTTGGAATACATACCGCATTGACCTGAACAAATATATCACCCCCGAACAGGGGGCCATCTACAGAGTGGAACTCCGGTTCCGCAAATCCTACTCCGTTTTCGAGTGCGGGGGAAACACCGGAAACCCTGAACAGGAAGAACCGGATGAGGAACCTGAAGACTGGGACTCTCCGGGCTGGTACTGCCTGTATTACTGGCCTGACAATTTCGACTGGGAACAAAAGGAGAATCCCTGCA
>CAYNBE010000168.1:0-8206 GCA_964395045.1 uncultured Prolixibacteraceae bacterium | reverse complement strand
CAGGGCAGGCAGGTAATTCGCATGTAAGAGTTAATCATTCCGGTTGGTGTTTCGCCAAACATGCTCATTTCATCCTTTCATTTTTCCGTTCAGATAACGCAATACTGAAAATGCTGTCGCTCTGCCCTGATTCACAGCTTCGGGAATGGATGCCGGCCCTCCGCATGCTCCTGCAATGAACACTCCTTCGGCCGATGTAACTCCCGGTTTCAGGAATTTATCACTCCCTTCCAGAAAACCTGCCTGGTCGTACCCAATACCAGCAGCCTTTGCCAATTGACTGTTCCTGTGGTCAGGTTCCATCCCTACCAGTAAGACCAGCCAGTCGGCGGTAACCTTGAGCGGCCTTCCCAGAAGGGTGTCCTCGGCTTTTAGAACTATCGATCCGTCCATATTCTGGGCAGCTTCCGAAACCCTTCCCCTGATGAAGGTAATCCCATACTTTTCCTGGGCTTCCTGGTAAAGTTCTTCATATCCCGATCCGAACATCCTCAGATCCATATAAAAGTTGATGACCTCACATCCTGGATATGCTTCTTTCACCGCAATGGCCTGTTTTACACCAGTGATGCAGCATACTCTCGAACAATAGCGATTTTCCACTTTGGCATCCCTTGACCCCACACAGTGAACGAAAGCCACCCTGCCGGGATTCTTTCCCTTAACAAGCAATCCGTCCCTGCCTTTGCTGAAAAGGCCTTCCAGATCGGCTGAGGTAATCACGCGCGGGTAAATTCCATATCCGTATTCCTCTTTCCGGGTGGCATCAAAAAGCGTAAAACCGCCCGCCATCACCACAGCAGCATAGGTGGAAACCACTCCGTTGGCCGTCGTAATCTTGAATGCATTGTTTTCCCGGGTTATCCCGGTCACTTCGGAATTCAACCGGAGGATCAGTCCGTATGAATCAACTTCCTTCAAAAATCCTCCGAGCACTGCAGGCGCCTCGTTTCTTCCCGGGAAAAGGGCATGCCATTTTTTCAGATGCCCCCCCGGGCTTTCTTCTTTTTCAAAAACATCGGTTTCAATACCCTGCTTCATAAGAACCGTGGCTGCAGCAATTCCCGCCACCCCTGCACCGATTACAGCTACTTTTCCATTCATGACTTTATTCATGGATTCCGGCGATCATAGGCAACAATATTCAGGCACCATCGGCCTTCCGATATATTTCCCCTCTGCATTCAAATATTTTTCTTCGGGTGCGTAGTCATAGCCCATCTTTTTCAGGAGTGGTTCTGCATCCACCTGGTGCATTTGCAATCCCAAATCCCATGGGTTGTATCCCAGGACCAACCCGGCCAGTTCTTCGTACGTCAGTACAGGGATTCCCCGTCCGTCAGTGCCAAACGTAATCCCTTCCATTTCGCCCAAGGTATATTGCCATTTATCCATGAACATAGTACATCCCGGACAATTGGCCACGATCAGATCAGGCTTGTAGGGAGCAAGTGATTCCAGCTTTTTTCTTGTATTGGCAACCGGGTATCCTCTGTTTTCCCTGATAATGTATTGGCGGAAACCAAAACCGCAGCAATGCCTCCGTTCAGGATAATCAAGCACTTCACCTCCCCACGACTCAATCATGCCGCTCAGTACTTTCGGGAACTCAGCCCCTCCCACCCCCTTGGATGGAAAAATTTTCGCATAATGACACCCCACATGTTCGGCAATTCGCAAAGGCTTCTCATTGTTCCGGTTTATCAGAGAGTATTTTGCCTGTGAAAAAATTTCGTCCCTGAATTTGTATATTACATCAGATGTATGAACAAGATTTTCAGGTATCTTAAATTCCCTTTTTGTTGCTTTCCAAAGATGATCGCGGGTTTGATCAAGGAGTTCGGGATGATGTTCCCACATGTGCAGGATTTCATTGTAAATTCCAAAAGATGTCACACAGGAGACCAAAAAGTTGGTGTATCCGGTTTCCGACATCAGGGAAAACTGGCGTGCCACCACAGTCATGATGGTTTGCAGCGGAATGACATCCGAATGGTAGGCAATGCCGCTGCAGGAAGTATGCCGGGGATCGTCCAGGATATCCTTTCCAAGATTATCCCTAAGAATATTCAGAAATGCTTTTTCCGAGCCGGGGAAAAAAGTTTGCCGTATACAGCTTCTAACAAAAAAATAATGGTCGTCGGCAATGCTTTTCTGATAGTTTTGCCACGATTGTCCGGGATGCCGGTTATTCAGTCCTGGATTATTCATTGGAATAATATTCAATCATTTGAAAAAAAGCATCGGCACCTGTTTCGGTAAAAATACTCCTCAGCTCGTCCATCGATTTGTTGTCGATATTTCGGACCGCTCCAGCACCTTCGCTGTATATATTGGCTCCAAGTCTTTCATACACGTCTTTCCTATTCTCATAAATCCATTCCCAGACAGGCCCCTGTTCGGGGTGCTTTTCAGGGTCAAGGGTATCGGGATGGACACAGTATCCATACCGGAGCAGGTTTTCTCCCACACTTCTTTTTACAACCAATTGCTGCCTCCCGGCCTCAGAATGGACAAACAAGCCACTTTCCTGCGACAACTTTCGCAATGCCTGAATCACCATTCCGGGTGTATTGTCCCGCGGACAACGTGTTTTGCACGACATGCACTGTCCACAATTCCAGATGGTTTCTCCCCTGAGGAGATTGATAAGCTCCTCTTCATTTCGCCGCTGCAAAGTGATCATGATTTTCCTAGGGTCATATTCCCTGAACTCCGCTGCAGGGCAAACCGCAGTACAAACTCCGCAGTTCAGGCATGCTTTTAAACCATCCCGGAACCTGACATCTTCGTCGAGTTTCTCAAAATATCCCATTTTTCAGGTTAAACTGTCAGATTTTGATCAAAACTACGAACAGGAACAAAGAATGGAAACAGTAAAAAGACCTATTTTCAGATACGTATTTTTACGTACCCTGAGGAGGCTAAAAGTGTTTAAGCAGATCTTCCCGTGTTCTCATCGCGAATCGGACTTTCATAAGTCTGAAAAAGAAAAACAGGAGTTGGGAAATCCTGCTCCCTGTTTTATTTTACAAAATTGTTTTTCAGTGCCCATGCTACCAGCTTTGCAGTATTCCGGCAACCAGTTTTTTCCAGAATATTCGATCTGTGCTTTTCAACAGTCCTTTTGCTGAGAAAAAGTTTGTCGGCGATTTCAATTGCTGAAAAGCCATGACAAATCAGCTCCAGAATCTGCATTTCCCTTTCCGACAATACTTCATCACGGGCTGCCTGTTTATGAACCACAAGGCTATATAGCATGTTTTCCGAAAAGTAGTTTTCTCCTTCATAAACCCTGATCACTGCCCGAACCACTTCGTCAATATCAGAGTCTTTCTTCAGGAATCCTTTTGATCCGGCCTGGATCATTTTTAGATAATATTCCTGCTCCCCAAACATGGAAAGGGCAATGATCCGGATACCGGGATATATTGAAACAGCAGAGGATGTAGCTTCAATTCCATCTATTCCGGGCATTGAAATATCCATCAGCACAATATCAGGCAGGTCGGTTTTGCATTTTTCCAGAAACTCCTCTCCACTGCTCGCTTCCCAAATGATATCAAACCGGCTGTCGGCCTTTAGCAATAAATTTGCCAGTCCTTCCCTGAAAAGGGTATGGTCGTCAACGACTGCTATTTTGATTTTATCCATGGTTGATCAGTTTACCGGATGGCGGTTGTATCATAACCGGCAGGACATGTAATTCCAACCGAGAATCCGCCCCTCTCGGAAGGATAGAGCTCGATTTTACCGTCGACCGATTTCAGACGTGACTCGATATTTGAGAATCCCATTCCCGGATGTCCTGTTAAATCCATCCCCTCGGGCAGTCCCTTTCCATTGTCCCGGTAATCAATCAGAAGCACATTTTCCGCATGTTCCAAGTTGATGTATGCCTTATCTGCCCCGGAATGGTTCAGGGTATTGCTGATCAGTTCACACAATACCCTGTAAAGGGCAATCTCAACATTGGGGTGGAACCTCATTTTCTCAATGTTTCCCCCGATTTCAAACGTAATCAGCTTGTTCTCGGCAATTTTACCGGTAAAGGCACGCAAAGCGCTGAGCAATCCAAAATTTTCAAGGACATGGGGACTCAGGTTGTTCGAAATCTCCCGGATGGCTGTGATCGATTCATTGGCCACCTGTTTCATATTCCTGACCATGTCATGTTGTGTACTTTCAGGTGGAAGGTTCAGAGCAGAAATCGACATTTTCAGGTTTGAAAGAATAGGCCCCAATCCGTCGTGAAGTTCTTTGGCCATTCTTTTCCTTTCACTCTCTTCTGTCTTAAGGATAGCCTCAAGCACTTTTTTGTCCATTTCATTGCGGAGGTTATCGGCATCGCGGAGTTTTCTGAATATTTTCTTAATAAAAATGATACCCACCAGGAAACAGATTGAGACCAGAACTCCCATCCAGCTGATTGCCCTGTCAAAAACGCTCTCCACTATTTCGCCGTCGACAACCTCCGGCAGTTCGTACATCAGCCTGACTGCCATCATCAGCAGAGCTGCGGAAATTAAAATCCACGACACGTTAAACTTTGTTTTCCTGATCAGTCCGATAGCCAGGGCTGCAGTAATAACCTGAACAGCGGCCGAAATTAAAAGTGCAATTTTCAGAAACATATACCTGAGAAATACTAAAAATGGAGTCCACTTGTTTCGAAGTAATCCGGTCTATCCATGGAATTTCCCTTCAAAAACATAAGCAACAGGGCCTTTCAGCCAGATATTTGAAAATCCCTCCTCCGATTTTTCAAACGAAACCGAGAGCAATCCCCCTTTTGCATTTACCCGAAAAGAACCGGTGGTGATCCCCATCCTCAGAGCAGCACACAAAGCCGATGCTGTAATCCCGGTTCCACAGGCAAGTGTTTCAGCCTCGACACCTCTTTCATATGTGTACACGGTAAGCGCTCCATCCCTGAGTTGTGCGAAATTCACATTGATTCCATTTTCCTTGAACCGGTCGTTCGTCCGTATAGCCCGACCTTCCTGAAAAACATCCAGGCCTTCAAGGGTTTCGACAAAGCGGACAAAATGAGGGGAACCCGTATCCAGTACATACTCATCTCCATTCACTTCGAAAGAGCCAACGTCGCCCATCCTTAGACTTACTTCGCCGTCGTTTTCAAGAATAGCCCGGTGCTCCCCATCGACTGCCAGGAATGTTGTTTTCTTGCCAATAATCTTCAGTTTATTTGCAAAAGCTACGATACACCTTCCCCCGTTCCCGCACATACTGGCTTCATGCCCATCGGAGTTAAAATAGCGCATTTCAAAATCGAAACGGGGATGTTCCTGCAAAAGCATCAGTCCATCAGCTCCGATCCCGAATCGTCGGTGGCATATTTTTTCTATAAGTGAAAAATTGTCAGCATCGAAAGTCATATCCCTGTTATCAATGATGACAAAATCGTTTCCCGCCCCGTGGTATTTAAAGAAATGGATATTCATACAGTGATCGTTTGTTAATATTTGACAAAATTATAATATATCGCCGGGTTATTGTAACAAAAACTCCGTTTCAAGTGTTTAAAATGTTTAGCTGGAATGGTGAATGCAGTGAAACAGATGCCTGCCGGTAGGCAGGGTTGGCAGGGCAAGCATGTAATTCTCATGTACTATTTAATCATACCAGTGGTTTCCGAAATAAGTCGTGACGATTATTTCAGCTGTTAAATATTGCAAATATTTGGGATAAATAAAAAGCTCAGAGTAACACTGGCAAAGTTTTTGCGTCTAAATAAAGACTTGATAAATAGATGTGTCACATAAATAACATAAAAATGAAAACAATTAAAAAATATTTATTTCTGTTTCTTCTGGTCATAACCGGTGCATTCCTCACCTTGGTCATATACAGCAGGTTTTTTGAAAAACCGCGGATTGTAACGGTGAAAGAAACCCAACCCGTGAACTATGTTGCATACACAGGGGGTGAGGGAAATCTTCCTGACCTTACATTTGCTGCCGAAAACACCGTTAACGCCGTTGTGCACATCATGACAAGGAGTACTTACGGGGGATGGTCGAGCGGAAATCCGATCCTCGATTTTTTCGGGTACCGTCAGGAGCCTCAGATTGCTGAGGGTTTTGGGTCAGGGGTTATTATTTCGGCCGATGGGGATATTGTCACAAACAACCACGTCATTGACGGAGCTGAGCAGATCAAGGTGATATTAAACGATAAGAGGGAGTTTGAGGCAAAGCTGGTTGGGACTGATCCTAACACCGATCTGGCCCTATTAAAGGTAGATGCCAATAATCTGCCCTATCTGGGTTACGGTGATTCCAATGCGCTTAAGCTGGGAGAATGGGTGCTGGCCATCGGTAATCCGTTTAACCTGACCTCCACTGTTACTGCAGGGATTGTAAGCGCCAAAGCCCGCAACATTGGGATCAATAGCCAGCAATCGAGCATTGAATCATTTATCCAGACCGACGCTGCAGTCAATCCCGGCAATAGCGGGGGCGCCCTTGTAAACCAGAGGGGAGAACTCGTCGGTATCAATACCGCCATTGCTTCCCGTACCGGTACTTATGCCGGCTATGCTTTTGCAATCCCTTCGACCATCGTAAAAAAAGTAATCGAAGACCTGAAAAAATATGGGGAGGTCCAGCGGGCATTGTTGGGTGTTTCTATCCAGGGAGTTAACGCGGAACTGGCTGACAAATATAAACTGGATAAAATAGAGGGGATTTACATTGCCGAAGTAACTGACAACGGCGCAGCCAAAGAAGCCGGTCTCAAACCGGGAGATGTCATCCTTAATATTCAGGGGAAGAATGTGAATTCAAACGCCGAACTTCAGGAAGTATTAAGCCAATACCGCCCGGGAGATATAGTAAAATTAACAGTAAAAAGAAACGGCGATGAGAAACAATTTTCAGTAAAGTTGCGTAACATGATGGGTGAAACAGGAATATTCCATGATACCAATACTGTCCTTGGTACAGAATTCGCTCCACTTAGTGACCGTGAAAAATCGAGGTTAGGTGTTAACCGTGGGATCAAAATCACCAGGCTGGGAAAAGGAAAATTTAAACAGGCGGGACTTTCCGAAGGTTTTGTCATCACTGACATCAACAAAAAACCGGTGTATGAAGTGAACGACCTGAAAAAAGTGGTTTCATCAGCGAGGGGTGGAGTATTGGTGGAGGGAGTATTCCCAAATGGAGAAAGAGCTTATTTTGTTTTTGGAGTAGATTGAAACAACCAGAGTGAGACAATTTTAAGTTAAATAAATATAAAAAACCATCCCAAAAGTGATGGTGACCATATTTATAATATATTTGCACGTTTTTTCGGAAAGATATGAGACAACTAAAGATCACAAAATCAATCACTAACCGTGAAAGCGCCTCGTTGGATAAATACCTGCAGGAGATTGGCAAAGAGGAACTGATCACTGTAGAAGAAGAGGTGGAATTGGCGCAACGGATCAAGAAAGGGGACCAGGAGGCTTTGGAAAAGTTAACCCGGGCCAACCTTAGGTTCGTTGTCTCAGTAGCAAAGCAATATCAGAACCAGGGACTCAGTCTCCCCGATCTGATCAACGAAGGCAACCTCGGCTTAATTAAAGCAGCGGAAAAATTTGATGAAACACGCGGATTTAAATTCATTTCCTATGCAGTGTGGTGGATTAGGCAATCGATTCTACAGGCGTTGGCCGAACAATCGAGAATTGTCAGGCTCCCACTCAACCAGGTCGGTTCGCTGAATAAAATCAACAAGGCATTCTCTAAGTTTGAACAGGAGCATGAACGTAAGCCATCAGCCGAAGAACTGGCCGATACACTTGATCTTCCTGCCGATAAAGTTGCCGATACCCTCCGGGTTTCCGGACGCCATGTTTCAGTCGATGCACCCTTTGTCGACGGTGAAGACAACAGCCTGCTCGATGTTCTTGTGAACAGCGATTCACCCAATGCCGACCGCAGCCTGATTCAGGAATCGCTGGCCAAGGAGATCAACCGCGCTCTTACTACTTTGACAGAAAGAGAAAGTGACATCGTCAGGCTCTTCTTCGGAATCGGGTGCCAGGAAATGACGCTCGAGGAAATCGGTGAACGATTCGGCCTTACCAGGGAAAGAGTCCGGCAAATCAAAGAAAAAGCAATCAGAAGGCTACGGCATACATCCCGTAGCAAGTTGCTGAAAACATATCTTGGATAACAAATAATCCCCAATAAAA
>CAYNBE010000167.1:0-8305 GCA_964395045.1 uncultured Prolixibacteraceae bacterium | reverse complement strand
GAGATACCTCTTGTGGCCTCCGGTCCTGATCTCGGGATTGAACGAAATTATCCTGTCGGGCGGTAGAAGAAACACTCCGTTTTCATCAAGCCGGGCAGGCTGATAATCCGAAATAAAAGCTCCGAGTCCCGGGATTATCAACACTTCGTTTTCTTCCAGCAAATCGGCTATAACGGATGCAATTCCCATGACCTGTCTGTTTTTACAAATGTATGCAAAATCACCTTTTTTTCTCCATTCACCGGTAAAAACCCCGTCATTCGCTGGTTTTCTATGTTTTTGTTGAAGCGTCTGTGTAACATTTGCACCACTTTTCAGTCATATATATGTCGGAAAACAAAAAACAGAAATAGAGATAATATAAGATAACAAAGCTATGAAAACAAGAATTTTAGTTTCAACAATGCTCATCATTCTTGCTTCGTGTGTTGTTGCTGAAGCATCCAACTCCAGGATGAAGAATATGCGTTTTGCAAATATTTCGGCGAATTCAGCCGATCAGGAACTGGAGATAGAAGCCTGGATGGTCAGCGATTTATACTGGAACAGCCTTAACCACAACAGTCTCGGAAGAGACTGGGACCAGGCATTGATTCTGGAAAACTGGATGATGAGTATTGAAGGATGGGAAACCGATACGCTGATCCCGGTTGACCAGGAGGCGTCTTTGAAAATTGAACCCTGGATGAAAGAAGGATCTGCATGGATAGGTTGTCGCAAAAGGATTGTGCAGGAAACAGGTGAATTTACAAAAGGAAAACAGATGACCGGTGCGAGATGCCGGGATCTCGAATAGAGTAATTTTAAGTTAGTTGGTTTTTTCAAACGGGGCTGTCTCAGGGGAGACAGCCTTTTTTTTGTGTCTTCCCGTCATCTTTTATGTGACAGGAAGGGATTGTTACATTCTTATGGAAACGACAATAATGTAGTTTTGAATTCCGGCAAGGGCATTCCCCCCTGCTCTGCGGCTGGGAGTTTCGATTGTGAACCGACATGCCAGCCATTCCCGGACATTCCATCTGTTTTTGTTATCAGCCTGTGCGGTCATACCTAAATTCAGACATATTCAGGTCCGGCATTGATCAAGACATCATTCACAAATTGCCTGATTTGCTGCTCATCTTCCCTTCTGCAGATTAGGAGGGTGTTGTTTGATTCGACAACTATATATCCTTCCAATCCCTGAACGACGGCGATCTTGTTGTCAGGAAAATTCATAATACAATTAGCTGAATCGTAGGTGAATATCCTTTTTCCCGTTATGACATTTCCTTCGTTGTCTTTCATTTTGTTTTCATACAGGGAACCCCATGTACCGAGATCGGTCCAGCCAAAATCCACTGTCATGACACATACATTGTCCGATTTTTCCATGATCCCGAAGTCAATCGATATCCCCATGCATTCAGGGTAAATTTTGTTGATGAAAGCTGTTTCATCGGGAGTGTTGTAAAGATGTTCCCCCTGTGAAAACAAACTGGCTACTTCGGGCAGGTGGGCTTCGAAAGCTTTTATGATGGTAGGGAGTGACCACAGGAAAATACCTGAATTCCAAAAAAATTCTCCGCTTTCAAGAAACACTTCGGCCATCTTCCTATCCGGTTTCTCGGTGAAAGTCTTCACATGGTAAAGGTTATCATAATCCTTGAACCTGGTTTTCTTACCGATCTGGATATAGCCATAACCGGTTTCCGGGTGGCTTGGATGGATACCCAGGGTTAACAGGACCTTGTTTTTTGAAACAAAATCAAGCCCTTTCCTGATCTGATGGAGGAACTCTTCTTCCTTCAGGATCAGATGATCAGAAGGGGCTACAACCAGATTGGCTTGTGGATGAGAGGTTTTTATTTTATTGATAGCATAAGCCAGGCATGGTGCAGTATTCCTTCGCAGTGGTTCGGCGAGGATGTTCCTAGTCCGAATGTTTGGAAGCTGCTCTTTTACAAGTGATTTGTAGTCCGAACTGGTCACAACATAAATATTGTCATCCGGAATAATTTTTGAAAAACGGTCGTAAGCCTGCTGTATCAGGGACCGTCCGGTCCCAAGGATATCCAGAAACTGCTTGGGCATTGATTTGCGGCTCAATGGCCAGAATCTTGATCCGATCCCGCCGGCCATGATCACACAAAAATCGTTGTTCATGATTTTTAGTTTTTCCAAATATATCCAAATATAATCTTTTTTCAAAAGCAGGGTTTCTGAATATGGTTTTCTGTAATCTTCAGGGAAAAACGTTAAGCAGGACAATACATAAAAATTGTGATTAGTTCCGGTTAGTTTGTAATTTTATGAAAAAATTGCGCATTATGAATTTTTTCTTTCATATCGGACGCTATTTCTGGATGCTCCGGAAGGTATTTGCCAGGCCTGAGAAACACAGAATGTACCTTCGCCAGTTATTTCATGAAATTGAAGCGTTGGGCATCAGTTCCGTGGGGATCGTTATTATTCTTTCGCTGTTCATCGGGGGTATCCTTACCATTCAGCTGGCCTACAACATAACCAATCCGCTTTATCCTTCCTACCTGATCGGTCTTGGAACGCGCGATACCCTGATTCTGGAATTTTCTTCGACGATCATGGGATTGATCCTCGCTGGCAAAGTTGGGTCCAACATCACATCTGAAATCGGGAGTATGAAAGTGACCGAGCAAATCGACTCTCTTGAAATCATGGGAATCAACTCGGCAGGATATCTGATCCTGCCCAAGATCATTGCTGTCGTAACCGTATTCCCGTTTCTGGTCATTCTCAGCATCTTCTTCGGACTGCTCGGGGGACTGATCGTAGGACCTGCAGTGGGAGTGATTTCTGTTACAGACTACATCGAAGGAATCAGATATCTCTTTGTCCCATACTATGTGACATTTTCGCTTGTCAAGTCTCTTTTCTTCGGTTTTCTCGTAGCTTCAATACCAGCTTATTACGGCTATTTTGTCCAGGGAGGGGCTCTTGAAGTTGGAAAGGCAAGTACCCGGGCTGTGGTGAACACGAATATTTTTATTCTTTTATTTGACCTGATTTTAACCAGATTGCTGCTGACATGATCGAAGTGATTCAAGTGACCAAAGAATTCGACGGAAAAGCCGCTATCCGGAATATTTCCATGAATTTCCATGAAGGCAGGACCAATCTGATCATCGGGAAAAGCGGTTCGGGGAAAACGGTGCTGCTTAAATGTATTGTAGGCCTGCATGAAGTCGATTCAGGGGAGATCCTGTACGACGGAAGAAGCTTTACAAACATGAAACAAAATGAGCGAAAACTGATGCGCAGGGAGTTGGGAATGGTTTTCCAGGGAGGGGCATTGTTCGACAGCCTTACAGTGGAGCAGAATGTCAAATTTCCGCTTGATATGTTCACCACATTCAGTACAAAGGAGAAACTAAACCGTGTTAATTTCTGTCTTGAACATGTCAATATCTCAAATGCCAATAAACTCTATCCATCAGAAATAAGCGGGGGTATGCAGAAACGGGTGGCCATTGCCCGTGCAATCGCCCTGAATCCAAAGTACCTGTTTTGTGACGAACCCAATTCAGGTCTTGATCCGGAAACTGCAACCCTTATCGACGAACTGATCCAGATGCTTACCCATGAGTTCAATATGACAACCATTATCAACACACACGATATGAATTCGGTCATTCAGATCGGGGAGAGTGTACTGTTCATCCACAACGGTGAAAAATGCTGGGAAGGATCAAGACATGACATTCTCCATTCCGACAATCCTGTACTAAATGATTTCATCTTTGCCAACAAGCTGTATGCTCAGATGAAAAGAACCAGTGTGGAATGATGATTTCTGCGGAAAAGTTGCTATTTTTTAGGTGAAAGGGTTACTACCGGAATGATCATCTCTTCCATTGAAATTCCGCCATGCTGAAAGGTGTTGTTGTAATAGTTGGCGTAATAATTATAATTGTTCGGGTAAACAAAGAAATCGTTGTTCAGTGCAAAAATATAACTGGTACTCACATTTCTGGAAGGAAGAAATGCATCGCGGGGATTGGTAACTTCATACACCTGCCGGGCTTTGTAATTCAAGTTCCGGCCAAGCTTGTACCTCAGGTTGGTGCTGGTTTCCCTGTCACCGATGACTTTTACCGGATTGTTTACCCTGATGGTTCCGTGATCGGTGGTTACTACAATCCTGATATCGTGCGATGCCAGCATTTTCAGGAGGTCAAGGAGCGATGAATGGATAAACCAACTAAGTGTCAGGGAACGGTAAGCTTTTTCATCCGATGCAAGTTCCCTGATCATATCCATTTCGGTACGGGCATGTGAAATCATATCCACAAAGTTAAAAACCATCACCGAAAGGTCGTTGTCAAGAATTCCCCGGATGGTGTCGGTCATCTTTTTACCGGTTTTCAGGTTGACAACCTTATCAAAATAGAGTCTTTCTTTCCTGCCGAGACGAACCATCTGTTTCTGAAGAAGCTCTTCTTCATGCAAGTTTTTATTTCCTTCATTGTCATCATCTTCCCAGAGAGAAGGAAACATTTTTTCAATTTCGGAAGGCATGAGACCGGCAAAGAGAGCGTTTCTCGCATACATAGTGGCAGTAGGCAAAATGCTGAAATAAAGGTCCTCTTCATCGGTCTTAAAATATTCTCCAATAATCGGGCTTAGCGCACGCCACTGGTCATACCGGAGATTGTCGATCACCAGAACAAACACTTTTTTACCTTCTCCAAGCATCGGGAAAACCTTCTGTCTGAAAATATCGGTCGACATCATCGGCCTTTCTCCCAGCTTCTTGCCAAACCAACCGGTATAGTTCTCTTTGACAAATCGCCCGAATGCCTGGTTGGCTTCTGTTTTCTGAAATGAAAGCACTTCATCCATAGCTTTGTCGTCGGAACCTCCCAGTTCAATTTCCCAGTAAACCAGTTTGCGATACAATTCGGCCCAGTCAGGAATGGTCATCTTGTTGTTTAGTCTTGTCCCGATCTGGGCAAATTCCGACTGATAAACAGTAGTGGTTTGCTGGGTAACTAATCGTTTTCTGTCGACGTTTTTCTTCAGGCTGAGCAGGATTTGTTTTGGATTGACCGGTTTGATCAGGTAATCAGCAATTTTTGAACCGATAGCTTCATCCATGATGCTTTCTTCTTCACTTTTTGTGATCATAATCACCGGTATGTCAGGTTGTATGGATTTTATCCGGGCCAGCGTTTCCAAACCGCTTAGCCCTGGCATGTTTTCATCAAGAAAGATGATGTCGTAATAATTCTTTCTGACTAAGTCAAGTGCATCTGACCCGTTGCTTGCCGTATCAACCAGATATCCTTTTTCCCTCAGGAAAATCATGTGCGGCCGTAAAAGTTCTATCTCGTCATCGGTCCATAGTATGGAAGTTTTTCTCATGGCTTTTCTTAATCTGGGTAAAATAAAACATAGTTACAACAGGGGCATCTGTTTTTGAAACGTCCCAGGTTCAGTGGTTACCTGAGGTTTGTTTTTCGAGGTAGATTTTTTTGTAAAAATCCATGTATTCCGCAATATTTTTCCTGGTGATAAACAGATCATAATTCCGGAAGGAAATAATAAAATTCCGGTAATCTGAATTCTCAAGCGATCGGAATACACTCCGGGTATCTGCAATTTTTTTCATATAGGCAGCTGCCTGGGGATAATCTTTCAGTTCCCCGATTCGCAGAATGTTCCTGAAATCGTCAAGGGGCAGTTCTTCAACTGTCAGCCGTGAATTGCTGAATCCGGTTTCATTGAAACGTCCGACCTGGCTGAGCAAATCATTTTTATCAAATCCCTCACGGGGAAAAACCAGCACAAACCAATGTGGCTGATTGAGCTCCGTATCGTAAGGTCCGGAATAAATTGTTCCGGATGAAGGAGAAGGGGTTTTTCCAGGCAAAACTTGATCCTGTTCCGATGGTTTTGCATTTAACTGGCCATCCACACGGCCGGCTTTCTGAATATAGTGCTTCCGGAAGAAATCCATGTAGGAATCGACCTCTGGCAAAATAATCAGCCTTTCCAGATTTTTACCAGTAATAATAAAATTGCGGTAAATGTTCTGACCAAGGCTGCTGAAAAGAGGCCTTTCCATAATCACCTGTCTGAAATAGGACATGCTTTCCTGATACCCGGGCAGTCCGTTAATTACCATGAATTGGTATTCACCAGCCTGTTTTACCTGAACAGTCAGGTTCCAGTTTCTGAATCTGCTTCGGTTGAAATCGGCAAACTGTGTCATCAGTGGCCTCAGGGACAGGCTTTTATTCATAACCGCAAGTACGAAGGATTGTGTGGTATCTATGACCTGAGAGAAAACCTCTTCGGTGATCGGAACATTGACACTGACAAATTTTCCCCGTTCCCTTAAAAGGTCATCCTCGCGTTGTGCCCTGGCCATCAGTTCTTCGGGAGATTCTTCCCGCTGATCTTCCCTCTCAAAATCAGGACCGGTGAAACGGCTGTAGTTTTTCAGGAAGAACCTGAAGTAATCAGATGCTGACTGATCACTCAGGATTTGCCGGTAATTGGCCGACGATATGGTGAAATTTGAATAAGTGACATCTTTCAGGGTCCTGAAAACTTCAGGCTGCCTGATGATAGCCCTGAAATAAATCAGACCTTGCTCTTTGTTCAGGAATGAACGCACCGACAACAGGTTGAACCGGGCATCAAGAGGTTCTTCCTCCATATCGAAATCATATTTTGTATAATGGTCCAGGTTGTAATTGGCAATGTCAAATTTCAGTTTGTTCACATCAACCTTCGCACTTTTGGGAAACAGGATCACAAAATAATGCGGTAAATCTTCGTCGTAGCTGAATTTTCCTCCGAATTCGTCGTTACCGGGTTGGTTCCCCGGCAGGAGTTCATCGTTTTTGATTTCATCGTGCAAGTAGCCCATTTCAACCAGCTTCTGATAATCCACCAGTGTACTGTCGCGGATGAGTTTCAAAATTTCGCCTGCCAGAGGCGCTGGTTCAGCTTTGGGATATACGGAAATATATTTTTCAAGCAACTTTTCAAAATTCTGCATGTCGGAAGTGGCACCCCGTGCAATACAATCCATAAAATCAATTTTGGGAAGAAGGGAGGTATCAGGTTCAAGCTGTTTCATTTTTTCAACCTGGGCAACTATTTCGGAGTAGCGTCCTGTTTTGTAATTTTTGAAAGCACTTTGGTATATCCGGTTGAGGCTGTCCTGCCTGGCCTCCAGTTCGGTAAAAAAGTTCGGATTCTGAAGGTACTTTGCATATTTGCTGTCGGGGAAGCGCTGAATGATGAGTTCCCGGTATTCCTTCGCTTTTTCATGCTCTCCCATCAGTTCGTAAAGGTCGTATAGATCGAACCAGGCTGACAGGAGATATATATTTGAAGGATACCGTTTGTTCAGGTCTTCAAATGATTCGGCTGAATGCGGATAATCATTGAAATCGGACTTAAAGATTTTTCCGGCATTGTACAGGGCGTCCCTGATTTTTTCGTGTGATATGGCCATCAGACTGTCGTTCAGGGGAAGGTCCTGGGTATAAAACTCTTTTTTAAGGGGATCATCTTCCCTGATCACGGCTTTCACAGAGTCGGCAAGATCGGCAAAAGCATCCTCCGGATTGCCCGAAAATACAGATTTATTAAATCTTCTCCAGTCATCTTCGAGTTTTCGTCTTCCCCATTTCAGCTGAAACTGATTTTTGCCGTACATGACAGTCTGGGGATTGTAAAAATACCATCCTGCTCCCTGATTTGACCGCCCCAAACCGAACCGGTATTCATTTGCCTGGTAAAATCCCGAAGCATTCTGATTGCTGTTGGCGATCAGATCGGCAAGCCTCTGTTTTTCTTTTTCCTTTTCTATCCAGCTGTTTATTAACGCATTTCGTTCCTTTTCGGGCATTCTGGCAATTCTTTGTAGACTGTCCTGTAACTCCACCTGTGTCAGATTCTCAACAAGGCGGGTTAAACTGTTGTAACGTTGTTCCAGAGTTTTGAAATTGGGATATTCCTCATTAACTACCTGCAATGCGCTGTCGTAATATGCCTGGGCATTGCGGTAATTCATATCGCTGAAGTAAATATCTGCAAGAGTCACTGAAGAAAGCGCCCGCTGAAAATTGTTGGTGGTGCTTGTCGAAACTGATTTCCTGAAGTTGTCAATAGCTTGTTTTTTGTCGCCCTCCCTGAAATAAATATTGGCAAGTGCAAAATAAATCTGATCACGAAACTCGGCATTTTTTTCATCGCGAAGCATTTTCTGTAGTTCTTTTTTGATTTATACCGGATCGCCTTTGGCTGAAAAAAGTACTGCGGGATTGAT
>CAYNBE010000166.1:1933-8330 GCA_964395045.1 uncultured Prolixibacteraceae bacterium | reverse complement strand
CATATTTTCGTTTGATTCCGATTCGGAAAAGAGCAGATAGTGAGAAATCTGGACAGAATCTGCCTTTGGTTAGACTTATCGGAGCAAAGGCAGACTAAAAAAGCGTTGAAAGGACTGACGGTATTTTTTGTTCTGTATCCTAAAAAATAGGGTACAACAAATTTCGTAGATCGTTCAGATCTCCTTCCACGGATTGAGCAATTGCCAGATAACGGGGATTTCCTGTCAGGGAATAAGCAATCCGGAAAAGATATTTTATTTCCTTATAAATATTTTCTGTATCTGAAACCTGGGTGAATGGCCACGCTCTCTTTTTCAGTGCAAAAGGTTCCATAAATTCAAGTGCTTTTAATATGCTTCTGCCGTCGGATGTTTTGAAGTTCAACAAATCCACATTCACATGACCTGCAAGGATAGCCAGTTGGATGAATCCCCGTAAATTCATTACGGTGTAAGACAGGGATTTTGTTCGGGCCAGTTCTAGTGGCTGGCTGCCATCGGGTTCAATTTGTGTGGCAATCCGTTTAAGTTTTACTTTTTCAAGCCTGTTTTTTGCGATTGTATAATCGCCCAACATAATGGCAATCCCTGAAACCTGGACATCGTACCACGTTGCATGGTTGTTTTTGGCGGAATCATCAATGTCTTTGCCATATTTTCCGTTTTGCAGCCAGTCGAGGTATTGTTTAAACCATGAAAAAAGAGAATGTTTAAGTTGTTGGGACAAAAATCCCTGCGAATCCAAGATCTGAACTGAAGTAATCAGAACATGGACTCCTGACCAGTCAATGATTCCTATACCGCGCCCTTCGCAAATGCCAGGAATCCCCTGGGCATAGTCTAAGTTTGGATTCATCCGGGTTTCGGGGTTAATAAACCAGACATCAAGAAGTTCGACAGCTTTTTCAGCGTACTTCCTTTCTCCTGAAAAATAGGTTGCCCAGGTCAGGGTTTCAAGGTTTGAAAACATTTTGTTTTTTATTGCAAAGTCTGTCTGGTCTGCCAGAAACTCAGGATTAATATACCCATCTTTTCTGATATATGGCAACCCGTTGGTTTTTGTGGAATCGGGCCACCAGTATGGGCCGATGCTCATGTAATCGTGTTTGTCGCCGCTGGGGGGAACCTGTTTCTTTTGTATGACACTGAAAGGGCCTTCAGTTAAAGCAACATCAGCCCGCTCAATTAATGCAGAATATGCCGGCCTATATTGATTTTCACCAATCCGGGCTTTAACTTTTTCTGTCCGGGAAAAATCAATAAAAATGCCTTTCACGGGTTGGGCTGTCTTCATTTCTTTAACCTTGCAGCCGATCAGGGAAATATTAACAATAGTGAAAAGGATTATCATCCATTTTTTAATCATTTCTAAAAGTGATTTTGATTGGTTTTAAAGATTTGTCAGAAAACTGTTATTGTATTTGCCAAACTTCACCTTTTGAATTTTTCAGTAGTTGTGAAGATTAAAATCCTGAAATGAACGATCTAAAAGGTGATTAAAGAACCCGAAGAGAGTATTTCATATTAATTACAAAGTAAAGATATACCAAAAGTAAAACTGCAGCAATCAAAAAAATGTTCGAATGATATTACCACCTTTGTTGATTAAATGCTCTTGTCCGATGAATTTTTTCGTTAGTTTAATAATTTAATAGTTGGCTGTTTTTTAATATGATACAAGAAGATTGATGCTGCGTTCTGTTGAAGGTAATACAATAACCTCTTTTTCCGGGGACCAATTGTTCCAGATTTTTCCGTTCACAGAAACCGACCGGATGGGTTTCTCAAAAGGTGCGCGCACAAACAATTTTGCTTTTCCTTCGGGGATGTTTCCCGGAAGATTGATATTTGCTTCAATGGTATTGGGTTTTTTGCCGTTCTTCATTTCGAAGGATACATTTCCGTAACGGGATGCAGACTTATACAATGCAACGATTTTTCCCGGCTCGAGCCAGTATCTTGGAGTTCCGGCGGCAAGCCAGAGTTCGTCTCCTGATTCAATGGCCAACATATCGCACACACGGTTTAAAAAGCGGGCTTCATCGGGGACCTTATAAAGTCTTCCGCTGCCAACCCCCCATCTGCGGTATTCTTCGGTAAAAACATTGACATCACGATACAGACAGGATACCATTGCATTATAAACACCCCTGATTGCTGCCGGGATTTCATTCCGAAGGATATACGACAGAATCGGATTCTGGAGGTTTGCCTGAAATACCATTCCTCCGCGGCTGAACCAGTATTCATCGTCAACTACCCCGTGAATATGCTGCCCAAGTGAAGAGGTTAGTGTAATATTGTCTTCCCAGTCGTCTAAGATGGCTTCTGCAAGAGGCTCAAAGGGATCAACAATACCGGTTGTGATCAGGATCATAGGGCCGTATAAAGCTTCCCTAGTAGCAGACAGGCGATAGGTAATCAATGTGTTTTCGCCATACCTGGAATAATAACCCGACTGCATGGGGCCGAAATAGCGGAAGCGCTGGTATGGTCTTGAAGGGATAAATGGGACATAGGTGTTGTTTTTCAAGCGCACCACCGGCGATAATTCACTCGCCCGTATGACCGAGTTCCTTATATCTTTCAGATAATCATTAGCTTCTTTTCCAAACCGGGCAGCCTCCGGCAAATTTGCTTTTGCAAATGCTTCGGCAGTTGATTTCAGGCCCAAATAAGAGTATGCATTTACAGCATACCAAAATCCCCAGTCATAATTGTCTTCCAGGTGCCCAGCCGGAAGCAGTCCGTAATGTTGGACAGGCAATCCCTGTTTATCCCTCAGTTTTGTCTGGTTACGTTGATTGATAATCCAGTCTGCAGCCTTTATCATGTTTGGGGCAGCATGTTTCAGCCATTCGGAATCGTGAGAAAGAAGGTAATGTTCTCCCAATGCCCAGAGGATGGTTCCATGGTTCATATTATATGCAGGGCTCGAATAGTTGTATTCATCATCCACTTTCGCCCCGTTTAGCACACCACTTTGGTCTCCGGCAAAGGTTCCCGGCATAGGTACCCTTCCCTGAAGTTTC
Source organism: uncultured Prolixibacteraceae bacterium (assembly GCA_964395045.1). Classification (GTDB taxonomy): domain Bacteria; phylum Bacteroidota; class Bacteroidia; order Bacteroidales; family Prolixibacteraceae; genus UBA1413. The sequence goes on along the minus strand of CAYNBE010000166.1, from coordinate 5,298 downwards.
AAGAAAGTTTCAAGATAGCTGGCTGCTGTCTGATGATCACCGATTTTGTCGAGGTAAACAGTCTGAAAGGCTGCTTCATTGCCATAAACTTGATGCTTAAACGATGCTGCGAATACCATAAACAAACCACTTTTGGGATCCTTGGTTACGCTCATGCGAATATGTGGAATCGCCGACTGCCCCATTTCGTTAAATTTCCTTTCCGGAACATTGAATGGTACACATCTGTTGACCATTTCGCGCCAGTAGGATACAACCTTATGCCTTTCCTGATGATAATCGAGCGATCTTATTTTTGATTTACTATTATCGGTTAAATCACCGACAAAGGGGATTGAAAAATATACTGTCTTTGTTTGATTTGCAGGGATATTAAATGACATCGATACGGCATCGTCAACAATTTTGACATCGGATGACAGAACCCCTTCGGGAGGTTTAATGCCGGCGCGGATAACCGTTTTTCCTTTCTTTTCATCCGAAATGAATAAATCCTGAAGTAAAAGATGGTCGATAGGTTTTCCTTTCAACCAGATATGGGTAGTTTTTTCTGTGTTAGAAGGGTTGGAAACATCAAGACTGACCATTAAAATGGCGGGAGTTTGCTCACTCCGGGCAGGGTCGTATGGCGATAATGGGCCTTCGAGCAATGTGACAAATGCTTCTTCGCGATACAATAATCCTTCCTGTGCCCAGGTTACTTCCGGAACCGGAAGATAATCATTTAAAACCGACATATGGGAATTTTTGTCAGTGCGGACGTAAACCGGGTCTTTGCCTGTCCCGATTGACCAGTTGAACTTTTCACCTTCCCAGAAACAACGTTCCAATTCCCTGCCTTTTGCCCTTGTTAAATATTTGTCCATATAAAAATTGCCACCCCAGTCAAAACCAAATTTCTGCCAACTGGCATCTGCTGCCAACGGCAAATAAAGCACCCCTCCCTGTTCGCGCTTCATGACACTTAACTCAGGAATTTCCCTGCAAGCACGGTCGTAGGTCTGTTCCGGTTCGGTTTCCAGTTTTTCACGCACAGTCTGCCCTTTTTTAATGCCGGCTTCTGAAAATCTTACCTGATCAGAAGCGAGAGTAATGTATGCCGAGTAAGCAGGAATGTAAATTGGACCCTTTTCCAGGTCATTGGTCAAAAAAGAAAAATTGCCTTCGGAAGAACGAACTGTCACAATAGTCAGGTCGGTGGAACCGCCCAATGTTGGTTCAGCAACAACCAGATCTGCCAATATGCCTTTTGTTTGATTTTTAAGCTGAAATGTCCAACCGTTTTTCTCTGCTGCTCTATCCCCAGCCGTCCAATGCCATCCCGAAATTTTTCCAATTTTTCCATTGAAAATCTCAAGTTTTCCTGTTACGGTTTTATTCACTGGTTTATCACAACCTAATTCAATCCGTACAGCTAAGTTTTTGCATTTTGTTGGCGTATAGACCCGAAGTGATTTAATATTTAATGGTTTTCTATCGTACAATAACCTGAATTTAAGTGTTCTCCTGTAGTCAACCGGCTTTTGCAGATGAACAGAGCGTGGATTTTCCTTTTCCGTTAATGGCATAAAAGTGTAAGTAACCTTGTTGCCCTGTATCCGGCAATCCGTGGTTGCTGTAAGCCATTCGCCATTCCAGGGGTCATCCAGATGGTCTTCAATCTTATGATCTTTGGGAATTTCTCTCGGCCATGTCTTAAACCAATACTGGACTTTTGTTTCTTTCGCCAGCATTTCGGGAATTTTCCCATTGTAATCGATTTCAATCCGGTTAATATCCCGTTCTTCCTCCCAGTTCAAACCAATATTCCAATTGGAGGGTGACGTCTGGGGAACAATAATCAACTTACCTTCTTCCACTGATTTACCCAGTACACCGGTCTGATCGGACCAATAACGCAATTCACCAAATGGACTGATATCCAGATTGTATTTGTTTTCAATATCCTCTTTTTTCTGAAAAGATGTAAGAAGTACAGAAAGAGAAATCCCTGAAATAATAAATATCAGAATACGGATGGTTTGTTTTAATAGATTCATTGAATTATTTGTTTTAAGTTATAATCTTTTTACCAGTTACTTATTGGCAAGTCATATACCGGTTGAATTTCAGTGCCTACAGGCTTCAGTTTCACGGTTAGGTGAACCTTCCCAGATCCGAGCAACCTGATTTGAACTTTCCTGTATGCGCTGTTGTCCGATTGTTTACCTGCAAACGGCATGGGCGATGTTGGCAAGGATTCTGCCGGGACTACAGATATTTGTGATTCTTCTGCACTTGTAATAAACTCCAGTTCCAGTTTTTTCCCGTCTTTAAAAAGCACTACTTGGTTTTTCCCGGTTACTTCAGCATTAGCCTGGGTGTGCATAAACCAATAAATTTCCGAATTTCTACCTTTTAATTCCAGTTCATCCCTGATGACAAGTGAATTCCGGTTGTCGGTAAGCATGTACCCTCTTAGTGAACGGTAGACGGTATTTTTATATCCACTTGTCATATCCAGTACACTAAAGGGATTGTGTGTATCAGGTACAAATTTGATAACCTTCATAAATGAATCCAAATTCTGTCCGGCACTGTTATCCGGATTGATAACAAGCGTATTATGCCCTTCGGTTCTTACCCTGTAATAGGTTCTTTTGCTTTCCGTGAAAGAACGGTATCCACCTATATTGTAGTCTTCATTGTGAACATCACAGGCCCAGCGAACACCTAAAGCATCAAAAACAAAGGCTCCGCCATCTATGTGAGCATGACTACCTTCTCCTTGCCCTCCATGAAAAGAAACCCATGTTGATTCAGGATTGCCCCATTCTTTTCGGAAGGACACAAACTCAACGCCTCCGAAATATGAATCCTTTTCTAGTTGTGTTTTTGGAAGGGTAACCGCATCGTACCATAGGATATCGTAAAGGTCGGCATCAATGTTGTTTCGGATCATAAAGTCAAGTTTAGCGGCTGTAAGTTCAGGTTTTCCGAAATACCTTGCCAGCCAGAATATGGCAGGATTTGCTGCATAAACTTTTGAATCACTCCCGTCATGAAAATTATTGGCGCCAAGGGGGCCGGTGGCTTGTAATGCAAATTCCCCAGTACGATCGAGTCCACAATAATCCATGAACCCATAATCGTCTCCCAATGCTTTTATGAGGGAAGAAACAAAGGGCACAAAATATAAGATTGTATAATTCCAGTAGCCGACACTTTCAAACCATGCACCATCGGGTGCAAATTCAGGCATCATGTATTGAATGTTACTGATTCCGGTCTTGATAATTTTTGCAGTCAAATCGGGATATTTGTCAGCGATAGACAGTGCAGCAAGAATAATTCCGCTGTTTTTTACCACATTCCTGTTATGATTG
>CAYNBE010000166.1:0-1921 GCA_964395045.1 uncultured Prolixibacteraceae bacterium | reverse complement strand
ATCCCGGGTTCAATCCATATTCTATAATAGTGCGTTCAATGTATGTTTTTTGTTCTTTTGAAAAAAATTCATAACACCAGTCGTACCCAATTGCATAAGCGGTTGCCATAGCCGATAGATCGAGAAAAAATTTTGGGTACCAGTCTGGGAATAATGCTTCTGATGGTTCCGTTCCCTTTTCCTGAAAGCCCGAACGTTTTAGAAGGTACCAAACTTTTTGGGCATAGGCAGGATCACCTGTTATCTTATATGCAAATGCCAACTTTTTGATGGCGGTCAACATCCTTGATCCCGCATTTGTACGTACTCCATCATATAAATAGTATCCAATATAAGAGGAGCTTTCCGGATTGTCAAATTCTTCATCCAGCAAAACTTTTGTTTTCGATAACTGATCATCGATCCATCGTATCAGATATTCATTCGATTTTTTTTCATATAACTGTTTGATTCTATTAAAATCTTGATCATTGGCTATAATCCGTGGATGATTGGGAATTTTTGACATGTCAAAATCATCCTTGTCATATGTCGTGGAGGGTTTATTGTTTCCCGGAATTGTTTTTTGGGCACTTATTCCTACAGCGGTAACAAGAAAGAGTATTACAATAGAAATCTTTAGAGAATGAAGATAAATAGGACCATGATGCTTATAATCTGTCATATACATTTTTATGATCTGTTATTGTTTCTAAAATTCCGACAATCGGTACACTTCGGAGCCGGCAAGCAGAAATGCTCCGACTCCGTATGCTTCGGTCATTTCTTTCTCAATTTTCACCGGCCAGCCTCCCACAGGTTGCACCCAGCCCAGTTTGCCATCCGGAAATACAGCTCTTTCAAGAGCTTCCCAGCCTTTGACAATGATCGGAAGATACTTTTCCATATCGAGCAAACCTGAGTTGACCCCATACGAAAAGGCATAAATAAACAAGCCACTACAACTGGTTTCAGGGTCCGGGAAATTTTGCATGTCAAGTAAACTTGAGTGCCAATAGCCATTTTTATCCTGAAATTCAGAAATTCTGTCGCACATTTCCACAAAAAGCTTTTGATAAAAAAATCGATACTGGTTTGTCTCAGGTATTTCTTTCAGAATTTTGACAAGGCCACCTAACACCCAACCGTTGCCACGGCCCCAAAAAACCTTTGTCCCGTTTTGTTCTCTTTTTTCAAAGAACCGGTGGTCGCGATAGAAAAGCCGCTCATTTTTGTCATACAGATAATCATAGGTCAAATGGTATTCCCTGTCCATAAACTCCATAAATTTTTTATCACCGGTAATATTAAACATTTGGGTATAAACCGGAGGAGCCATAAACAAAGCATCGCACCACGACCACCTTTCTGTAAACCTTTCGTCGCCCGGATCATATAAAAAGCCTGAGGTTGAAGGGTGGTTGACAACCCATTCCGTTCGTGCGTATGTGGGATACAGCATCCGTTTATCACCTTCGATCCGGTACATTTCAAGGTACATCTGTGAAGCGGCAAGGTCGTCGGCCATATACATACGGGAATGGGGCTGCCAGTTGTACTTCTGTCCCATTTTCAGAAGCCATTCACGATAATGGGTCGTAGTGGAAATCTTTGTCAATTCCATTAATCCAATATAAAAGACTGTATTATTCCATTTCAGGTCATGAGACTTGGAATTGCCAAAGTTGGCAATCTGATAGTCGGCAACCTTTTCCATGATTTTCAGAATTGAATCTTTTTTCGGGAACCCTGGTTTTGATAAATCCGTTTGTATTGCAAAGATTGAAACATGAAAAAGGAAGAAGAATGTGCAATAACAGGCCGCAAGTAATTGGATTTTTTGCTGTTTCAGGTATAAAAGTATTTGTGCATAAGGCATATAAATTTTTTTCATGAAGGTTTCTTTCATTTTACCTTTCCGGAATCTGTTCCGGAATAATCG
>CAYNBE010000165.1:0-8444 GCA_964395045.1 uncultured Prolixibacteraceae bacterium | reverse complement strand
CTATTTCACCAACGATCCCAAGCTGTTTAACAACTTCAATCACTTTACTGTCGTAGATTTTCCTGACAATTCCCTCCCGGTCATCCTCTTTCTCGAGTATCCTTTTTGCAAAATTGCCCAGATGTTCGTCGGTCACATCGTACACACCGTATTGGTAAAACTGGTTCAATGCAATCTTTTTTGCATATTCCATAGTTTCTTCGCTGGTAACCCCAATTTCAAAATCCCGGATAATCGAATTTCTGATCAGCTGCCACCTGAGATCACGAGAGAAACCATCAAAGTCATTTTCAATCTGTTCCGGCGTCAACTCGTTGTTCTTCTCTTTCAACCAACGTTTCAGAAAATCCCCGGGCAATTCAAAATTGCTATTAGTAATGAGATTTTCCCTGGCGTCGACAGCAAATTTCCTGTTTGAGGAATAAGCGAGTTGTTGTGCCAGTTCATCTTTGATCCGCTCCCTGAACGCTTCTTCGCTGTTTATTCCGCTCTCTTCGCCATATACTTTCCTGAATAATAATTCATCAAGGGGAGCCTTGGTGAAATTTAGGATGGAGGTAATGGTGAAACTAAATGTGCTGTCGAGTGCTTCCGATTCTTCGTGACTGATGTTCAGCATGTGGCCTACTTCGTGCCGGTCTTCGAAAGCCCTGACCGGATCGAAATGAATAATATCGCCGCTTCTCTTCCCGATAAACTCGTTTTTAATGGTTTCATCTTTTATCAGGTCGACTGCGATCAGCACTCCTTTGGGCGAAATCCCGCCTTCGACTGGGTTACCTTCATTGTCGAGCTGTACAAAATCACCCCTGACACTGCTTTTTTCACCGGCTTCTTCAGTTTCGGTGTTTGTACCGTACTGCATCCTGACCGATTCAATGCTGTCGTTGATCATTTTATCGTCAACCCTTATTTTGTAATAATGAAAGGGTGTAAACTGCGATAAATCAATTTTGATTTCCGGGGCTATGGCAATGTCGAACACAAACTCAAAATCCGAATCTTTGTCCCAGTCAATCTCTTTTTGCCTGTCATGACAGGGTAGCGGATCCCCCAGCAGGGAGATGTTCTCCTTGTGAAAGAATTCGTTCAGGTTATTTGAAAGCAAATTGTTAATTTCTTCGGCCAGGACCGGTTTTGCAAACCTTTTTTGTATCAGTGAAGCCGGAACCTTTCCTGGCCTGAACCCGGGCAGGGAAGCCTTTTGCCTGTATTCCCGGAGTTTGTCGGAAACAGTTTTTTCGTAATCTTTCTGTTCGATCAGAACTGTGACAACCGCATTCAGGTTTGTTGTGTTTTCTCTGGATATTTTCATGAAGAAAATTGTTTATAATACTTATATATAGTCAATTGAAAAGGCCAACCATTTCTTTCCTGAAAGAGTCGGCCGGATCAGTGCGGACGAAGGGACTCGCACCCCCACGCCGTTAGGCACCAGATCCTAAGTCTGGTACGTCTACCAATTTCGCCACGTCCGCAATCAGCGGCGCAAATTTAGGATTTTTTTTGTTTGCCCGAAATGAATTTGGATAACATTTGCCAAAAAGTCAGGCCTTTACCTGAGTGCAAAATTTTGTCCCAGATATACTTTCCTGACCATTTCGTCGTTGGCCAGGTCAAAGGCCGTTCCTGATTTCAGAATGCTGCCTTCAAAGAGAAGATACGAGCGGTCGGTGATTGAAAGCGTTTCATGTACATTGTGATCGGTAATCAATACACCAATGTTCTTATCTTTCAGCTTTGCAACGATTTGTTGTATGTCCTCAACAGCAATCGGATCGACACCGGCAAATGGTTCGTCGAGCAGAATGAATTTCGGGTCAATAGCGAGGGCACGGGCTATCTCGGTTCTCCTCCGTTCTCCACCCGACAACTGATACCCCATGCTTTTCCTGATGTGCTGCAGCCCGAATTCCGTAAGGAGCGATTCCAGTTTTTGGTGTTGGTATTCCCTTGTATAGTTGGTCATCTCCAAAACAGCGCGCAGGTTGTCTTCAATGCTGAGCTTACGGAAAACAGACGCTTCCTGCGAAAGATAACCGATGCCCCGCTGCGCTCGTTTATAAACGGGGAGGGAGGTGATGTCTTCCTGATCGAGGAAGATGCGTCCTGATGCTGGTTTGATAAGGCCGACGATCATGTAAAACGAAGTGGTTTTCCCTGCTCCGTTGGGCCCGAGCAGACCTACAATTTCACCCTGGTGCACATCAAAACTCACACCATCCACAACCGTGCGTTTCCTGTATTTTTTGACAATATTCTCAGCTCTTAGAATCATGGCAGTTTTTCATTCGTATGAATTTTCAATGTTAATCTCTACAATTTTCGTAAGAACTTTTGCTTTTCAATCTACATCTCAACGAAATGGAATAGCCATATATTCATTTCCGTTTTGTATGGGCTTAAGTTCTTATGGCTATTTCATCTGTTTATCATATTTTGTTCATTAAATGCATCTTGTTGAAACAGATGCCTGCCTGCCGCCTGCCTGCCACCTGCCTGCCGGTAGGCAGGGTAGGCAGGGCAGGCGGGGAATTCGCATGTAACGTATAATCATCTCAGTTTGTGTATCGTTATACATGCTCATTTCATTCATTTACCCGATTTTTTCTCTTTCTTTTCCTGACTTTTCACCACTCTCCATGATACAAAAATGCTGAATTCATACAACAATGCGAGCGGAATGGCAATCATGATCTGGCTGAAGACATCGGGAGGGGTGATAATCGCAGCTAGCAACAACAATACAACATAAGCATGCTTTCTGTAACTCTTTAGAAACTGGGGAGTAATAATCCCCACCTTGCTGAGGGAATAGGAAAACACAGGTAAAAGAAACACAATTCCTGATGAAAGGACAATGCTCATTACCATGCTGATGTATGAATTGATGTTGATCTGGTTCTGAACTTCCGGGCTGATCAGGAATGTATTAAAAAACTCGGTTGAGAGAGGGACAATCAGATAATATCCGAACATGATACCGATCACAAACAGGATGGACGTGTAAAACACCGCCCCTGTCGCAATCTTTTTTTCATTCTCATAAAGGGCGGGTTTGACAAATTTCCAGAATTCCCAAATAATGACAGGAGCTGACATAATGATTCCGGAAACCAGTGAAACCAGCATCGTCATTGAAAACTGCCCGGCCATTTTAATATTTATCAGTGGGAGAACTTTCTGGTTGATTTTCAGATTTTCCGACCCCAGTATCTCACCCAGTTTCGCAAGCATCCGGTTTGTCCAGAATTCGGGTGTTCTCGGTTTTAAAATGATTTCATCAAAAATAAAATCCCTTATAATAAATGCTACTATGGCAAATGCCACCACTGCTATGAAAGAACGGATAATGTGCCACCTCAACTCTTCGAGATGGTCCAGAAACGACATCTCACCGATTTTCGCCTTTTCTTTCCTAATCTTTTTTTCTTCTGCTTTTTTCCCCTTATCTGTCATGAATTCAACTATGAACCATTATGCGTAATTCATGCAAAGATAAAGAGTTCCCCCAAAAACCACAGGTTAGTAAAAATTTAATTAATTGTAAATAATTCGTATTTTGTTTGTGCTTTGCAGAACTTTCATTAATTTTAAATAGCATGAGACGGGTGTTCATACCTGGTCAGAATAACAATAAGAAATGTCACAAAAGGAGAAATTAACTGATTATCTGCAAAAATACTTCGGGTTCGACCGTTTCAAGGGACAGCAGGAAGAGGCTATCCTGAGTGTACTGGAAGGCAACAATACATTTGTTCTGATGCCGACAGGCGGAGGCAAATCCCTGATTTATCAGCTTCCTGCCCTGATCCTTGAAGGAACCGCCATTGTCATCTCCCCGCTGATTGCACTGATGAAAAACCAGGTAGATTCTATGCGAGGATTATCGACTGAAGACAATGTTGCACATTTTCTGAATTCATCTCTTTCAAAATCAGCCATTCAGGAGGTGAAAGACAGCGTCTTGAGCGGAAAGACAAAACTCCTGTATGTGGCGCCTGAATCGTTGACGAAAGAGGAAAACGTTGAATTTCTCAAAAACATATCTGTTTCGTTTTATGCCATTGATGAAGCGCACTGCATTTCAGAATGGGGTCACGATTTCAGGCCCGAGTACAGAAGAATCCGTCCGATTGTACAGGAGATCGGCGTCGCCCCGATTGTTGCGCTGACTGCGACAGCTACCGCAAAAGTACAGCATGATATCCAGAAGAACCTTGGGATCCTCGACGCAAAGGTTTTCAAAGCTTCCTTCAACAGGCCCAATCTTTATTACGAGGTGAGGCCCAAAGTGAAACCTGAAAACCAGATCATCAAGTTTATAAAGGAAAATCCGGGTAAGTCGGGGATTATCTACTGCCTCAGCAGAAAAAAAGTGGAAGAGTTGGCCGAGACTTTGAGAATCAATGGGATAAAAGTTCTTCCTTACCATGCCGGCATGGACGCAGCAACCCGTTCCCTCAATCAGGACCGCTTCCTAATGGAAGAAGTGGATGTGATGGTTGCGACCATTGCATTCGGAATGGGCATCGATAAACCCGATGTCAGGTATGTGATCCATTACGATATTCCCAAAAGCCTGGAAGGATATTATCAGGAAACCGGGCGCTCGGGTCGTGACGGCGGCGAAGGAAAGTGTATCACCTTTTACAGCTACAAGGATATTCAGAAACTTGACAAATTCATGCACGGGAAACCGGTGGCTGAACAGGAAATTGGTCGTCAGCTCCTGCTCGACACAGTTTCATACGCCGAAACTGCCATCTGCCGCAGAATCATCCTGTTGCATTATTTTGGGGAAAAATATGAGAGCGAAAACTGTGGCAATTGTGATAACTGCCTGAATCCTAAGGAATTTGTCGAAGCACAGGATGAAGTAACCCGTGCACTTGAGGCAATTTCTGAGGTCAAAGAAAAATACAAGGGTGAACATATTGCGGATATTCTCGTAGGAAAATCCACTGCTGCTGTGAAGTCGTTTCACCATGATGAACTTGAATCGTTCGGTTCGGGAGATGACCACGATGAGCACTTCTGGAACGCTATATTCCGGCAAGCAATGGTAGCCGGGCTGATTACAAAGGATATTGAGAATTACGGACTGCTGAAAATCACGCCCGCTGGTCATGAATTTCTCAGGAATCCACATCCGTTCCAGTTTGTCAAGAATCACCGCTATGATGATGAGGAAGATGAATCGTCCACAGGTGCCCCCGCTGGTGGTTCAGGCGGTGACCCCGAATTATTCAACATGCTGAAAGATCTCCGGAAAAGCATCGCCAAGAGGCTGAATCTTCCTCCGTTTGTCATTTTTCAGGATCCGTCACTGGCTGATATGTCAATCCAGTATCCTGTTACTCTCGATGAAATGCAGAAAATCCAGGGAGTGGGGCAGGGGAAAGCTCAAAGATACGGGAAAGAATTTCTTGCCCTGATCAGGAAATATGTGGAGGAAAATGAAATAGAACGTCCCCAGGATATGATTGTCAGAACTGTTGCCAACAAATCAAAAAATAAAATTTATATCATCCAGAGCATTGACAGGAAAATTTCGCTCGAAGATATTGCTGAGGCGAAAGGAATCGAGTTTACCGATCTGATTTCTGAAATAGAAGCCATTGTGAACTCGGGAACCCGGATCAATATCGATTATTACATCAATGAAGTGCTGGACAAAGAACAACAGGAGGAGATTTTCGATTATTTCAGGGAAGCACATGATGATTCGATCGAAGCTGCTGTTACAGAACTCGGGGAAAATGAATACTCGGCAGATCATATCCGGCTGATGCGGATTAAATTTCTCTCCGACCTGGGGAACTGACGAAAATAAAAACCTCGTCAGGATTTGACAGGACAACATGAAAATCACAGAGATAAGGTTTCCTTTTTTAATTGGGGAAATTTGAATAGCTTTGCGCAAAATTTCAGAACGATGACAATGACAATGTTGAAAACCGTTGAATATAAAGTAGCTGATATCTCCCTGGCAGAATTTGGAAGAAAGGAGATTGAAATTGCCGAGAAAGAAATGCCGGGATTGATGGCTATCAGGAGAAGATATAAACCCCTACAACCCCTCAAAGGAGCCCGTATAACCGGAAGCCTTCATATGACAATCCAAACGGCAGTGCTGATTGAAACCCTCATGGAACTGGGTGCTGAGGTGAGATGGGCAAGTTGTAACATTTTTTCGACACAGGACCATGCGGCAGCGGCAGTGGCTGCTTCAGGTATCCCTGTTTTCGCGTGGAAAGGGGAAACCCTTGCCGAATACTGGTGGTGTACCGAACGTGCCCTTGATTTTGGCAACGGGTTGGGGCCGAATCTGATAGTCGACGACGGAGGCGACGCCACCCTGATGGTTCACAGGGGATTTGCGGCTGAAAATGATCCGTCGGTTCTTAACCTTCAGGCGGAAGGCGAAGATGAGCGGCAACTCAATATTCTTCTGGCACGGATACTTGAAAAAAATCCCGGACGATGGAGCAAAATGGTTCATGATATCAAAGGGGTTTCAGAAGAAACAACAACAGGGGTTCACCGGCTTTATCAGATGAAGGATGAGGGAACCTTGCTCTTTCCGGCCATTAATGTGAATGATTCGGTAACCAAGTCAAAATTCGACAATTTGTATGGGTGCCGTGAATCCCTCGCCGATGGAATTAAAAGGGCCACGGATGTGATGATTGCTGGAAAAGTGGTGGTTGTGGCCGGTTACGGTGACGTGGGGAAGGGGTGTGCCCGTTCTATGAAAGGATATGGTGCCCGGATCATTGTGACCGAAATCGACCCAATCTGTGCACTGCAAGCCGCCATGGAAGGTTTTGAGGTGAAAACCATTGAAGATGCCTTGGCCGAAGGAAATATTTTTGTGACCGCAACCGGAAACCGCGATGTAATCACTGTTGAACACATGGCTGCCATGAAGGACCAGGCAATTGTATGCAATATCGGTCACTTCGACAACGAAATCCAGGTCGCACGTCTTGAGAAATGGCCGGGAATCACAAAAATAAACATCAAACCACAGGTCGACAGGTATTTGTTTCCCGATGGACACTCTATATTCCTGCTTGCCGAAGGACGTCTTGTCAACCTGGGATGTGCCACCGGCCACCCCTCCTTTGTAATGAGCAATTCATTTACAAACCAGACCCTTGCTCAGATTGAACTCTGGCAAAACAATTACAAAACCGACGTTTACCGCCTGCCAAAAAAACTTGACGAGGAAGTGGCACGGCTTCATCTTCTACAGCTGGGGGTAAAGCTTACAACCCTGACTGAAGAACAATCACAATATATCGGTGTTTCGAAAGAAGGTCCGTTTAAACCTGACCATTACCGGTACTGATCAGTTGTAAACCCTCACGATATTGCCCATGACCGAAACATGGTATGACTGAAGCGGAATGGAAGCAGGGCCCTTAGCCGGATATGCACCGCCCATCAGCACATATTGTGACCCACAACACGGACAGGTTCCCAGTACTCCTTCATTTTTTACCACACAGGTTGCCGAAATCTCATGGGTGCATGCAGCGTCGTATGCCTGGTAAATCCCCGGCGACTCGCAAAGAACGATGATCCCGGCGTACCCGGGTCCCTGAAAAAAAACCGAATTGCCGGGAATGGTCAGCTCATTCACAATATTCAGGTTAACTTCAAACCGGACAGGTACATACGGAATAATCCTGTTTTGTTCCCTGTCACAACCTGACCATGCAATGAGAGCAAAAAGCAGGAACAAAAAAAACTTTCTGATTAGACCTGTCGCGATGTTCATTTTTATTACTTTTATCAGTTATCAATCAAACAACGAAAATAGCTGTTTATTATTTAAATAATGAATTCTGTATGGATGACATCATTATCATACTTTTGACAATTGTATTTGCGATCGTTGCAGCGATAAACCAGTCGAAAAACAAAAAACGGGCGATACAATCGGGTCAGGAAAGAGACCCTGATTTCCCGGAGGGATTCTTTGGTGAAAAAAGGGTGGAGCCCGGGCCCCGGCCAGTTTCCAGGGATGTTGCAAAAACCCTTCCACGCGTGCAACCGCTAAAAAATCCAACGCTTTTAAAGGAAAACACAACGTCTTTTGGTGGGCCTGAAGAGGGGATGAGAAACGAGATTGTTACTGGAACAATGGTCAGAAAAAGCGACGGAATCCCAGAACCGGATGATCCGGACCTCCTGGAAAGATTTTCTCTGAAAGACGCTGTGATCTATTCCGAAATTCTGCATCCGAAGTACTTATGACTTTTTTAAACAGTCAGAAATGACTGCCCGGAACATCCCGAGATTTTCAATAAATATCTTATATTTGCCACGAATGGTTTAAAGTAGCATAATACAATTAATAAATTTATTTACAGTAAGTTAAGATATTCACTTTTCTCTTTTTTTCTACATTCTTTACATGTATTTCTAACGCC
>CAYNBE010000164.1:0-8490 GCA_964395045.1 uncultured Prolixibacteraceae bacterium | reverse complement strand
GAAATTATTTTCAGCTTCGGCAATAAGATTCAGGAAGTTTTTTCTCCTTTTCTCGATCTGTCGGATGGAAAAATATTCCTGAATTACCTCTATTTCTCTCCGGTAAAGGAAGCAATCATGAAAGTGCGTATTCCCTTCTGACCTCAAAGTGCTGAACAAGAGATTCTTTACCTTTTTGTGGATCATTCTTGCCCTTGTTTGTAACGCACAAGGCATTCCGGAAGGAGAACCTGACTATCCGTTGATATTTGGGACCAATTGGCACAAAGCTGTTGGTTTCATTGAAGAAAACAGGGACTGGATGGAAAAAATATGCCTCGAAAACGGTGTTGATTTCAGTTTTGTCACTGCGATGGTATTTCCTGAACTTGTAAGGTATTCCGCTCTCCGCGACCATATCGAGATCACTTTGCTGAAAGCGTTGTATGTTCATTACGGAAAAGAATATTCCGACTTTTCGGTAGGGGTATTCCAGATCAAGCCCTCATGCGCCGAAAGTATCCTCAAACATCTATCCGGGTTTATTAACCGTGATTGGGTAGTCAGCATCAGATATATCCATGATTTGCCTTCGGTAAGAGATAAGAGAAAAGCGATTTTGACCGAACTTGAGGATCCGGCCGGGGAATATACGATGGTTGTCGCGATGGTTCAAATCCTTGAAAAGAAATACAACCGCATCAGATGGAAAAACCAGGATGAAAAGCTTCGTTTTTTTTCAACTGCCTATAACAGTGGATTTTCATCGCCCGAAAAAACTATCCGGGAAATGATGAAAAAGAAACTTTTTCATACAAAATTAGTCAGGCCTTCCGTTACTTACAGCTATTCAGACATTTCTTCTGCCTGGTTCCGCAACTTCAGATGACTCCTGCAACGGTTGTATTTCCTGTTTGCAGCTATCCGCGAACTGCGACGATGCCAGGAAGTTGCTGCCCTTCGAGATATTCGAGCAAAGCACCTCCGGCTGTTGAAATATAAGATACTCCGCCAGCAAATCCAAACTGGTTCACGCATGCGACAGAATCACCCCCCCCGATCAGGGAAAACGCTCCTTTGCCTGTAGCGTCGACAATGGCCTGGCCTACTGCTTTTGAACCCGCGGCAAATTTTTCCATTTCGAAAACACCGACAGGTCCATTCCATAAAATGGTACCCGAATTTTCAATCACTTCCCTGAAACGGGCAATGCTTTCAGGTCCTGCATCCAGGCCCATCCAACCATCGGGAATTTCAGAAGCGCTGCACACCCTGGTAGCGGCATCGTTCGAAAAAGAATCGGCCGCAACAACATCGGTAGCAAGATATACTTTTACACCTTTTTCCTTTGCAATGGCTTCCACCCGGAGAGCTGTTTCAAGAAAATCATCCTCGCAAAGCGAGCTTCCGATCTTCCCTCCCCTTGCTTTGATAAATGTAAATGTCATCCCGCCTCCCAAAATCAGGTTATCCACTTTTCCGAGCAGGTTTTCGATGATGGTTATTTTTGTAGACACTTTGGCCCCCCCCATAATTGCGGTCAGTGGGCGTTTGGGGTTCTGAAGAACCTTATCAAGACTGTCGAGTTCACTTTCAATCAGATATCCGAACATTTTGTCGTTCGGAAAGAATTGTGCAATGATTGCGGTGGAGGCATGTGCCCTGTGAGCGGTGCCAAATGCATCGTTGATCCAGCAATCACCGTTTTCTGCCAGTTTTGCGGCGAACTCCAGGTCACCCTTTTCCTCTCCTTTGTGAAAACGAAGGTTCTCAAGCAAAATGGCTTCTCCCGGTTTCAAAGAACGGCACAGATTTTTCACTTCTTCCCCGATGCAGTCAGGAGCAAGTTTGACCTCCGATCCGAGAAGCTCACCTAGATGCCTTACCAGATGACGCATGGAATATTTGTCTTCAGGCCCTGATTTAGGCCTTCCGAAGTGAGACATGATCACAGGGGAGCCTCCCTCCTCCATGACTTTCCTGATCGTAGGAATCGCAGCACGGATACGAGTGTCGTCGGTAATCACAAAATGATCGTCCAGGGGAACATTGAAATCAACCCTGATTAATACTTTTTTCCCTTTGAAATCGTACGAATGTATGCTTTGCATATTCTTTCCTTTAAATGTTAACAATGAACAAAGATAAAAAATATCCGGTGTTCACTGCGGGGATTCAGGTTCATGTCTCTAATTTAATGTTCAAATAACCTGATTATTTCGGGGGAATCTTTTTATTTTTGGCAAACCTGTGTTTTGGAATAAAAAGGAATTTAAAATGTTTTTCAGCGATATCATCGGGCAGACAAAAGTGAAAGAAAGGCTGATCAGATCGGTGCGTGAAGAAAGGATCAGTCACGCACAACTGTTCTCGGGGCCTGAGGGTACAGGCAAACTGGGACTTGCCATCGCTTACGCTCAATATATTTCATGCCAGAACCGTTTGGCTGAAGATAGTTGCGGAGTATGTCCTTCCTGCCATAAATATTCAAAACTGATCCACCCCGATCTTCATTTTGTTTTTCCAATATACAAACAAAAGAAAAACGAGGATACCTCTTCTGACGAATTTCTTAAACAATGGAGGGAGATGGTGCTGAAATCGCCCTACTTCGGGCTGAATCAATGGTTGGATTTTATTGAGGTGGAAAACAGCCAGGCAACTATCTACGCCAGCGAGAGCAAGTCGATCATCCGAAAACTCAGCATCAAATCTTCGGAGTCGGAATTTAAGGTGATGATCGTTTGGATGCCTGAAAAGATGAATCCGCATTGCGCAAACAAGTTGCTGAAAATGATTGAGGAACCTCCCTCCAAAACGCTGTTTCTGCTTGTTACGGAAAACGAAGAAAACATTTTGGAAACCATCCGGTCGAGAACCCAGATTATCAGGATACAAAGGATCGATCCTGCTGACTTGCAGGATGCACTTCAGAAAGAAGGCAGATACGACCCGGAAACACTGGCAATGATGGTACACCGGTCGGGAGGGAATTTTATCAAAGCACTTGAATTTGCCAATCCCGGAGAAGATAAAAAATTCTATTTTAATAATTTCCAGAAAATGATGCGACATGCCTTCACGGGAAAAATACCCGAACTTCTGGCAGGTGCCCTGGAGATGGCTTCCCTTGGACGCGAAAAGCAGAAGGAATTCTTTTTGTATGCACTGGAGCTTCTGCGCGATTATTTTATGATGAACCTGAATAAACCTTCGCTTGTTTACCTGTCGAGAGAAGAAAAGGAATGGGGTGTTAAATTCGCACCTTATATCAACGAAAGAAATATCATCCCCCTTAACCGGCTTTTTGAGGAAGGGTACAGGGATATTTCCATGAACGGTAACAACCGGGTCATTTTTACCGATACTTTTTTAAAAGTCGTCAGACTGATCAAAAAATGAACAAACCGGAAAATCAAAAGCAGTTGTGAAGGTGCCTTCTTCCCGATAGTACCTGATTTCCCTGTAAGATATCGGTTTACATCAGTTTATTATTAATTTTGCACTTCTAAAACTCCTGCCAATGGCATTGATGAATTCACGCAGGAGCCACACATATTATGGAGAACAAAGATACATTGGAAAGAGGCATTTGCCAGAGTCGCGTGGGTTCGTGCTTTAAGCTGGGTACAACCGACTGGCTTTCGGACATTAAAAACATAGCAAACCCAAACCAACTCATTGAAGTCAGGTTCAAAAACACCCGGAAGGATTATTTCAGAAATGTCAATGACCTGAAACTGACCCCGGGAGATATTGTTGCAGTGGAAGCAAATCCGGGGCACGACATCGGAGTGGTTTCTCTGACGGGTGACTTGGTACTGGAGCAGATGAAAAAACACAAAGCGTCGCTCATCAATGGTGAGTTCCGCAAAGTGTACCGAAAGGCCAAACCGGTTGATATTGAGAAATGGAGAGAAGCCATCATGCTCGAACATCCCACCATGATCAAATCACGGCAGATCGCTTCAGATCTGCAATTAAAAATGAAGATCGGAGATGTGGAGTACCAGGGTGATAAAACTAAGGCTATCTTTTACTACATCGCCGACGAAAGGGTTGATTTCAGGCAACTGATTAAAATCCTTGCCGAAGAATTTCACATCCGCATCGAAATGAAACAGATCGGTGCACGCCAGGAAGCCGGGCGAATTGGCGGAATCGGACCCTGCGGGCGTGAATTGTGCTGTTCAACATGGATCGGAAGTTTTATTTCTGTTTCAACCAATTCAGCACGTTACCAGGATTTGTCAATGAATCCCCAGAAGTTGGCCGGTCAATGCGGAAAACTGAAATGCTGTCTTAATTTTGAAGTGGATACCTATCTCGATGCCCAGAGAGATTTTCCTCCTACTCATATCCCGCTGGATACCGAAAAAACGAGGTACATTTTCCAGAAAGCCGATATTCTGGGTGGGAAATACTGGTATTCGGCTCAAAACAACGAGTTTTCAACCAGTCTGATACCCATCCCGGTGAGCAGGGTGAAGGAAATCCAGCATTTGAACAGTACGGGGAAACGTCCCGAAAAACTGGTTTCAGAGGGGAATGAAAAAGTTCAGGACGGTAAGGAGACGTTTCAGAACATGGCCGGCCAGGAAAGTATCAACCGTTTTGACAAACCCGACACTTCGCGTAGAAAGAAGAAGAATGCCAGAAGGCAAAATATTCACAGAAATCAGCGATGAAGCACATACTGTTTTGGGTTCTGCCGGTGATCGTGTTCGTGCTGCTGATTGCATCATGCGATTCAAACAGGGTCTTTGACGATTACCGGACCATTCATGATGCCACATGGGATGCGGATTCACTGCTTCGTTTTTCATTCCTGGTCGGCAGGAAGAGTGACAATCACAATATCTACTTCAATATCAGAAACGACCGGAAATATGAATTCAGCAACCTGTGGTTATTTGTGACCATTCAGTCACCAGGAGGTGTATCGGTAACCGATACGACCCAGGTTATCCTGGCCGACCCCTCCGGTAAATGGCTGGGTAAAGGATTCAGCGGTGTTTATGACAACCGTTTTATTTACCGGAGAAATGTTTACTTTCCGGAATCGGGCCGGTATAACGTTGCGATCAGGCACGGAATGCGGCCAAAAGAGCTGAAAGGCATCAGGGATCTTGGGATCAGGATCGAGAAAGTTCATTAACTTTTTATAAGGTGGGAAAAAACAAACTGGCTAAGTTTGCCGAGATGGCACATTTTGAAAATGTTTACCAGCCATCTTTCACTGAAATACGCAATCAACCTTTCGCACTGAAAGGGAACTGGGCCAACTCATTCTTTCAAAATGAAGCTCCTGTTGTTGTAGAGCTGGGTTGTGGAAAAGGAGAATACACTGTTCAGCTTGCCGCAAAATTTCCGGACAGGAACTATATCGGGATCGATATCAAGGGAGCCAGAATCTATTCGGGAGCAAAGGAAGCCATTGATAAGGGAGTGAAAAATGCAGCCTTTGTCCGCACAAGGATCGAAAATACAGCTTATTTGTTCACCAGAGGGGAAATTGATGAGATTTGGCTGACATTTCCTGATCCGCAACCAAAAAAAGTAAGCAAACGGCTGACCTCTACCAACTTTCTGAACATTTACCTGAAATTTCTGAAAAGGGGCGGAAAAATTCATTTAAAAACCGATTCCATGTTCCTTTATTCTTATACATTGGCTGTTGTGAACCTAAACGGTTTTGAAATCACGTGTCAGACCGATGATTTGTATGCCTCTGAAATTCAGGGATTGGAATTGGAAAAAGAGATCATCACCTGTTATGAAAAACAATGGCTTGAAAGGGGAATACCCATTAAGTATCTTGCTTTTATTCCTCAGCATGACAGGGATTTAGCTGAACCGGTTGGCCATTTTAAAACCGACGGCTACCGGAGTTTTGGACGAAGTGCCCGCAGCAACCTGAAAGATGGATGACTTTTTCACAAGGGTCTATAAAGTAGTCAGGCAGATACCTCCGGGAAGGGTTACTTCATACGGTGCCATTGCTTCCTTTCTTGGGGCGCCCGGAGCTGCAAGAATGGTGGGGTGGGCAATGAATGCCTCACACAGTCAGGACGATTGGGTGCCTGCACACCGGGTTGTGAACAGGAATGGTCTCCTCACCGGGAAACACCATTTTCTGACCCCCGAAACCATGCAGGAACTACTTGAAAACGAAGGGCACAGAATAGAAAACGACATGGTGCTGGATTTTGGAGAAAAATTCTGGAATCCCATAAAAGAACTGGGATTCAATAATATAAATCAAGATGAATCATTTGAATAAATTTCAGGGGAAAATCATCCTGCCCGGGAATGTTAAAGAAATCCTGCGGACTGTCCGTTTTCCGGGAATCAACAAGGACATTGTCGGGTTGGACATGGTGCAGGAAATCAGGATTACAGGCAGAAATATCAGTTTTTCCCTGGTTTTTGACCAACCAGGTGAACCAGCCGTTTCAGTATTGGTAGCCTCGTGCGAAGAGGCAATTCTGAGAGGTTTCGGGCCTGATACCGGGATCAGAGGAAACATAACGGTCAAGTACAGGCATGAAATGGAAAGGCCGCTCTTGCCGGAAGTCAGGAATATCATTGCTGTGGCCTCAGGCAAAGGTGGAGTGGGTAAATCAACAGTAGCGGTGAACCTTGCCATTGCACTTGCAAATGCCGGTTTTTTAACAGGTTTGATCGACGCCGATATTTTCGGACCCTCGATTCCGAAAATGTTCGGGGTCGAAGGAACTCGACCGGTAAGCCGGTACGACGGGAACCATCAGATGATTGTACCTGTCGAAAAATTCGGTGTCAAAATGCTGTCAATGGGTTTCTTCGTTGATCCCGGCAATGCACTGGTCTGGAGAGGCCCCATGGCTTCCAATGCATTGAAACAGCTGATCATTGATGGTGACTGGGGAAAACTGGATTATCTCCTGGTCGATCTTCCCCCGGGGACTTCCGATATCCACCTCACGCTGGTTCAGACGGTGGCAGTCACAGCCGCCATTATTGTCACCACTCCCCAGGAAGTAGCCCTTGCCGATGTAATCAAGGGTGTAAACATGTTCCGGAGTAATTCTGTAAATGTACCAGTACTGGGAATTGTTGAAAACATGTCATGGTTCACACCAGCCGAACTTCCCGAAAACAAATATTATATTTTCGGAAAAGAGGGAGGAAAAAAACTTGCCGAAAAGATGGGGCTCGTATTGCTTGGAGAAATCCCCATCGTTCAGGGGATATGTGAAGGAGGAGACAAAGGTATGCCTGCAGCAGCCGATCCCGAAACAATGACAGGAAAGGCTTTTGCAGAACTGGCATCCAGGGTAATCGGGCAGATCACTGTACGGAATTCGAATTTTAAACCTACCCAAAAAGTGATAATAACCAGAAAATAGAGGCTCACGGGGAACTCGTCCTAAATCGGTGAGTCTTGACCATCATGACCACATAAAGTATTCCGTTTGTACAATAGAATATCCCTGCAGAAATATGCCTTTCATTTTGTAATATTGCATTTTTGTCCGTGCAAGACGGGCGGGGTTTTTCATCAATTATCATACAATAATTGTCACACTATTGAGTTTAAAATAAATCGAGACAACCTTCCTTGAAGAGAATATTACTACATATACCGCTTATATTTCTGCTTGCGGGGATTTTCGAGTGCTGTACCACCGAAAAGAATACCACGTCGACCAGAGCTTATCACAATCTCACATCCAGGTACAACATCTATTTCAACGGAAAAGAGAGCCTGAAGGCAGGTCTCGCAAAAATCGACCAGAATATTGATGATGACTTTACCACATTGCTGCCAATTTACAAAGAAAACTACACAGCTTCGGCCAGGGTAGCCCGTGCGGATATGGACAACGCCATCCTGAAAGCAAGCAAGCTGATCCAGGTTCATTCCATCACGAAAAAACCGAAACGCCAGAAAATCAGGACACGTCGTTACCAGGAATTTGCCAGCAAAGAAGAATTTAACAATTGGATTGACGACAGTTATCTGCTTATTGGTGAGGCTTATTATTATCAGCACAACTTCAGTGCGGCCGCAGAAAATTTCTCATATCTTTTACGGAAGTTTCCGGACGAAAAAACCAGATTCGACGCAATGGTTTGGCTGATAAGATGTTATAGCCAACTTGACCGTTTTTCCGAAGCAATGGAAATTGTACTGGCCATGCAATCAGACCGGATGTTTCCCAAACGGCTTGAAAGTGAACTGGCCCGGGCTACAGCCGACATGTACCTGAAACAAAAAGAGTATCCCGAAGCGATCAAATATCTGGATATTTGTTTGAAGAAAAAATTTTCCGGAAAAACAAAGGCACGGCTCCAGTATATCCTTGCACAGCTATACAGTGAAACCGGCGAACCTGAAAAAGCTACCGAAGCATACTACCGGGTCCGGAAATACACCCCCCCTACAAAATGGCGTTCAATGCCCGTATCAATGCCGCAGGCCTTTTTTCCGGCAAAGGCGATCCGGTAAAAATCAAAAAAGAACTA
>CAYNBE010000163.1:0-8503 GCA_964395045.1 uncultured Prolixibacteraceae bacterium | reverse complement strand
AGGCTGCTGGTCGGGAGGGCAAGAACCATGATCGTTGTGCTTCAGAATTATTTCACATCAAAGAAGCAAAACGACCCTCAGGCGCCTGTTGTCTCGCGGTACGCATTCGGGAGGGATTATCATGTGGTGATCAGAAGGAAACTTCAACTGTTGCTCCATTTTATCAGGGAGCTGAAGCCAGGTTGTTCAGGGAGGGTATTCACCGATTCGGCCCCGGTGCTGGAACGTGCATGGGCAAACCGTGCCGGACTTGGATGGATTGGCAGGAACAGTTGCCTGATATCCCCTCTCCACGGAAGTTTTGTATTCATCGGAGAAGTAATCCTCGATGCGGAATTGCCGTTTGACAAAGAAATCCCGATCGCTGACCGGTGCGGCACCTGTACCAGATGTACCGATGCCTGTCCGACCGGTGCAATCATTTCCCCAAAAACCATTGATGCAAGACTCTGTATTGCTTATCAGACCATCGAAAAGAATGGGATACCCGATGCCGGTCTGCGGGGAAGATTTGCCAACCGAGTTTTCGGATGTGATATTTGCCAGGAAGTATGTCCCTGGAACCGAAAAGCCACCCCACACGATGAACCAGAGTTTCACCCCTCCCCTGCCCTGCTTAATCTTTCTGCCGTAGAATGGGCAAGAATGGACCCGGTGTTGTTCAACCGGCTGTTTGCGGGAACAGCTATTCAGCGTACAGGCTTTGATAAGTTACAGAAAAACATCGATTTTCTGTTGGAACCTCCTGAAAATCCGGAAGCATTTTTACCGCCGGGATCTGATATCCATCAGGCAAAAGCGAAGGGTCAGCAAAACCTGTAACGTGTGAAATGTGATATCCATCGATGAGCCAACCTGAATCACGTGAATAAATTGTACTTTTACAAAACGAAACCTGCGCGGGAAAAAAGAAAAGATGAACTGTGTCGTCATAGATAAGAATCCGGTCAGCAACAAGCTAATAACAGATTTCATCAACCAGGATCCGCTCCTGAAGCTGAAGGCCAGTTGTTTTACGGCATTTGAAGCGATGGAAGTGATGCAGAACCAGACCATTGACCTGATTGTGGTCGACACTCAGCTCACCCCCATTTCAGGAATCAGTTTTGTCAGGAGCCTGGTGAACCGTCCGCTGGTGATCCTCACCTCGCCCGACGGTCTCCTTGCAGCAGAGGCCTTCGACCTCGACGTTACGGATTATATTGTCAAACCAGTCACCTTTGAAAGGTTTTTCAAATCAATTCAGAAAGCCCGCGAAACATTTCATCTGAAAAGATTGAGAACTGAGAAGGCAAGATCGGATGAAAGCAACTCCGATGCGGTGAAAGGATATATCCTGGTCAAATCGGATTACAACACGATCAAAATTAACCTGGGGGACATTCTTTTTGTGGAGGGGCTGAAAGACTACATCAAAATATATACTATCGACAATAAAAAACCGGTCATCACCCTCAATTCACTGAAGAAAATGACGCAGGCACTGCCTGCCACCCACTTTGCACGAATTCACAAGTCGTACATCATCGCATTCGAACACATCACCTCCATCAACAAAGCACAGGTTATCATTGGTGACAGCTACATCCCGATCGGTGAGAGTTATAAAAGCTATTTTCTCTCGATGCTCGAAAAGAGGACAATCTAAAGGGAATCAGTAGTATTTGTTTTTCACAAACCAGAATTCGTTCAGGCTGAAGTTCAGGTGTCCAAGAAGATAGGTTTCTTTCACCAGTCCTCTGCGGGAGCTTCCCTGGGTTCCAGCCTCAAAAGCAATGTTCATCATGGAAATCCGGCCCGGAAGCGGGATTCCGAGGCCGACACTGAGCCCCGTCTTATTGATTGTCTTATTCCCGAAAATAAGGTAAGATGAACTAAAATTGCCTCCTGCCCTGTAATACCAATTCTGGTAAAAACGGTTCGACACACTCATTTTCCAGGGTTTGAATTCTATTCCGGCAGAAATACTATGTGCATCCCTGAAAGCACCAGGCATAACCGGATATTTAATTCCCTCCCACCTCTGAATCTGATAATCAACTGCCAGTGTGAACGACTCCGGTTTGCTGACCATCAGGCCAATTCCGGCAGTTTCAGGAACATCGCTTTTACCCTTTTTCCCTTCTTTGTTGTCGATGGTACTCAGGTTCGCATCCTGGACGGTCCTGTTATATCCCGAAACCAGGGATTGCCGGTTTGAGTATGTGAGGCCTGCACCGAAATTCAGGTTTTTAATCCGGAACATGTACTGCAAACCATAATCGAAGCAAAAGGAATGCATATAATGATTTTCGGTGATGGTATAAGCCGCACTCAGATCGGGCTGATAAATATATTCTTCCTTTGTGAGCGGCCCGAAGATGAAGGAAGAGTTTATTCCCACCGACAGGTTCCGGGTGATACGGAAAGCATTTGCCCAGTATGCAAGAGTAAGCCCGCCTGATCCAGTATACCGGGCAAGGTACTTGGTGTCGGAGCCTTCAATGAAATTCTGGGTGGTGATGGAATATCCCACGCTGCTGTAAGGTGAAATTCCAAGGGAATTTGACCACCACCGTGCAATGGGAAAGCCCATGGCAAGGTATTGCATGTTGGCATTCAGTTTCGATGAATGATTGCTGCCCGATTCCATCCTGGATAATTTACCGTCGATTCCCAGCTCAAATATGAAATGCAGGCTGTCGATCCCGGTGTATGATGCCGGGTTCAGGTTATTCAGCCTGATACCTGACTGCATGGCGATTCCTGCCCTGCCCATACCAATGCTTTGGCCAAATCCACGGGGTTGAATCTCCCCCGGCCCGAAAATGGAATAAGGTGATACCGTATTCTGTGAATGAAGCATTCCCGTCATTCCGGTCACCAGCATCAAAATGAACCAGGTTCTGTAAAGTCTGTATTTCATATATTACTTGTAGAACATAAAGTAAAGCCGGACTTTCGGCCTGTTTACAGAGTTTTTATGATCACCGAATACCACCCGGTTAAGTGAAAAACCTAATTTGGAACTTGTTTCCCCGATCAGCAATCCGTGCTCCGGATCAAAATGGGCATCTGCTATCTCAGTTTTCAGGAAATTGGTGATGTCAAACGTATAGTAAGTTTCTTCGTGATAGGCCTTGTCGATTTTCAGGGTTGCGGCAATCACTGAATTGTCTTCCCCTACGATTTCGCTCACAATCTGATTTGTTTTATCGGTGTGGTAAAGAACCAGTTGTGGAGGAAGGTCTACTTTGTCGTATGTGCCGGGTTCCGGATATAAAACCATTTCAGCCTTCATTATGACGTATTTCCTGTCAAATTCCATCAACCGCTGCATCGAAGGAAAATCGACCCTGGTCAGCAACCCGGTCCCCGATTGCACATAGGTTTTATACGCACTCATGGCCGACGGAATCTTTTCTTTCCTTGTTTTGATATCCCTGATCGGAGTTTCTGACCGGTCAGCCTCAACCCTGTTGAAAACCAGGCTTGTTTCTGTGAGGGGGAAAGAGGTGGTATACGTCTCATTTTCCAGTTTGACACGATGAGAATGGAGCATCACAAAACTGGATGTATCTCCGTTAAACTGGAGAATGGTTCCGTTTTTTTCACCGGCTCTCAGGACAATTCCTTTGAAAAACCCCCTGAAAAGTTCCTCCGATTTCACCGTATCTCTGTTGTTCTTCATCATTTCAAAAATCCGGAGGCCAATTTCGTCCGATAACCTGATCCGGAGTTTTTTGCCTGACTTAGGAAATGGCAGAAAAGTTTTGCTCCCGATGGGGGATTCGAAATACGGAATATAGGAATTGTTCCACAGGTACCCGTTCTCATCGCCTTTCAGATCGGCTTTCAGCCGGTATACATCGATTGTCTGGAGTGTTGTGGTGTCACCATAATAAACAGGGGCATAGGATAGGTTCAGGGATAACGAATCAAAGATATCCTTGCTCTCCACCGAGAATTCAGATGGAATACCGAAAGTTAAATGACCGGAGGTATTGACCGTCCCAAAATCTTTGTCCCTGTAACTGCCAACCCAGAGGATACTTTTTCCAGAGGTCCTGACTGAATCAAGCAGGACGGTCGACATGCCTACTGTGAATGTATCAACCATGGCGAAGGTTGTTTCAGAACTGATAAAACCTTCCCCGATGGAAACCGATCCGATATCCTCGTTGAAATCACATGAAATCAACATTCCCGCTATGATACAAGCCGCTAGTATCGCCTTCCCCATTCCAATGAAATTAATCGCGGTGCCAAAGCAATAGAATATCGGGCGCCGGTGAAAAAAAAATATACCAAATAATTTTATTTATCGATTTTCTGGTTATATTTATCGTTATTAAAGTTTATTAACAATATCAACCGCAAAAATGCCGGTTTTTATCTATAATATAGACATAATACTCTAATTCATCATTAAAATAAATATTTTAGTCTATTTTGCTTTTTTCAATTCCGGCGGTCTGTTAGGTTTGTACCCCGAAAGCATTTATCTAAACAATGTAACATAAAAGAAAATGAAAATTGAGAAGAGGATTTTCCTGGGTTTGTTCGTTTTACTGCTTGGTGCAGTTACTTTGACATCATGCAACAAAGATGACGAAGAAGAATCCATGGGCGACTGGGCAAAGATGTCGGACTTCGACGGTTATCCGCGTTGCGATGCGGTCGCTTTCACCATCGGAAATCTTGCCTATTTAGGTACCGGGTATGACGGAGAAAAACGGATGTCGGATTTCTGGGAATACAACCCCGACAAGAATTACTGGACTCAAAAAGCTGATTTTCCCGGTCCCGCACGGAACGGTGCAGTTGCCTTTGCAATCGGGAACAAGGGCTATGTTGGGACGGGCTACGACGGGGTCAACAGAATGAATGATTTTTACGAGTTTGACCCCTCGTCCAACACATGGAAGAAGAAAGCCAATTTCATGGGATCTGAAAGATATGGAGCAGTCGGATTCAGCCTCGGCGACAAAGGTTACATCGGTACCGGATATGATGGAATTTACCAGAAAGATTTTTATTCATACTCCCCTGCCTCCGATACCTGGACCAAGATCATCAGCATTGGCGGATCAAAAAGAAGGGATGCCAACGCATTTACGATCAACGGCAAGGCCTATGTGGTTTCCGGGCTCGACAACGGAAGCTATCTGACCGATCTCTGGGAATATGACCCCGCTACAGGCGAATGGACAAAAAAACGGGAAATCTACGATAAAAGCGATGAGAAATACGATGATGATTATGCCAACATTGCCCGGATCAGCGCCGCTACTTTTTCAATCGGAGGCAAAGGATACCTGACCCTTGGCAGCAGCAGCTCATTGCTGAGCACAACCTGGGAGTATAATCCGTCGACCGACCTGTGGAAAGAACTGACTTCATTTGAAGGCACCATACGCACCGAAGCTGTCGGTTTCGGCATTGGCAATTACGGATATGTGGCAACAGGCCGTAGCAGCAGCTATTATCTGGACGATATCTGGAGATTAGACCCGACAATTGTTCAAAATGCGGATAATTAACCGGACTGAAACTGCCTTAACAATTGTGTTTTTCGTATTGATCCTCGTTGCTGCTTCCTGTGGAAAACAGGGTCAAAATAACATTGGAAGAAACAACAAAAGCAACGGGGAAATCCGGGTGGAAGTTTTCAGGATCGACACAACTCAGGCATGGGGGTATGAAATCGTGAGTGGCAACAAAGTCTTTATCCACCAGGAGACGATTCCGGCTCTGGAAGGAAAGAGGCCTTTCGCTTCAAAAGAAGATGCCCTGAAGGTCGGAAACAGGGTGAAAGAAAAACTGATTTCAAAACAACCACCCAATATCACCAAAGATGAAATATCTGCCCTTTTGGGAATAGAGGAATGACCGGAATGAACCTGGTTTTTTCTTTTTCACTGATGACAAGTTAAGCCTGTGGCTTTCTCATTTTCACCGTTGAAAAAGAGTTGCCTTGCCTGCCCTGAGTGAAAACTGATTGCTGATGATTGGGCTGTTTCTTTGAACCAGGCTTTGACCTTCATAAAATGAATCAGATATTATGTTCAAAAAAATTCATTCTTTACCGGTCTATCTGCTGCTACTGATCCCTGCAGTATGGTCAGTTATGGCGTTGCTTCACTCAGGATTCATCCTCAAGTCGGGAAGTGCTGCCGGTGGCATGCTGATCATCTTCATTCTCTATTCCGGAAAGTTCAAACAGCGCAAGGATATTCTGGCACTCCTGGCAGCTTTCGCGTTTTCCATCGCCGGCGACTGGTTTCTGTCACATAAACACGGCAACACCGGGATGTTTGTGGCAGGAATTGGTTTCTTTTTTTTGGCCCATGCAGGATATCTGGTCTATGCGCTTATGAACGGAAGGATACACCGGACAGTTACTGCCCTTATCCTGACCGGATATCTTCTGTTTTACTTTATCCGGCTCGCCCCTTCGATTAATGAACCTGCACTGATGATTTCTTCTTTTGTTTACCTCCTGATATCATGCTTTTCGCTTGGGGCAGCTTTTGGCCTCAAAACCGATCCCCTGGTCCGGTGGGCTTTCATACTCGGTATAGCACTGATACTTTTCTCCGATACCATCATTGCCCTCAAGGAATTCGGAGGATATCGGAAACTCAACCATCTGATTCTTCCCACTTACTACGCTTCACACATTTGTATCACCCTTTCCCTGATCAGAAAATCACAGGAAGAAGAGCATAGAAATCTTGAATGTCGTGAATGAAGATGAAATAACGAAACGATAATTTTAACTTTTCCCTTTGTGTACTTCGTGGATGACTCAGTAATCCTTGTGGTATAAAATTCAGACCACAAAATACACAAGCTGCGCGCCAAGGTTTTGAAGGTTCGCACACAAAGTGAACAATTTGAAAATGAGACCATTTGAAAATTTGGAATAACAGCCATGAAAACCATGAAAACTAAGAAAACCATGAAAACATTATTCTCTTTAGCTTCTGATTAATGACGGGTGAAGCACCTGTTTATCCTCCATCCTGGGTCTTATTTTCAGAACCGTGACTTGTATGTTTATTTGACAGTAAAAGAGAATTTTCCGTGTTGTTCAACGCCAGTCAGCACATTTTCAAGGAGAAAGCTGTAGGTTTTTGGATTTCCTGCTTCCTGTTTCACCCGGACTACTACTGTACTTCTGGGTGGTAAAATGGTTTTCAGAGGAAGGCCCGAATCATCATTTCCAACCCTGAGGAGCGTAAAACGGATATCCGAGATGTTTTTCACTTCAAAATAGATGTACCCGTCCTGTCGCAAAAAAGGTTCTGAAACTGTGATGCATCGTTCTACCAGAGGATTTACCCATTCTTCAGGGCCGATCAGTTGGTTGAAGAACAGTGTTGCACATCTTCGGGCGAACATGGCTTCCCTGAGCGCCTCTTCTGTCCGGGCAGTTGCAAAGACAAGGGTTACCGGGCGTACCGGGTAGATATCGGTATTGTATCTTCTGTCGTATACATCGTGGATATCGGAGTTACCGGTCATGGCAAGATTTTTGTCGAGTGCCCACTGTAAAGCTTCGGGGTACCACTCTTTTTCATTGAAGACTTCAATCCCATGCATCCACCCTTTGTGATAAATCGAATCATGCTCAGCCATCCATCGTGTGGTGTCGGGCTGTTGCTTCCGCCAGCCGGGATGGTTCCAGATAATGAATCCTCCCTGGCGGACGGCTTCCTTCAGGGCTTCCCTGTAATCGGGGAGATTCAGGGCATTCACATCTTTCACAAACAATGCGTTGAAATGACCGGGGGGCATGCTCCTTGAAATCTCGCCTCCTTTCACCAGGATCAGGTTCTTTGCCTTTGCCGGTGCAAGGGCAATCTCAAAAGCCTGGTGGTTCTGTCCCGGCAGTTTCTTCGGGTGACCTTCAATATGATCGGTAATGGATATGGCATCCAGTCCGTCGCCCCAGGCTTCATCCACCCTGACCGTCGGCCAAACAACGCCATCGGAAAATACTGTGTGGATATGGAAATCACATTTCAGGGTGAGGTACCCGGGAATATTGGGGAGGGCGATTTCACGGCGGACCGGAATCCGCACAACCTCTTCCATGTCAATAGTCCCCGACCGCTGTGAAAACACCTGTCCGGACAGAAACAGCAAAAAGACAAATATTGTACCTTTCAAATTTGTTCTCATCGGTTTTTATAATTTAGCAATTTTGAATATTGTTCTTAAAATTAATCTAAAATATAGAAATTAAACATTTTAACTTACCCAAAGGGGGATAGATTGTGAAATCCGGCTTTCGAGACCAAATTACAGGAGAGTCCACCAACATCAGGGAATTCAGCCTTAAAAATAGCAGGACAATATTCATGTTCAAACTCACACCCGACGGGGCTGTATTAACAGTCTTTGGTGTACCTTGGTGATAATCTTTGTGATTCTTCTATGTTGAAAAAGATACATAACCCGGCAGGGAAATCTAATTTTGAAAAATGAACACTCCGGAGGAGTGAAATCTTTATAG
>CAYNBE010000162.1:0-8548 GCA_964395045.1 uncultured Prolixibacteraceae bacterium | reverse complement strand
GGAGGTGGGTTCGGTGGCTTTGGCGGCGGTAGCTTTGGTGGAGGCGGGGCCGGCGGAAGCTGGTGATTCACTACCAAAACAATTCATTTAACCGGGCTTATGTTCCGGTTCCTGAAAAACCGGGATTTCATAAGCTTATTTCAATCCCGGCCATGAGGTGGGTTCCTGCCTGCGGAAAATATCCGTCTGATTTGTAGCGTTTACCACCCAGATAATAGGAATAAACCCAGGCATTGCTTTCATATTTTGTATTAAACAGGTTGTTGACAAGGAGATGCACTTTGATCTCCCCCATCACCTTTGTACTGATTGTATACGCAGCTTTTAAGTTGCTGACGAAGTATGCATCCAATTCCCTGTCGTTCGAGGAAGTATTGTCAATAAACTGCCTGCCTGTAAAAATAGAACCAAGGTTTATTGAATATCTGCCGGGAGTCCATTCCAGCAGACTGTTCCCGGTAACGGAAGGAGAAAAAGCGAGGTCGGTGGCACCCAGGAAAAATGACTTTTGAGTGCCTGAGTCCCAGTCATCCACATACTCGGTAAAATCGCTGATCCTGTTTCGGCTGAGGGTGATGTTGGCATTCCACCTCACGTTCCGTGCCAGTCGCAAGGCCCATTGCCATTCAATTCCGGCACGGTGGCTTTTTTCGACATTTGTCATCACAGGCGCACCCACATCGTTGATCCGGCCAGTGTGTACCAGCTGATCACGGTAAATCATCAGATAAAGGCAGATGCCTGTGCTGAAAACCGTTCCTTTTATGTTCCAGCCCGCTTCCAGGTCATTTAGCCTTTCGTGCTCCGGAAGGGGATTTCCAGGCGGAGTGTCCACAAAATTATCCCGGTTTGGTTCGCGCTGGGCCCGCGCAATTGAAAGATAGAGACCATGCGACGGATGAATGCTGAAAAAAAGACCGGCTTTGGGATTCAGGAAATGGTACCTGTGCTGCTGGTCGAGGTACCTTAAATCGTCGTCAATTCCACTGATCCGGTATCCGATATTCCGGTACTGGATATCCCCAAAAAGGTTGATGCCCGGTTTCAGCTCGAAGTTCAGCTTTGCATAGCTATTGAAATCAGTTTTGGTTCCCAGGTTCCGGTACCACTCATAATCCGGCTCAATGCTACCCAGATACTCTCCCCAGATCAGCTTCCCAAAATGGCGTCCGTCGTATCTGTTCCATCCCCCTCCCAGCAAAAAGTCGATCCTGTTTCTCTGGTAATTCAGAGAAAAAACCGTTCCATAAAAGTCGTTATCAAGCCATTTTCTGCGGATCAGGTCACTCCTTGAGATTTCATTTCCGCCAACCGAAGGCTTGGGCAACCCATAACTGCTGAATTTCTGATTTGCCTTAAACTGTTCATAATATCCTCTTCCGTAAGTATGATGCAGGGCCAGGTTCAGGTTTAGCTCAGGAGTAAAACGGTGCGAGAAATAAAAATGGGAATGATCCTGCCGGTAGTGGTCCACCTGGTTCTTGTATGTATACAAATTGAAAGTCCGGCTGCCCGACGATATCATGTGTGCTGTCTCCTCAGCAGTGAAATGTCCGTGTTCCCCGTATCGTTTCATTCCTTCCTGGTCGTTCAGCAACCTCACCGATGGAACCCCATTCCATGCCTGATAGGTCTCTTCAAGGCCCGAAAACAGATTCACCTTCAGAATGGTGTTTGCTGAGTGAAAGCCGGCCGAGAGATACCAGGATTTCAGGTCACTGGTTGCCCTGTCGATGTAACCATCGGAATATATCCCCGACAACCGTGTATCGATGGTGATTTTGTTCCCAAGCAGGCCGGTTCCGAGAGAAATGGTTTTTCGTGATGTATGGTACGATCCTGCTGAAGCTGCCAGCCTGGCATAAGGTGACCTGTTCAATGTCAGTGTCTGCAAATTGACCGATGCGCCAAATGCGGCAGCTCCGCTGGTGGAAGTGCCGGCACCACGCTGTATCTGTACATTCTCGACCGAGGAAACCAGGTCGGGAAAGTCAACGAAAAATGTGCTGTGCGATTCGGCATCGTTCATGGGGATCCCGTTCATGGTAACATTGATCCGATTTGCATCGGTTCCCCTCACCCTGAAAGTGGTGTACCCGATTCCGTTACCGGCATCGGATGTGGGGATGAACGAAGGGGTCAGCATCAAAAGAAAAGGAATATCCTGCCCCATGTCCCTGTTCCGGAGTTCTTTCTCCTCCACATTCGTGTAGGCAACAGGAGTCTTCGCCCTGGCCATAGTGGCACTGACCAGCACTTCTCCGGTATAAACCATCGCAGGAGTGAGGACAAGTTCGATTTCAACGGGTTTATCAAGAAGGATTGCGGTTTCAGAGGGCTCATAACCCACATAGGTCACTTTCACGACATACCTGTCTTCTTTCAGGTTGGTAAATATGAAACTTCCGTCAGAACCGGTGGTCTGACCAAGATAGGTATCATTGAGCTGTACATTGGCTCCCGGCAGGGGTTGGCCGTCGATCCCTTTCACTTTTCCTTTCAGCGTGATCTGTGCAAATGTTGCAAATGTCCATCCTACCAGCAGGAGAACAAAAACCATTTTCCTCATTGTCAGAACTTACAGATTAATGACCTGTCAATGAGGTGGGAAAGGTTGACTGTCGTTTCCTACGCCGGCATTACCCGGATCAGGTTCTAAGGGTATGATCTCAGCCTTTGTCGTTCATTTCTGAATCAGGCACCCCATTGAGCAAATCTGGCGTAAAGATAACTCTATTTTCAGTTTCTCAGCCTGTCGAGCCCATATTTTTTCATCATCATGGAGTCGAGCATCCTAACAGGTATCCACCTTTTTAAGAAAGGCAGGATAAGACTCCTTTTCCCTATCCGGATGATTGCAGGCGGATGTGGAATATTTATCTTTCTGACCAGCCGGTCAACAAATACATCAACAGGGGTTGCACTTTCCTGTGAGGTGTTAGCCCTTGTAAAAATGAATTCCCGGATGGTGTTATACCAGGAACCCGGATTCATAAGTCTTGCAACATTTTCAGAACTGTTTTTTCCGAAGTCGGTTGCAATGCCGCCTGGTTGAAGTGTCACTACGCTGATCCCGAATGGTTTCAGTTCCATACGCAGCACATCGCTCCATGCATGGATGGCGGCTTTTGAAGCACAGTAACTTCCGGCAAACGGTGTGGGGGCAATACCTGATATGCTTCCCATATTCACGATGGTCCCGCTTCCCTGTTTCTTCATAACCGGAGCCACTTTTCTGATCAGTTCAAGTGTTCCGGTGACATTGGTCCTGAATTGCCGTTCAAGTTCATCAGCAGGGATATCCATCAGGGGCATGATCAGCCCGTAACCTGCATTGTTCACCAGCATATCGATTCTGCCTGTTTGTTCCAGAATCTCACGGATAACACGATCAATCTGATCAGTAATGGTAACGTCGAGGGTAAAAGTCAGACAACCGGCTTCCCGGAGTGGTTCCAGCATCGCAATGTGGCGGGCTGTGGCTGCCACAGTCCATCCCAGAGAGTTCATTCTGAAGGCGAGTTCGCGTCCGATTCCGGTGGAACATCCGGTGATAATGATAACTTTTTTCATAGGTTCCTGAATGATTGGTTTTCCGGGCCGGAAACAGTTCCGAAACGATATTGGCTGAATTTTTTCCGGCCTTTCAGATAGAAATTACTTACCATGGTCCCCCTGTATATCTCCGCGTGCCGGGTGTTTTTGGTAAGGGGAAGGAGTTTTCGCCTTTTCGAAACGAAGCGTGGCAATGAAATGTAAAAAGCAAAATGAGCTTTTAAAACTGCACAGAAAGCACAAAGATGACCTGTAACAAGAAAATGAACGGCAGCGATGGCATCGAGGGCAATTCTGGGTATAAATACCTGGAGAAGTTTGCCTTCAGGAAGGTTTTTCATAAGCATCCATAAGCTGTTACGGAAATTCAGAAATACCTTTTTCGGACTTTGGTAGGAAAGGGTGGCTCCCCCCAGATGGTATACGACACTATCCGGTTCAACCATGACCCTCCACCCCCTATTTTTCATCCGCCAGCAAAGATCTATCTCCTCCATGTGGGCGAAGAAATCAGGATCGAAACCTCCCATTTCGAGAAAGACTCCCGACCGGATAAACAAGCAAGCACCCGTTGCCCAGAAAACAGATGCAGGCTGGTCATATTGACCGTGGTCTTCTTCTGTTACTGACAAAATCCGTCCCCGGCAAAAAGGAAATCCCCACCTGTCCAGAAATCCGCCGGAAGCTCCTGCATATTCGAAATGGTTCCGCTGAACGAAACTGAGTACTTTAGGCTGAACTGCTCCAACGGAATGATCTTCCTCCAGTATTTTTAAGCAAGGATCAAGCCATCCCGAAGTAACCTCCACATCGGTATTCAGCAGTACAAACACCTCTGCATCGATCAGGGATAATGCTTTATTGTACCCTTCTGCAAAACCGTAATTCTGACCGAGCTCAATCACTTTGACTTCAGGGTAATGCTCCTTCAGAAACTGAACCGAGCCATCTGTCGAACCGTTGTCGGCCACATAAACCGAAACATTCACACCACTGCTATGTTCCAGCACCGAGGGCAGGAACCTGACGAGAAGGGGTTTTCCGTTCCAGTTGAGGATAACGACAGCAATGTCGGTATGAGTCTCCATTCCTGATCAGGATAAGAGAAGACGGGCAATCAGAAGTGCCAGGTTTTCTTTTTCAATGCCTTCAAGCACCTTCGCAATCCGCTCTTTTTTGTCAGGAAGGTCAGAGTGAATAAGCGATTCAATTTCCCTCATCTGTTTTCCGGTAAGTTCGTCTTCAAGAAACCCGGTCAGGTTCCTGTTATGGATTTGTTCTCCGGGCAACCCGAGTTTTTCCAGTTCCTCGATGGTAGCCCGAAGAATTCCTTCAGCCTGAAAGCGCACCGGGTCTTTGCTTTTTCCGATCCCCGAAGAATCGCGCAAACTCCAGCTTGAATAATCATAATGCAGATCCCGGATCAGTTTTACTTTTGTGCTTTCCCTCCCGAAAATTCTTTCCAGAAATATGATGGTCTGATTCTTCCAAGCTTCGAGGTCAAATTTTTGGTCACTAAGCCGCTCAACCTGTTCCTTTAAAAGTGCTATTTCTTTTTCTGCCATATCCGATACAATTAGAATGTGCAATTTACAGATTAACCAGAAGCTTTACAAGAAGATTCCCGTTCATGCGATAAATTCTTACGGGAAGTACTCTCCAGTAACTATTTCTAAAAAAATTTGTTTAATTCGCTAAATCAAAATATTTTAACTCACCCGTGTTCCTGCCCCGGGCTCTATTGAAACACCCTTTTCCTTGCTTCTCCAGAACCTGATCCCTATCCCTATTCCAACCTGTCGTGGAGATGAATGTTCAACCTGAGCCTAAGCCTTTGCCTAGTACTGCATACTACCCCCTGCCACTTTCTAATGACTCTTTTCTCCTTTCTGCTATACTGACGATCACTGATGCTTACTTCGTCGGTCAGCGCCTTTGGCCTTCGACGGTCAGAATCTTTATTCTTTCACCAGCCTGGTGCCTCTTCCGTGTGCGAAGTTGGCCGGGTTTGTGATCAGAACTTCACTCACCCCGTTGTGGATGGCATTGAATCCGTTGACCAGTTTCGGGATCATCCCGCTGCTGATGATCCCCGAATTCTTATATTCCAGAAACAGATATTCGGGCAACTCCGATAAGACGCTATCTTCGTCCGAGGGATCGGAGAGGACGCCTTTCTTTTCGAAACAATAAAATAGAAGGACTTTATAAAAATTGGAAAGTTCTATTGCAAGCCTTGCAGCGATGGTATCGGCATTGGTATTCAGCAACATCCCGTTTCCGTCATGGGTAAGCGGGGCCACCACAGGGATCACATTTTCACCTAGCAGGAGCCTGAGTTCCCTGATGTTGACATTTTCGACATCCCCGGCATAACCATAGTCTATATCTTCCACAGGCCGTTTTCGTGCCCTGATGAGATCGAGGTCGGCCCCTGTCAGTCCCAATGCATTGCAGTTCCGTGCCTGTAGGCCGGCAACAACCCTTTTGTTGACAAGGCCTCCATAGACCATCGTCACGATTTCGAGAGTCTCCAGATCAGTGATCCTGCGGCCATCCACCATCTTTGTTTCAACTCCCATCCGGTCAGCTACACGGGTTGCAGCTGAACCTCCTCCATGAACCAGAATTTTGTAACCGGTAATGCGCCTGAAATCATTCAGCAGTGCATTCAGCAAAGAGGGTTCTTCCACAACTTTGCCTCCGACTTTGACAATGGTAAGTCTGTCCATTCAGATTTTGAATCACAATTTAATAAAATTCCAGAGTATTTCGGCACCGATCCGTCCGCTCTTCTCAGGGTGAAACTGGGTCGCATAAAAGTTACCCTTCTGCAAGGCGGCACTGAAGGGATTTATATAGTTGCACACAGCGGAAGTATCTGCGCCTGTCTCTGCATAGTACGAATGTACAAAGTAAACAAATCGACCCTCCATATCAGAAGAAAAAATTCCATTTTTCAGATGTTGGATTGAATTCCATCCCATATGCGGAACCTTGTCGATGAATTTTCTTTCCGGGTCTGGGGACAATTTTCTGACTTTCTCACTAAAAATGCCCAGGCAGGAGGTATTTCCTTCGTCCGATCCGGCACAGAGCAATTGTAAACCGAGGCAAATGCCGAGCACCGGCTGCCGGAGTCCGGTGATGACACGGTCAAGTCCGTGGCGCTTCAGGTATTCCATGGTTGTACTGGCTTCACCAACTCCGGGGAAAATCACTTTGTCGGCCGATCTGATTTTATCGTGGTCACCCGTGATCTCAGCATGGATACCCAATCGGAGCAAGGCATTGCTTACCGACTCAATATTGCCTGCATTGTATCTGATAATGACAATTTTCATATTAAACTCACGCATGATCCGGATTCAGGCATACGCCCTTTTCGCGTCGTCTCTCCGGAAAGATTATTCATTCACCAGAATATCAATCACCTTTTTCATTTCGTTGAATTCTTCTTCTTTAAAAAGACGGGTCATGAAAACAATTTTCCCGGTTTTATCAACAATTACATTACGGGTCACACCGGCATTTTTCGCAGCAAACCTGTAAAATATCGCTGCCCCGGGATCCAGTGCTAGGGGATAAGTTACACCTACCTCTTTCCCGAAACGGATTACTTTTTCACGAGGTTCATCCATGTCGATTCCAAAAAGAGCAAAACCTGGATTTGTCCTGTATTTATTCCAGATATCCTTTTCAATATGAGGCATCTCCTTCCGGCATACACCACACCAGCTGGCAGTAAACTGGAGCATAACCACCTTTCCCAGAAGCCCTGAGGCTGACACCATGGAGCCGTTGGTCAATTCCATCTCGAAATCAGGAAGTTGTTGCCCTACCTGTACGATATAACCATAATCGGCTGGCACAGCCTCCTGAAAACGGCTCTGGGCAAAGGAACCTGCGGATACCAGGCATCCCGTCAGCAAACAGAACACATTCAATCCACTCATAACCAATCTATTAATTAAAAACAACGGTTCTGTTTCCATACACAAGGATTTTATGTTGCAGATGCTTGAAAACTGCATGTGAAAGTACAATTTTTTCGAGATCACGGCCTTTTCTGACAAGATTTTCAACCGTATCGACATGGCTGCAACGGGTCACATCCTGTTCGATGATCGGGCCGCCATCCAGGTCGGAAGTCACATAATGGCTTGTGGCCCCAATAATTTTCACTCCCCTTTCGTGTGCTGCCTGATAAGGTTTAGCTCCGGCAAAAGCCGGCAGGAACGAATGATGGATATTGATGATTCTGTTGGGATAATGAACTACAAATTCAGGGCTCAGAACCTGCATATACCGGGCCAGGACAATAAAATCAATCTTATGATGGTTCAGCAGTTCAATTTCCAGGGCTTCCTGGTCAGCTTTGTTCTCTTCACTGATCGGGAAATAATAAAAGTCAATGCCAAATCGTTTTGCAACCGGTTCCAGTTTGGTGTGATTGCTGATAATGACCGGAATTTCCACATCCCATTCTCCTGCCGTATACCGCGAAAGAATATCGAAAAGGCAGTGAGGCATCCGTGAAACAAACAAGGCCATTTTCTGGGTTTCTTCAGAAAAGTAAATTTTCCAGGTCATCTGCAGTTTCAAAGCGATCAGGGTTTCAAAATATTCCCCGATTTTTTCACGCGGAATGATGAAACCATCCAGTTCCCATTCCACACGCATGTAAAAGATCCTCTCCTCACGGTCAACATGCTGGTCAAGGTAGATAATGTTGCCGTTGTTCCGGTTCAGAAATTCAGTAACTGTGGCCAGGATTCCCTGGCGGTCGGGACAGTGAATCAGCAGGATGGCTGTATTCCGCTTTTCATGCAGTGATTTGATGCTTTTCATTCGTATATATTTTCAATGTCAATCTCTACAATTTTCGTAAGAACTTTTGCTTTTCAAACTACATCTCAACGAAATGGAATAGCCATTTATTCATTTCCGTTTTGTATGGGCTTAAGTTCTTATGGCTATTTCATTCGTATAA
>CAYNBE010000161.1:0-8593 GCA_964395045.1 uncultured Prolixibacteraceae bacterium | reverse complement strand
ACTGCTACTGACCACCTCAGGATGAAAACCTCGGTGAATGAATACATGCTGACCCGGATATCCAAAGTCGTTGAATCGTTCTCAGGCATCAGAATCCCCGCAAACAAACCATTGATCGGGGAGTTTGTCTTTACGCAGTGCAGTGGGATCCATGCCGACGGTGATAACAAAAACAATCTCTATTACAATGAACTGCTACCCGAACGTTTTGGCAGGATAAGGAAATATGCCCTGGGCAAAACCTCAGGTAAAGCAAATATCAAAAAGAACCTCGAAGACCTGGGCATCGCTCTTGATCCCGATTCCCTCAAAAAAGTGACCGCCCGGATCATCGAACTGGGCGATCTGAAAGAAAATGTAACAACTGAAGACTTGCCCTATATCGTTTCTGATGTACTGAGTACCCAGGCAATTGAAGAAAAAATCAGGGTCCGGAATTATTCGATTGCCCATGCGATGGGGCTTAAACCGATGGCATCGCTCTGCATCGAAATCGATGGTCAGGAGTATGAAGAAAGCAGTTCAGGGGATGGCCAGTACGATGCTTTTATGCGGGCACTCAGGAAAATATACGCCAAATTGAACAAACCGCTCCCTTCCCTGGTTGATTATGTGGTTACCATCCCACCGGGTGGAAAAACCGATGCTCTTGTTGAAACAGTTATCACATGGCACAACGGACATGAGTTCAAAACCCGCGGGCTGGATTCCGACCAGACTTCGGCAGCCATCAAGGCAACCATCAAGATGTTGAATATCATTGCAAATGATTTTGCGTAAAAGATTGAAAACCAATTATTATGGAAATTAAAATAGCAGTTATCCCCGGTGACGGGATCGGCCCTGAAATCGTTGAACAGGCCATGAAAACGGTAAAAGCAGTTGCACAACGATTTGGCCACCACCTGGTTTATGAATACGGGCTGGCAGGTGCCATTGCCATCGAACAGACAGGTGATCCCTATCCCCCGGAAACACACCGCCTGTGCATGGAATCGGGAGCAGTCCTTTTTGGGGCCATTGGCGACCCGAAATACGACAACAATCCGAAAGCCCTCGTCAGGCCGGAACAGGGCCTCCTCAGGATGCGGAAGGAACTGGGCCTTTTTGCCAACATCAGGCCGGTTGTTGCATTTCCTTCGCTTCTGCATAAATCGCCCCTGAGACGGGAACTTGTCGAAGGTGCTGATTTTGTGTGTATCCGGGAACTAACCGGAGGTATTTATTTCGGGGAAAAGGGA
This sequence comes from uncultured Prolixibacteraceae bacterium, assembly GCA_964395045.1. Lineage (GTDB taxonomy): Bacteria > Bacteroidota > Bacteroidia > Bacteroidales > Prolixibacteraceae > UBA1413. Next base: position 7,352 of record CAYNBE010000161.1, on the reverse strand, counting down.
CGTACTGACAACGGAAACACGGCTTTTGATACCTGTACTTATTCACGCAGTGAGATAGAAAGAATCCTGAAGGTGGCATATAGCTTTGCAGAAAGGCGAAACAAAAAGCTGACCGTGGTCGACAAGGCAAATGTCCTTGAGAGCAGCAGGTTGTGGCGAGAAGTCGCACAGGAGATGGCCGCACAATACCCCCATATCGAAACCGGTTATATGTTTGTCGACAATGCTGCCATGCAGATCATTCAGTGGCCTCGAAATTTCGATGTGCTTGTTACAGAGAACATGTTCGGGGATATTTTAACCGATGAAGCCAGTGTGATCACGGGATCGCTTGGATTACTCCCTTCGGCTTCGCTGGGAGTCCATACATCCGTGTTTGAACCAATTCATGGTTCCTATCCGCAGGCGGCAGGAAAAGATATAGCAAATCCGGTAGCAACCATCTTATCAGCTGCACTGATGTTTGAATATGCTTTTAACCTGCATGACGAAGCTGCAGCAATCAGGGAAGCAGTGAACGCTTCACTGGTAGCAAAGGTCAGTACGGTTGACATTTCAGAAGGGATTTCCTTTAAAACCTCTGAAGTGGGCGACTGGATTGCCGATTGGATCAAAAAACATTGACGGTTCTATTTATGATTTCCATCTGTTGAAACACATTCAGGGATTCCACTGAAAACAATTTCCCAGTCGTCGGTGTAGATTTTATCCCCCGAACGGTTCCAGATATAAACCGAAACCCGGGATCCCCCGAAGAGTTTATCCTTTGTGATCAACTGATGGAGCGAAATTTCATTCCAGGTACCGAATGCCTTTATCAGGGGAAACAAGGGATTGGCTTCCCAAATCAGGTTCCCGTTATCATTGTCGACCGAAATCACAATCGCTGCATCGGTTTTATCCGAAATCATGCAATAGAACCGGATCGATACCTGTATCAGTCTGAACCGTAAAAATGAAAGAGAATCAGCAGGTATCCGAAATGTGGCAGAGTATTCGCCTGAGAGGTTCGATGAAAATCCGCTGTACACATTCTGCGTTTCAAGCCGGCCGTCACCGGGAGTCCAGAATGGTTCATCCTTTTCAAAACCGTTTCGGAAAATGGAGATCAGTCTGGCAACAGTCCATTTTGAAGTTTTATAGAGTGCCATTTTCAAACCGGGATCTTCAATCACCAAAGAGGCCAGGATACCGGGATTGGATGCGAAATATGGCAGTGTACCCGGTTGTTCCCCACTCAGGTAACTTGTATATCTATTTGTAAGCAAGGCTGTTTTTCCGGTAAGTGAATCGGTGAACAATTCCGCTTCCTTCCAGGTTAAAACTTCCGGCCTGGTTTTCCTGAATCCATTGTAATATTCGAATAGCCTGCCCTGTACCTCATCGGTTACCAGCCGTTCACATGAATTCTCAGGAACATGACTGAGAACAAAGTCCTTTTGTTTTTCGTAATGGACACTCCTTGCATAAGGAACATACAGGAAAGGTTTGATCGCCAGGAAGATGGCCATTGCTGCCATGCCGGCCGGAAAGAAGGATATTTTCCGGTGCATGAAAACAAAGAAAGCTGCAAGTACACCGATGGGCAGCAGTTGTTCAAAAAAGGTACGGGTTCCCGAAGATATCAGAAGAAGTGAAAATGCAGCTGTACATGTCAAGACACCTATCCAGTACTTCCTTTCTGAATGCATTTCGGCAATAACACTCCCTGCGCCGGTTGCAAATACAGGAATCAGGAAAAGATAGTGCCGGGGATCGGTGCACATGGGATTGTATTCTGACGGTGTGATGCTCATGAAATTGGAAGAGAGCAGCAGGATTAAAGCCGTTGTTCCCCAAAAACGTATTGCTTTGTTTTCCTGTATCCGAAATCCGGTGAAAAAGGCAGGCAGCAGCAGGATGAAGCCTGCCATCATTCCCTGTCCGGTCAGTTCCCTAAGAAGACCGACCGTAATTCGCCGGATAAGAATCAGGAAAGGCTGACCGGCGTAATCACAAAATCCGGAGTAACGGTTTGCGAAGATGGCTGTAACCCTCGAAAAGGCATCTCCGGTCAGATGTGCGGTCAGGAACAGACTTCCTGCTATCATTAGAGCTCCGGAGACAGATGCCGTAATCCAGAAACGGATGTTTTTTTTTGCTGCAATGTCATGCACCAGCCACCATATTAGCAAGGGGAGAAGAAGGATAACGGTTTCCTTGGAAAGGATGGCAGCGAAAAGCGCCAGTGAGAAAAGAAAGGCATCAGAAGGTCGGCTCTCTCTCTGGGTAGTCGAATAGTAAACCAGAATGGCTGCAAAACTGAAAAATGCCACATATACATCGGGCATCAGCTTATCGGAATAAAACAGGGTCCAGTGATTGAATGTAAAAACAGCAACTGCTGCAAGAAGGGCCCGAATCCCCTGTTTTGCCGTTGTCGTGCAGAGCAGCCAAAGGGTGAGCAGGGTAAGCAACAGGGCAGGGAGGGATGAGGCAAAATCATTGATCCCGAGAAGAAGGTAAGATAAAGCAGTGAATCCGAGAATAACCCATCGGTACGAAAAGTGATCGTTCCAGTCGGGAGTCCCGTTCAGAAGGTTCCACGAAAGTTTTGCATAGTGAAGATCATCAAAACCAAAATGACCGATAAACGCAAATCCATGATAAAGGAGGAAAAGGGACCCTGCTACCAGAAACATCATAGATACAGGGTTCCTGCCAAAAAACGACAGAGCGGGATTTTTCATTCCTCCATTTCGCCAAGAATTTTCTCCACTTCCTCGTTGGTCATGATCAGCTTTTCCCTGCACATTTTCAGCAGGGCTGAGACACGCTTTACCTTTTCGGCCAGTTCATCCACATCAAGTTCTTCCTTTTCGATCCTTGCGAGGATGGTTTCAATCTCATCGACTGCCTCCTGATAAGATATTTTCTTTGGTATCATGTTGTTAAGTATTTGTTGAGTTTACTGACTTAATTTTATTAGTGTGGGGTTGTATCAAAATGTATTTTATTTAGGATGAGGTATTTAATAATTCATTTGGAATGCAGTTAGAATCTTACCGTCAAAAATCTTTTTATCTGCATATATCACTGTTCATATTATTTACAATTCTGCTGGTTACCTGTCCGTCGAAAAAGCGGGTTTCAAGAAGGTGACTCTCCGAAAGCTCTTTTACCGATTTGACTATCCGGTTATCCTGCAGGGTGAGGGTGAATCCTCTCCGGAGTATATTTTGCGGATCGAGCAAACGGAGTGCGGCTTCAGAAGAGGCAAGCTTCATTTCACGGATATTCCTGTAGTTCCTAACGGCCGAAGGGATCAGGTCTCTCAGCTGCCTTAGTCTTTGTTGTTCCCTCGACAAATTTGTTTTAGCCAGATAACGGACTTCCCTGAAGAGCTGCCTGAGTTGGTTTTGCTGCTTAAATATCAGAAATTTAGAGTATTTCGACAATCGCGATTTATATATGACAAGATACTCTGATTTGGATGCCAGATATTTTCCTGCCGAATTCCGGAACCGCTGGGCGATCCTTTCTGTTCTGGTATTTGAGCTTCGCAGGTACTTTTGTGAGGAATGGGAAATGGAAATAGCGAGGGAATTCAGTTTTATTAGGAATTTATTCAAAGCATCACGGCTTTCTTTTACTATTTCTTCCTGCAGGGTAAGAATCCTTTCGTATGCAGCGGCTACTCCCGAAATAAAAAATTCGGCGGCTGCCGTTGGGGTTTTCATTCTTGTATGGGCAACAAGGTCGAGAACAGTATCGTCTTTTTCATGGCCGATCCCGGTAATCACTGGCAAAGGAAACTGGGCAACAACCCAGGCCAGTTCGAAATTATCGAAGCATCCGAGGTCAGCTTGGGCACCTCCTCCTCTGATAATGGCTACGGCATCGAATTTGTCTTCATCCTGAAAAATGCGGTCAAGTGCTTTCAGAATGGAGGGAACGGCTTCCGATCCCTGCATAAATGCATCAAACAAAGTGCAATGGAAACGGAAGCGTCCGGGATTTTTTCTCAGGTGGGCGATAAAGTCCTGGTATCCGGCAGCAGTGGATGAGGAAATAATGGCGATTCTCTGTGGCACCAGAGGCAACGGAAGCTCCCGGTTCATATCGTAAACACCTGATTCTTTCAGTTTGCTGATGATTTCAAGGCGCCTCCGGGCAATATCCCCCAACGTATAAACCGGGTCAATGTCCCTGATATTCAGGCTGAGACCATATGTCTGATGAAACTCAACGGTGACCTGGACCAGGATTTTGATTCCTTCAGTCAGCTCCTGCCCTGTAGTAGTTTGAAAGTAGGATTTCATGATTCTGAAGGTATACGACCAAATAACTGCTCTTGCCCGGGCTGCGATTTCATCTGACCCGCTCTCTTTTTCAACCAGTTCCAGATAACAGTGGCCCGACCGGTTTACCTTCATTTCACTGATTTCAGCAATCACCCAATAAGTTTCATCCAGGTGTTCATGAATGACATCCTGAAACAGGGAGTTCAGTTCAAAAAGGGTTAGCCGGCCTTTCATAATCTGCCAGGGTTATCTGATCAGGTACAAATGTAACATTTTTGGAGGCTGGATGCTGTTGGTGTAGTGGGAAGGCTTTAAAGTTTTATCCGAGAAAGCTCCGGGAATTCCGGATTAAGCGAAGGAGAAAGCCGAAAAACCGGTGATTGACGGGATTCTCACACCCGGGAGGTTCCGGTTGTTCAACTGAGGAACCAGTTTTTTCAGGTTCCTTTGATAATTTTGTGGACTTCTCTGCCTCCTGCAGAGGAAATTCTGAGTATGTACACCCCGGGGATCAAAGGGTCAAGCTCATTGTGCAGTATAACGGAGTTTCCGGTGAAAGATTTCCGGTACAAGACCGATCCTGAGAGATTCAGAATTTCCATGACCGATTTTTTAATGGAATTGTCAATACTGAAAATATTCAGGGAAGAATGGAATGGATTGGGAAAAACCTTCCAGGAATAATACGGCACTTCCGTGAGATTGCTGTATTTGGATAGCAAATCGCTCGCAATCTTCATGTTGGGTATGCCATAACCCAGCAGGGTATCCGGTTTTTGCGACAGATGGGCACTCTGGTATAGTGCCTGTTTAATCTTTACAGCCGAAGCATCCGGGAATGCCTGCCACAAACAGGCTGCAATACCTGCCAGTACCGGCGAAGAAAATGATGTTCCGTTTCCCATGACAATTTTTCCGGACGCATCCTGAATGGCAGTGCCCCACCCGGTTGCTGAGAGGTTGGGTTTGATATCTCCGTCGGCAGAAGGGCCGTGTGAGCTGAAATCGGCACGGATGCTGTCCTTGTTGACAGCTCCCACAGCGATGGCACTATCGGCATCAGCCGGTGTCATGATATAACGCCAGGGCTTTTTGGCTTCGTTCCCGGCAGCAATAAAAACCAGCATTCCTTTGGCTGAAGCCATGTTGGCTGCCCGTGCCACCCGGGTAGTGCGACCATCCATTTCAGCATAGGTGTGATCCATAGATGGAAGATTAAACGTCGAATATCCAAGGGAGGAGTTGATGATATCGGCACCCACGCTGTCAGCAAATTCTGCGGCGGCAACCCAATTGTCCTCTTCGATGAGATATTCCGAACCGGTATCTTCTGACCTTAACAGCCAGTATGAAGCATCCGGGGCAGTCCCGATCATTTCTCCCGGCATATTTGCACCCATGACTGAAAGCACTTCCATTCCATGGGGATGGGTGTCAAAAATATCGGAGAGGGGCGATACAAAATCCTTTGCCCCCAGTATTCTGCCCGAAACCCAGAGCGAGTCAAAAGCCGGCAAAACATCTGCCTTTGAAAATCCGGCATCCAGGACCGCTATACCGATGCCTTCACCCCGGAATTTCTTTTCGTGAAGGAACAACCCGTTTAATTGTCCAACCTGGTGAATGGCCTGACCGTATGCAGAGGGATCAAGCTTTACCAATGATGTTGATTTTTCAAACTTGGAGGTTGCACGTTTTAATGTTTCAGCCGGTTTGGTCAGCTGTACTTCTCTTACAAAACTGAATTTCCTTATTTTCTGTGCGATTGAATCGTTCTGCAGCATGACGGTGATGCCGTTTAACCAGCGGGAGGAATGAATGATCCGTCCGCCGGTTTTCACGATTGAGTCAATGTAGCTCCGGGTGGGCGGTAAATCAGTTTCATCTAGAGGAATAGCCTGCTTCTGCCTCCTCTGAACCGATTTTTTTGAAAGAAATTCGTATGGCCTGCTTAGGGAATAAATCGATTGGTGTTTGTCGGTGAAACCTACCCAATAGCACGGCTGTGCTTCCGATTTGATCAGAAATGCCTGAAACACAATGAATGTGAGAGTCAACCACACCGCTTTATTCATGGATTTCGCCTGACCGGATTTTAATGTTTAAAAACTCTTCGGGGTTTTGAAGGTATTTTTCAGGATCAGTTAACCGGTTTCGTTGTTTTTCCAGTTCTTCCAACTGCCATGTATCCATCTGCCTGATTACTTCAGGATTCTGAAGTAATCCTTTGCTGTATTGCAGTATAAACCTGATGTTTCCTTCTTCGTCATAGTATTTCCACGAATGTTCTGGCAGATTGTTCTCATACCAGGCTTCCACTTCTGTCTTTCCAGACCTGTAATAACTGATACAGAGGCCGTGTCGTTTACCCGAACGGTATTTGCATTCCAGGTAAGGTTTTCCGTCGGGATAAAATGCCCTGTAGTTCCCTTCAGTTTGGCCATCCTTCCACTCCGATTCTTCCAGAAGCTGTCCCGAAGGGTAGTATTTACGGCAGATTCCATTCCTGATACCATTTACATAATACTCTTCCGAAATTTTTTTCTCATTTGAGTAATAGATCCAAAGCCCCTCTTTCTTCTCATTTACATAGGTTCCTTCGGCAAAAGGTTTGCCTGAGGGATTATACAAATTTGCTTTCACCGTATCATTTCCGGTCTGGTACTGCATGGTTGCTTTAAGAATTCCCGATTCGTGGTAACGTCTCCATTCACCTACAGGTTTGTTATCGATAAATTGTCCTTCGTACATCAACTTGCCGTCAGGGTATCTCTTTTGCCAAAACCCCTGCTTTAGTCCCAGCGAGTCGGTTATATTTCCCGCCTCCTGTCCCCAAACAACCAATGGAAGAATAAACATCATTAAAATTGCGAACTTCATAGAATGTGCCTTGTCACATCACGATTAAATCCCTTATAAAGCCTGTCAATAAAACCTCAGAGACCGGCATATAAAAAACAACCCGGGCTGCTGGGTGAACAAACAAAAATCATTACTACCCCTTATACCATCCGGTATTTCTAAATCCCACGAAAACCTGAAACCCTGACATGTAAGGCATTGTCTGAT
>CAYNBE010000160.1:0-8639 GCA_964395045.1 uncultured Prolixibacteraceae bacterium | reverse complement strand
TAGATAAAAACCTGTTGCTGAAAAATATTATATCCAATGGGCAATTATTGCAGAAAATAGAAAATTCTGAAGATTTCAAATTAAGCAATTCGAATAGCTGGTATTTTAACAATATATCCCGAAAGTTGTGGATAAAAGAAACAGGCAATAAGAACTCCGGTATTTTGTGGATAAATTTGGACAAATCATAGGCTATAAGGAATACATAATTTTAAATAATGTAACGGTAGAAAATGGAAAATAGTTTCATTTCCTTTCTCCACAAATCCATTGCATATTAAAATATTAGAAACAGAATTCATGGATAGTAAGATCATTTTTTTTGTGTTGATGTTTTTTTTACTTTCAGTAAGCGGAACTGCACAACAGGAAAAGTTTTCTCACATAAAGATTCCTTTCGATGAAAATTCTTCCTGGTGGTCAGGAGTGATCAATCATGGAGGTATGATGCCGCTTCAGAATGGTTACCATGCAAATTTGAATGACAACTATGGTAACCAGGTCCAGCCATTGTTGCTTTCTTCCAAGGGGCAGGTAATTTGGTCAGAAAATCCATTTGAAATATCAGTTGAAAATGATTCATTGCTCATAAGGTCGGCTGATGTTTCATTGGTTTATTCGAAAGCCGGAGAAACATTAAAAGAAGGATTTCTGTATGCCTCGAAAAAATATTTTCCTCCATCAGGTAAACTTCCAGGTGAATTATTGTTTACAGAACCACAGTACAATACCTGGATTGAATTGATGTACAATCAGAACCAGAACGACATTTTGAATTATGCCCGGCAGATTGTTAACAACGGCTTTCCTCCCGGTGTACTAATGATTGACGACAACTGGCAGGAAGATTACGGGAAATGGGAATTTCATCCCGGACGTTTCTTTAACCCAAAGGCAATGATTGATTCTCTTCACGAAAAGGGTTTTAAAGCGATGTTATGGGTCTGCCCCTTCATCAGCCCCGACTGCGATGTGTTTCGAAAGCTAAAAGATGAAGGCCGGCTACTCAAAGACGAATCTGGTAATGTTGCAATTGTACAATGGTGGAACGGATACAGCGCTATTCTGGACTTATCGAATAATGATGCTGTTCAATGGTTCAAGAATCAACTTGAAAATCTGAAAACGAAATACGGGGTTGACGGATTTAAATTTGATGCTGGAGATTTTGAATTTTATTCGCACTGTTATTCCGGTTCGGAAAAGGTAATTCCGCAACAGCATTGTGAATTCTATGCCCGTCTGGGGCTTGATTATCCTTTAAATGAATACCGTGCCATGTGGAAAATGGCAGGTCAACCGATTGTTAACCGTTTAAGGGACAAAGAGCATACCTGGGAAGATTTGCAAAAATTAATACCGGATATGCTGATAGCGGGATTGATGGGTTATAACTATACATGTCCCGATATGATCGGGGGAGGTGAATATCTCTCTTTTCTGTCAACCGAAACCATCGATCAGGATTTGATAGTGAGGTCAGCCCAGTGCCATGCGCTCATGCCAATGATGCAGTTTTCCGTTGCCCCCTGGCGGATTCTTGACGATGAGCACCTGAATGCTTGTAAAAAAGCAGTTAGGATCAGAAAAGATTTTACACCCCTGATCCTTAGATTGGTAAAAGAATCTTCCCTGACTGGGGAACCGGTAGTCCGTTTAATGGAATATGTATTTCCACACCAGGGATTTGCCAAAATGAATACCCAGTTTATGCTGGGGGATAGCATCCTGGTTGCTCCTGCTACTGAAAAAAATACCAGGTTTCGTGATGTTGTCCTTCCCGCTGGAAAATGGATGGATGACCTGGGAAATCTTTATTACGGAAATCAAAAAATCGTGACAGAAATTGCACTTGACCGGTTACCCTATTTTATGAAATTATAACACACTGAATGCTTTATATTTGTACTTGATAAGAAACCATGAATATGTGAAAAAAGAAATCCTCCAATAGCCGGATATGAAATGATGGTTATTTAAAAATCTCAACTATGAAGTATTTTCAGAGAGTATATATATTTTAGCAGAGATTGAAAGAAGCTAACAATAATCCAAAAACCAGGGAATGACAAGCAAAACAACCGAAGCAGTCACGAACGATAAGACGAGGAGTTCCCAGCCCTACATTGTGGCAACGGCATTTCTGACACTGCTCGCCCTTGTAGGGTTTGCCTATTACGGCCTGCCTTTTTTTTATGATTTTATGATCGGTGAATATGGTTGGTCACGGGCCGTGGTCACCTCCGGCAATGCGGTGGGCAAACTGGTGGTCGGCCCTTTGTTCGGGTTCATTGCCGGATGGATGATCGACCGGTACGGCCCCCGTAGGCTGATGCTCACCGGCTCGCTGATGATGGGCATTGCCCTGGTGGGCCTGAGTTTTGCCGATACTCTGGGCATATTTTACCTGTTCTATCTGTTCAATGCACTTGGATATGTTCTTGGAGGGCCGATCCCCTGTCAGGTCTTAATTTCACGCTGGTTTGATAAAAACAGGGGCAAAGCCATGGGAATTGCCTACCTGGGTATCGGTACCGGAGGTGCAATTGTTCCCCTTCTGGCCACCGGCTTCGAAAAGCAGTTTGGATGGCACATGGCCCTTGCCTTGTTAGGGCTCCTGGTTGTGTTGATATCTTTGCCCATGGCCTGGTTTATCAGGGACCCATCTCTCCGGCAGTCCATCACTAAGGATCAGCCCCGGCAAACCATGCCCCCTGTAAAACATATCCTGAAAAGGCCTGAGTTTTACCTTTTGGCCATCGGCAGTATGTGTGCCATCGGTACGGTCGGAGGAATAGGCCAGCATCTGAAACTGTATCTTCGCGACCTGGAATTCACCCAGACGGAGGCAGCCCAGGTCATGTCGTTTGTTTTACTGGCAAGCCTTATCGGCAGAGTGCTGATGGGCTTTCTTTCCGACCTGGTCAGCCGGAAATATGTGATGATCCTGATCTACCTTTTGGTAGCTACGGCAATTCCTTTGTTGATGATGCCTGATTTTCCCGGTCGCATTTACCTGTTTGCCGTCATTTACGGCATCGGGCTGGGGGGCGATTACATGATTATCCCGTTGATGGCAGGCGACCTGTTTGGTGTGAAAGTACTGGGGCGTGTCATGGGGATTGTCTTAGTGGCCGATGGGGTGGCCGAATCACTTTTCCCGGTGCTGGTCGGGGCACTGTATAACGAAGCAGCAAAAAGTTACAACCTCGGTTTTACCGTTTTGATCTGTGTGGCACTGGCCGGGGTATTGTTTATTTCCTTCCTTCCCAAATCCGCTTTAAAAAACGGGGTACAATCAAATGAAGGTAATGAACGACAAAAATGAACCTGCAATGATATTTGAAGAAGTACTTACCCTTGCCCAAAAACTAATTTCATTCGATACCTCTGCGCCTGAAGGAAATGAGAGCGCGGTTGCGATGTATATTGGCGGGCTTTTAACAGGGAATGGTTTTCAGGTCAGGTACGACCTGCTGTCGCCGGGACGCTTGAGCCTGGTTGCTGAAAAAGGGATCACACATGAAATCCCGGCATTGGTGTTCTCCGGACATTTTGATACCGTCCCTGTGGGGGAAAACCCATGGTCTGACGACCCTTTTGCAGGGACTATCCGGGATGGAAAAATTTTCGGGCGCGGTTCGAGTGATATGAAATGCGGAGTGGCAGCAATGGTTTGTGCAGCAGTAATGGCATTTCGCGAAGCCAGCCCGCCGGGGGGAATCCGTCTGATATTCACGGCTGGTGAAGAACCGGGTTGCCTTGGGGCAAGGCACCTGGCCGGATCCGGGCTGGATTTGGGCAGGGCAGGGGCTGTCGTTGTCGGGGAACCGACATCCAATGTTCCATACCTTGGGCATAAAGGGGCCCTCTATCTGAAAATGTCAGCAACCGGTAAAACCGCCCATTCCTCTATGCCCGAACTTGGCGAAAACGCAATATACAAAGCGGCAAGGGCGATCGGCCGGATCGAAACATTCCGGTTTGATGCAGAAGAAGATGCTTTACACGGACACCCGACCATCAATGTGGGGATGGTCAGCGGGGGGAAAAACCTTAATTCGGTTCCCGGCTATGCAGAATTTACAGTTGATATACGTTCTACTCAAAAAACCGCTCATCCGGAACTTCTGAAGCGGCTTTCCGGAGAAATGGGAAATGATATCACAATAGAAAAACTGGTTGACCTGAACCCTGTCAGCACCAGTGCGCTTTCACCCTTTGCCATGCTGGTTGACAAGCTGTGCAAACGCCAGTGGACCAGCGGTCTTTCCCGGTCACTCCCCTATATGACCGACGGTGCCGTATTGCAACAGCTTTACGGGGGTGTCCCCACAATCATCCTCGGCCCCGGTGAACCATCACAGGCCCATCAGAAGGATGAGTTTTGTATAATTGAAAAAATCAGGGCGTCGGTTGAGATTTATAAAAACATGATCATAAACTATGGAGGTATCTATGATTCACTTTCCTGAAACCATTGAAAACGAACAGCAACTGGATGAACTATTGTCAAGGCCGACCCCAGAAGTAGTGACGTTCATAAATGAGCTTGACGGGGACATCATTTTTCTGGGCATTGCCGGAAAAATTGGCCCCTCACTGGCAAGGATGGCCAAAAGGGCAAGCGACCAGGCAGGTGTTCACCGGAGGATCATCGGGGTTTCGCGTTTCAGCAACCAAAACGAACCTTTAGAAATCGAAGGGTTTGGAATTGAAACCATCCGGGGCGATTTGCTGGACTCCGCTTTTGTACGGGGCCTCCCAAAAGTGAAGAATGTGGTCTTCCTTGCAGGGATGAAATTTGGCTCCGAGTCAAATCTTTCACTGACCTGGGCAATGAATACATATGTTCCGGCACTGGTAGCAGAACACTACAAAGATTCTTCGATTGTAGCTTTTTCGACAGGGTGCGTATATCCGCTGGTCAATATTAATTCAGGCGGGTCATCCGAAACCGATCGCCCTGAAGCCATCGGCGAATATGCCCAGTCGTGCCTCGGAAGGGAGCGTATGTTTGAATACGGCAGTAAAAAATATGGCACACCCGCTGCACTGATCCGCCTGAACTACTCGGTCGAAATGCGGTACGGCGTTCTGGTCGATATTGCTCAGAAAGTGCAGAATGAAGAGCTTATAGATCTGTCGATGGGCTACTTCAATGTAATCTGGCAGGGCGACATGAACGCCATGGCACTCCAGATGCTTGGCCATTGTAAAAGCCCTGCAAACATCATCAACCTGACCGGTCCGGAAACATTGTCAGTCAGGCAGGTTGCGAAAGAGTTTGGAAAACTCTTGGGCAAATCACCAAACTTTACCGGAGAGGAAGCCCCTACTGCCTTGCTCAGCAATGCGTCGCTTTCGCATGGCCTATTCGGAAAACCAGCTGTGGGTGTTGACCGGATCATCCGGTGGACTGCCGGTTGGATTGGCCACGGACACCGTTTGTTGAACAAACAAACCCATTATGAAGTGCGGGATGGAAAATATTAGCCTTCAGGTTTCATGTTTGTTTAACTGAATATCTCAAATTTCGAATTATCCATAAAATTTTTCATGACATAAATTAACCACAAAGTTGCGCAAAGGAAGGTCACAAAGTGTACAAAAAAATTGTAAAATACAATGTTTCAGATATGTGCTAATTTCGATTCTGACTATAAAGATTTCGTAAATCAAAAAGTAAAAAAATGGACCATACAGAAATTCCATCGGATGTAAAGCAGGCTTTGTTCAAAGGAGCTGTTATACCGGCACTTCCGCTGGCACTCGATCAGAACCGTGCGCTGGATCAACGGCGCCAAAGGGCGCTGATCAGATATTACCTTGACGCCGGGGCAGGCGGAGTAGCCGTTGCTGTTCACACCACCCAGTTTGAAATCCGTTTGCCGGAAGTGAATTTGTTTGAGCGGGTACTGGAAATTGCCCGGGAAGAATTTGACCGGTTTGAGAGGAAGAAAATGAGGCCTGTCATTCGCATTGCCGGAGCAACGGGCAAGACAGAACAAGCCGTAAAAGAAGCCCGCCTGGCTCTGAAAAACGGTTTTCACGCAGTGCTTCTGAGCCTGTCAGCTTTCAGGGACGCCCGACAAAGTGAGATGATTGAACATTGCAAGACGATAGCCTCGGTCATACCGGTGGTGGGTTTTTATTTGCAGCCTGCGGTTGGCGGCCTCCGGCTGGATGTTGATTTCTGGCGTGAATTTGCGAAAATTGAAAATGTTATTGCCATTAAAATAGCCCCTTTCAACCGCTACCAGACTCTGGATGTGGTGCGGGCAGTGGTTGAATCGGGCCGGGCTGATCAAATTGCTTTGTATACCGGAAACGATGACAATATCCTGGTCGACCTGCTTTCAGAATATGAATTTAAATCGGGAGACAAAATGATCAGAAAGCGGATAGTCGGCGGATTGCTGGGGCACTGGGCCGTGTGGACCAAAAAAGCGGTTGATCTGCTCGAAGATGTACACAACGGAAAATTTGATTCAGACACCAGGGCAGCCGTTACAAAAGCGCACCAGATTACTGACTCGAATGCCGCTTTTTTTGATGCTTCGAATCATTTCGCAGGTTGCATTGCAGGGTTACACGAAGTGCTTCGCCGCCAGGGTCTGCTCGAAGGTGTGTGGTTACTGAACCCCTCCGAAGGATTGTCACCTGGACAGAAGGAAGAAATCGACAGGATATACAATGCTTATCCTGAACTGAATGATGACAGTTTTGTGCGTGAAAACCTGGCAAATTGGTTGGAATAATTTTTTGTGTCTTGTGTCTTGTATCTTGTGTCTAAAAATCTTTTAGTCTGATGTTGAATAAGGTAGTATAAAATTGATAAGTATTACATTGTCTCATGTCTCTCTTTTAGCTCATTTCAAAATACTTAAATAATTCGCTAAATCAGAATATTTTAACTCACCACGTCACCCTGCGGGTGCCACCCTTCTCTTCGCAAAGAGAGGGGTCGGGGGTGAGTTTACGTTTTGATTCAATCATGTTATTCTTCACAGGACTGAATTTCCAAATATTGTCAGTCTTATATCTAAAATCTTTTCATCTGATAATGAAATCTGACACAATAAATATCAGGAAACTGAAAAAGCAGGATATCCCGGATGCCATGCGACTGGTATATGCCGAAGGGTGGAACCAGACGGAAAATGACTGGCAGATTCTGGTGGGAGGAGCGCGAAATGTTTGTTTTGCTGCAGAAACGGAGTGTAAACTGGTTGGGACAGCAACCGCAATGAACTACAACAATGTTACAGCCTGGATTGGGATGGTTCTGGTTGACCGGGAATACCGGGGAAGGGGGATCAGTAAAATATTACTTTCAGCCCTGTTGGACAAGCTGGATTCTTGTAAATCTGTCAAACTGGATGCAACACCTGCCGGTCAAAAAGTATATGAAAAGCTCGGCTTCAACAATGAGTTCATGATACAACGGATGGTACGCAATCCTGGCGCGCTGGAAACAAAAATCCCTGTTGGTGCTGTAACTCCGGTCCTGCCTGTGAAGGATCGGTTGAAAGAGACTGTGCTTTTCGATGAATTGGTTTTTGGCACAAAACGGGGAATACTGCTCAGGACACTTGCAGATAGGTATCCTGAACTTGCCGGAGTGATCGTGGAAGGAAGAAAAATATCAGGTTATAGTTTGGGGCGTATAGGTTCGCGTTATGTGCAGATAGGACCTGTAAGTGCCGGTTCGGCCGAAGATGCGAAAAGGCTTGTTCTCCAGGGCCTGAAGATGAAATGTCAGCAACCGGTAGTGGTGGATGTGATGGATTCGAAAAAGGAACTGATCTCATGGCTTGAATCGTTGGGCTTTGCTATTCAGCGACCTTTTACCAGGATGTTCCTGGGCGAAAACCTGTTCCCCGGATTGGCTGAAAAACAGTTCCTGATTTGCGGTCCCGAATACGGGTAGCTGCTCTCCTGTTTGATTTACCTGTCGTAAACGGAATTAATTTGTTAATTTTAGCTGTTTATTTTTTCCGATGGGTCACGACAGAAATTATGAAGAGCAGTTTATTTTCAGTCGCATGGCAGAGGGCGACCAGGAAGCTTTTCGGTTCTTTTTTAACAAATATTACACCGATCTGTGCAATTTTGTAAATATCTACCTGCACAATCCCATGATATCCGAAGAAATTGTTCAGGATATATTCGTCTATTTCTGGGAGAAAAAGGATAAAATCACCATCGATTCTTCGGTGAAAGCTTACCTGTACCGGTCATCAAAGAATAAGAGCCTTAACTACCTCCGGAATGAAAAAAGGAAATCAGGCATCCATGAAAAAATCAGAAGCATCACGGATGTGAAGTCTGAAATTTCTGATGGCTTCCTTGATGCCGGGGAGTTGAGGGAGTTGATCGGAAAGGCAATCGGGAACCTCCCCGAACGAACCAGAGAAGTTTTTATACTGGGAAAGGAAAACCATTTATCATACAGGGAAATCGCAAATAAGCTGAATGTTTCCGAAAAAACAGTTGAAAACCAGATGGGCACTGCCCTGAAAAAATTGCGGGAGCAACTCAGGCCTTCTTATGATGAGATTTTCCAGTTTTTCGTGGTGATAATGTTAACCCAACTTGCAGTTAGGAGTCGTTAATTCTCTGATTATTGGTACTTT
>CAYNBE010000159.1:0-8705 GCA_964395045.1 uncultured Prolixibacteraceae bacterium | reverse complement strand
TAAACTGTCGAAAAAAAATATTACCCATGAGACAAACATCTATCAAATTGTATTTATTCCTGTTCATTGTTTTTTTACTGATCCCCGGACTTTCCGGTTCTGCAGAGCGAAACAGGAAAGATAACCCTGATTCCAAGAAGATTATCCGGATAATGGAAAAAGTGGCCGATTGGCAAATTGCTAACCAGCATACCGTGAAAAGCCATGATCTCCGTTGGACCAATGGCACTTTGTATGTTGGCATGATGGAATGGTCAAAAATTGCCGAGAACGGGAAATACCGCCAGTGGCTGATCGATATTGGCCGGAAGCATGGCTGGCAGCCGCATCACCGGATGTACAATGCCGACGATGTTGTAGTTTGCCAGATGTACCTCGAAATGTATCGCCTGGAAGGTGACAAGCAGATGTTTTACCCGACTCAGGCCAGAACCGAGTGGGTAATCAACCATCCTTCCATTTCCAATTTCAAACATGGCGGCGGAGATGTAACTTCAGAGCGCTGGACCTGGTGCGATGCCTTGTTTATGGCACCACCGGTTTATGTGCAAATGTACAACCTCACCGGGGATGCCAAATACCTTGATTTTTTCGACCGGGAATACCACATGACGTATAACTTGCTTTACGATCAGAAAGAACATCTTTTTTTCAGGGACCATCGCTATTTTGACCAGAAAGAAAAAAATGGTGAGAAAATCTTCTGGGGCCGCGGAAACGGCTGGGTTTTGGGCGGACTGGTGAAAGTATTAAAAGAATTGCCCAAATATGCGTACATCAGAGACTTTTATGAGAATTTGTTTGTGGAAATGTGCGAAAAAGTGGTCCGCTTGCAGGATAACGACGGGTATTGGCATGCCAGCCTTCTTGACCCTGCTTCTTATCCCAATCCGGAAACGAGCAGTTCCGGTTTCTTCGTGTATGCTTTGGCGTATGGCATCAATTCCGGGTTACTCGATAAAGAGCAATTTCTTCCTTCTGTGAGAAAAGGGTGGGCCGCTCTTGAAAATGCGGTTTTCCCGGACGGGAAACTTGGATGGGTACAACCTGTTGGCGTGGACCCCCAGCATACCGAAAAAGACATGACCGAGGTATATGGAGTGGGGGCTTTCCTATTGGCTGGCGCCGAGGTTTACCGGTTGGAAGAAAATAAAGACATACACATAAAATAAATACCATGTCTCGATCAGTATCAATCTTTCTGATCTGCTTTTTTGGAATAATATCTTGTTCTTTTTCACAGCCTCCCCTTCGTGTTATCCTTTTTATAATTGATGGATTACACTGGGAAGCGCCGCAGAAACTTGAAATGCCGGTTTTAAACAACTTACGGAAGCAGGGGACTTACGTTCAAAAGTCGTACATGATTGTACCTCATCATCCGACAATTGGTGATTACAGCAAATTCAATAGTTGTTCGTTTCCGAACCCAATGCTTCATGCGGGTTCTGTTTTTATTAAACCTGAAAATAAATACATCCAGGAGGTTTTTCAGGGCAGTCAAACCGCGTTTGTGGTCAATACGGCAGCTTATCGTTCGGTGGCACGCGGTTTTACCACACAAATCATGGATCCTTCGCTAAGCGACAAACAGGTGGTCGAACAGGCCATACAGATTTTAAAAAACCAGGATCCGGTGTTTATGCGCATCCATCTGCAAACCCCAGGAGAAATAGGAAGCTCTATAGCCGTAAGTACACCCGATAAACCGTATTTTCGGAACATCTTTGGCAAAGGGTCTCCTTACATCAAAGCGATAGAAGAGGCCGATGTGTTGCTGGGCCAATTCATTTCATTTCTGAAGCAAGAAGGGAAATGGTCTGAAACGGTACTTATTGTAACATCCGATCATGGACAAAGCCGGACGGGCTGGCACCCTTTGTATGATGAAGACAGCTGGGCTACACCGCTTGTTTTCACAGGTCCGGGAATTGCCAAAGGACGGGAACTTCCCTATTTCGAACATACCGATCTTGCCCCGACTATTGCCTGGCTTTTGGGCAAAGAAGCGCCAAATACAGACGGTGGCTCAGGGCAGGCTGTCCGTGAAATCATGGCGAATATCAATGCGGGGAATTATCATCCCCCCATGCTCCTGAAGACATTGAACCAGCAGTTGAAAGAATTTGCCGTCCTGAAATCGAAAATGTTGTTGGCCGCAGAAGGTGACCGGTATTTGCTGTACCTGCTCGCAGCTTTGGAAAATGAAGGATTGACCCCGGAACCATTTTATCACCAGGAGCGGGTGACCGACTGGCATAAAGCGCTGCATTTCCGTCATTTAATTGAAGCCAATGAAAAAATTCTTGGTCAAATGCGGGATTGTCTCAAAGAAACAGAAACCAGAATCGATCAGGATAAAAACTAATGATAAATGACATTTTTAAAATATGAGTCCACTCTGATAAGTGAAATTTCACGCAGAGGCGCCAAGAACGCAAAGTCTAAATACTTGATAAAAAAGACTTTGCGAACTTTACATGACATAATCAAAAAACTTTTTGGAGTGAACTTATTTCTTTGAGGACTTATTTTCAGCTGCAAACCAATACCATTGCAAAAAACTGTCACAGCAAAGAATAGGTTGGATAAGGAAGGGATGAATGAAACGGTTATCGTCTCTGAACAAATCAAGAATGGAAGATAGCGGGCATCGGAATATGCTGGTTTATAATATGGAAACAGGAGAATCTGTTTTTACCAAACTTACCGGCACGAATAGCGAAGGGGCCGTTCTCGCATTTATTTTTTAGGCAAACATACCTGCCCTTTCAGCTAAAAAATACCGTTTGGCTCCTATTTCAAAAGAGGTGGTAAAACCCAACTCTGCCATTACAACCTATTCCCGTTTTGTTCACAAACGAATAAACGATTGTACCTTGGAAAAAGACCAGATAGATTTTCGTATTTACGGAACGGAAGCAGAAAGATTATTAAAAGAAGGAAAACGCGGAGGGACACTTTCGAGCAGGATCTACTGCTGGCTGAAACGGCTGGATTACCCTATAATCTACAATTGGCATAAACTGGATAAAGAAGGTATATCCTATCACATCGATCATGGGGAAGGCCTCGATAATTATCATGTCAGGAGCATCTTGGGATGCGGTAGCTTTGGAGACAGGAGAGATACTCCCCAGTATGTTTTAGATAATTCTATAAAGCACAACAGGTTTGAAACCGGTTCACTGCGAACAAGCTTTGAACTTGATGATGCTCCATGGAAGCCGGGGAAATGTTCGTTAAGCATAAGAAAAGGATTTCCCTTGTCCTGGGTAAAAAGCTGCTCGAAGGGAAGTCGGAAATCATAATTGCTCCGGATACAAGCAAGTAACAACCAAAAAAAAATGATAAAAGAATTGAAGAATTGTTCCGGAAAGCCGACTTTATTGCCTTGCATGTTCCCAGCCTGTCCCAAATAAAAGCGTTGGTCAGCAGGGAACTGATGGGGATGATGAAAGAGATAGCATTCCTGGGAAATACTTTATGTGGTGAAGTGGTTGATGAACCTGCTATGATTGATTTACTTCAAAACATACTGATGAAAGGGGCTGTTCTGCCCTTGATGTTTTCAGGGAAGAACTACTTCGGGAAAATCATCAGCTGATGTTTCTTGACAATGTAATCCTGAGTGCTCACTCTGCAGGTTCAACATGGGAATCAAATGTAAGAATCGCCGTTGATGCTGCCCAGGCAGCCATTACTATTGTTGAAGGAAAGTTGCCCGAAAAAAGATATATCTTTAATGCAGAATTTATCTTATGAATACAATGCTGAGATTGCAAGCAAGAACCGGGAATTTTATTACACTGAAAGGAAAAACTTACTGCTGTTTCGCAGGAAACGATTACCTCGGACTGGCCGGCCATCCCGGCTCAGTACGTGCTGCAATCCTCGCACTGCAGCAATACGGTGTGAATTTTTCAGCATCCAGGCAAACCACCGGCACTTCCGACATCCACCTTGAACTGGAGCAACTTCTGGCTGAATTTAAAGCACAGGAGGATGCTATCGTCTTTGCCTCCGGGTATATGGGAAACCGGTTGCTGCTTGAAAACCTGAAAGATCAATATTCTACAGTTTTTGCCGACTCCATGGCCCATCCAAGCATTCTCGACGGTATTCCGCGTGGTTTTTCCGAAGTCTGCTTTTACAATCACTGCGACCCGGACCATCTGGAATCGCTTCTGAACAAATCAAATTCCCATCATCCTTTGATCATTACTGACGGCATTTTTGCCCTCACCGGCGAAATTGCCCCTCTCAACGATATTTACACCCTTGCCGTGAAGCACAACGCCATCCTCGTGGTTGATGATGCCCATGCCACAGGCGTGCTGGGCGAAAACGGCAGGGGAACCCCGGAATATTTCGGACTGGACGGGGCAGCCAATATTTTCCAGTCGGAGACCATGAGCAAAGCGCTGGGCTCTTACGGCGGTTTTCTTTCCGGAAAAAATGACTTTATCCGGAAAATCCGTCATCATTCGACATTTTACGGAGCATCCACTGCATTGCCGTCCACGGTGGTTGCAGCAGCTTGTTCTTCTTTGAAGATACTGAAAGAAAATTCTGGCTTGCGTGAAAATCTGATGGGAAACGCATACCATTTGAGAAAGGGTATCCGGGAAGCGGGCTTTTCCACTTCAGGTGAAAACACACCGATCATTCCAATTTATTTCAGGGAAAGGCAGGTGGCCCAGAACCTTTCAGCCTGGCTTGAAAACCATTTTATCATCGCCCCCGCAGTTGACTATCCTGTCAGCACTGACCGGTTTATTGTCAGGGTAACCGTTTCAGCATCACATACTCCGGAACAAATTGAAAACTTTTTACGACTTCTAAATAAATGGAGGGACAAACATGGAAGGTACAATCATTAAACGGGTTCACATTGAACCGGTATCCATCCCGATGGATGATCCATTCACCATCGCAATCGGAACCAAGTACAACATTGAAAATGTGCTGATTACCTTACACCTTGAGAACGGGATGGAAGGGTACGGCGAAGCTGCACCGCTCGAACCCATCAACGGGGAAAACCAGGCGACCGTGCTGGCAACGCTGAACAGTTGCATTGATTTTCTAACCGGACAGGATGTAAGCCAGTTCCGCCAGGTTTCTAAACACCTGAAAAAAGTTTTCTGGGCTCAGGTTACCGCCCGGTGTGCCATCGAAATGGCTATGATCGACGCATTTACAAAATCGCTCGGGATCCCCTTGTATACCTTTTTCGGAGGGGCGGAAAACAAGGTGGAAACCGACTACACCGTTGATATTGTTCCTCCCGAAGTGGCAAAAATCAATGCGGCCAGACTTAAAACGAGGGGATACAAAACTCTGAAGACAAAAGTCGGGAAAAACCTGACCGATGATATCGACCGGATTCTGGCAATCAAAGAGGGCGCCCCGGGTTGCAGCCTGATGCTCGATGCCAACCAGGGGTACACTCCGCCGCAGGCGGTGCATTTTCTGGAAGAGCTGGAAAAGAACGGGATACGGCCTGATTTGTTCGAGCAACCGGTACTCAAATACGACCTTCGGGGGATGAAGTTCGTCAAAGACCATACCTCTGTACCCATCGCTGCCGATGAATCGGTATTCACCGCAGCCGATGCCATCGAAGTTGTCAGGGCCGGTTGTGCCGACCTGGTCAATATCAAAATCATGAAATCGGGAATAGTCGAGGCTTTGGACATCGCCGCCATCGCGCGTAGCGCAAACATGGGGCTGATGATTGGTTGTATGCTGGAAACAAAACTTGGCCTTGGTTGTTCGGTCCATTTTGCTGCCGGACTGGGTGGATTCCACTTCATTGATCTTGATCCACATCTGACACCTGAACAGGAACCTGTAACAGGAGGGCCTGTTTTTGAAGAACCTGTTTATTCCCTGACCAATGTCCCGGGAATCGCGATTCTGAGAAAATAATTTTTTAAAACATGGATGATTAGGATGGAGCGGATGCTTACGGAAATATCCGTGCAAATCCGTTCAATCCGCGTTTTCCGCGTGCTATTGATAACATCTCCTTTGGAACAGAGTCAAGAAAATGGGAACACGGTTAGAACAGATGGAACTGATAATCACTGAAATTTCGGTACTAATCCTTCAAGACTGCATCCGCAAACAACCCTTTCAGAATTTTCACGGTTTCTGCTGCGGCGATTTCAGGATGCAGCGCTGTATCTGATATGCCCGAAACAACTTTTGAAAGGTCATGGTCCAGTCTCCCTTTCTTTTTCCATGTCCTGATCAATGGGGCCGAAAGATAGGCTGAAAAATTATGATGTTCGGATCCGGGCCTCTCGCCGATGATGTGAACAATACCCTTTGCTTTCATTTCTTCCTTTTCTTGTCCGAACAGGTACTCACCGCACCGGTAACCAGCCCTCACCCTTCCATATCTGAAAACGATATAAGTGTCAGAAACGCTTAATCCTTCACTGCTCAGCCCGGTTTTGAGTTTCTCCAGGTAAGGTTTCAGGTGTCCTTCGTCGGTGAGCGCATTTACATTCAAACCGTCGGAAATGATAATCTGAACATCGGGAACGGTCCCTTTCCACGATTTCCTCAATGTTTTCAGTCTCTCAACCGAATCTTCGTGGATGGTTTCACCTGTCGGAGGATGATAAATATAATCCGTTCTGTCTTTGGAGTTGGTTTTCAAATAAATATGATCCGGCAAAGAACCAATGAATGATTCAGGCATTTCTGTCCAGAGACAAATTTTGGAATCTTCATATTGTGCATGGATTTCTTTATCCAGTTTGGGGTCCATATCCCAGATGTTTTCACCTGTACCTTTGGCAATGGGTACTCCCCTGTTTTCGATTTCCAAAATGAGTTTTCTGCCCTCTGCATAAATTTCATCCTTGCTCCCCAGGTCGCCTTTTGCCTGACGGTACTTGTAATAAACCCATAGCGGATCACCAAAATGAGACGTTGGATTTCCATCAGCATCAATGATATGGATCCTTTTAAAGAACTCCCACATGGCATCGTTCACCTTATATCCGAACTTTGACCGGACCCTGACATGATCATGGAAACCGGTGGTCAGATAACTCAGCATCGGATCGCTCTTTGTCGGCAACGCCATCAAATAGGCCGGATTGGCCGGCATCACCTGATCAATGCACCATGACAAATCCTCCAGCGAAATATCCATGTGTAGGGTGGAACAAATATCAAGCCCGATGGTCAAACCATGCAGTTTGCCCATGGCTGTATCTTCGAGGCAGCATCGTACCAGCTGTTCCTTCGTCTTGAAAACCTCAGGTCCGATAAACCCCGCCACATCATTGACATGTACCCAGGGCATCCTGTTGATTTGTACCTCTGCAATTTTTAATTTCAGGGCTCGCAGAAAACCGTATTTCCGTGCTTCATGGACAACCATATCAAATCCTTCGCCGCTCCCGTTCGTAAAATCAGCTCCCTGGCCGGTTTCTGCATACAATCCAAATTGGCCGGTGCGTCTGGAGGCATACCTGATCATTTTGTCAAGCGTAAGGTTAAATGTTTGATTCGCATTTACAGTTCCACCCAGACTTTGAAACCAGATGCCCGTACTCCCGGGATTTTTTTCTTCGACCTCTGCCTGAATGTCAATATGTGCCAACACACTGTGCGGCATTGTTTTTTCAAGTCCGAAAGTCTGCAAAATATTATACAGTGCTTTCTCAATTTTTTCAACCGATTCAGGTTCCCCTGACACAGGGTTGGTTCCCAGCACAACGTCGCCCACTGCATAAGCCCATCCGTTGAAGACCTGCATCATAATATCATCCGTATTATCAGTTGGTGAATTGGGCTGAATCCGGGCACCCATATATCCTTTTGCACCAATCTGACTGCCAGGCAAAGGATTAAAGACCTTTTGCCCGACACTGATCAGCTCTTCGTTGCTCATGATTTTCACCAGACAGCCGATCACGTCACTTGTCAGTCCGGGCATGATGAATTGAATTTCCTCTTCCGGTTTTGTCAGCACAAAATGCTTCAGATCGCCCAGTGTCCAGTTGCTGATGAGATTCAGCCTGGATTGATCTGTTGACTCATGAATCAATAAGAGCAGATCATCTGTATACAAGGGGTTGTGATAAATATCCCCGATTTTTGTATTCCTTAAAAGTTCCCTTGAATGTATCCTTGATTCTTCATCAAAAGCAGCTATGCCCTGCGCTGCATCTCCTTCCTTGAAGGGATTTGCCGAACCGGCAATCACTCTGTATAGGGTTTGGTCAAACTTTCCCGATATCCTCCTGATAAATGAAAAGATATCTTCACCTGCTTTTGGTAAAGGGATTTTTAAAGGAGTACCCGGTAATTTTTCTGTAGGTGAATCACAGAAACTGAACGGGAATAATGAAATGGCACCTGCGGTAAGCCCTGATCTGAGAAGAAAGCTTCTCCTGCTGTATTTCTTCATTTGATTCTGAATATATGTCAAAAATAACAACTTATTAAATTTCAAGATAAGCAGTAAGAATTATCATCGGGAAAAAACGACTGAAGATTTGGCTTTGTAATAAATTGTCTCTCTTTTCTCATATCTCTGATTGCACCTCACCCCCTTATTTTAGAATTGCTTTATCGTTGATATACAGCTGCATACCCCCTCTCCATTTTGGAGAGGGGGGCAGGGGGTGAGGTATAACCATGAATTAACGCCGGTGCAACGAACAACGGTCGGGGTG
>CAYNBE010000158.1:0-8772 GCA_964395045.1 uncultured Prolixibacteraceae bacterium | reverse complement strand
TTTTTTCCTTGTAAAACTCCTGGGCTTCTTAATCACCGTGTACGAGGAAAGTCTTTTTAATTTGCGATGGATCCTGGCATCTGAGATAATCAATCATCTCCTGATAATCGCCATGACCTGAGAATGCTTCAATCTTTTCAATCCGCGCATTTACCGGATGCATCTCCCCGAAAATGGAGACGGCAGGAACTCCGCTAAGTATCCGGGCGCCAAGGGTAACAGGAGCACAATATCCCACAGCGAGAATTGTATTGTCAGGATTCTCAATGTTATTGGCCAGATGGTGTTTGATTCGCCCGGCCTCCATCATCCCCGATGCCGAAATGATCACGCACGGCTTTTTGATTGAATTGAGCTTTTTGGAATCAGCAGTACTTGTGACATATTTAAGGGTACCGAACCCAAATGGATCAGGATCGTTTTCCATCACTTCATGAACATTTTCGTTCAGGTCAGTTGTATACATCCTGAAAATTCCAGTGGCATTGACAGCGAGGGGACTATCGACATAGATATTTACCTTGGGCAGTTTGCCCTCGTTAAAGAAGTTGTTCAGTGAATAGACCACCTCCTGTGTCCTGCCTACGGCAAAAGATGGAATGATTACCTTCCCTCCTCTCATGACACAAGTTTCCTGGATAATTCTGAGCAGTTCATATTCAGCTTCCTGTATTTTTGGGTGAAGCCTGTTCCCGTAAGTTGATTCTGTGATCAGGTAATCGCATTGCGGAAATGGCTGGGGTGACTTCAGAATTCTGTTTACCGGACGTCCGATATCTCCGGTGTAGGCAATCCGGGTGGTTTTACCGTTTTCGGTGACCTCAAGCAAGACAGAGCTGCTGCCCAGCATATGTCCGGTATTAACAAACCTGACCCTCAACTTGTCATTGATATTGAATTTCCGGTTGTAGGCTACTCCGATGAACAACTCCATACATGCACGTGCTTCCCGTTCGGAATAAATCGGTTCAATCGGGGGCAATCCTTTCGCAATCCTCCTTTTATTAAACCATTTTACGTCGCCTTCCTGGATATGCCCGCTGTCGGCCAACATAATGGCGCATAGGTCACGGGTGGCATTTGTGCAAACCACCGAGCCCCTGAACCCAAGCTTGTACAGGTATGGGATCAAACCTGAATGGTCGATGTGCGCATGTGTCAGAATGATATGGTCAAGTTCAAGCGGATCGAACCCGAGGTTCCGGTTTGCAGCATCCGTTTCAAGCCCTTTCCCCTGAAACATACCGCAATCGAGCAGGATTTTTTTACCATCCTCTGTAGTGATAAGGTGCTTACTTCCCGTCACTTCCCGGGCAGCACCTATAAATTTGATTTTCATGATCAGCTCATTAAAATTATAATAATAGAGGTGATTGGTGTGAGGTCCCAAATGTAAGAATTTTCGTGTGAAAGCAGCAGACGAAACCA
The DNA here is from genome assembly GCA_964395045.1 of uncultured Prolixibacteraceae bacterium. Lineage (GTDB taxonomy): Bacteria > Bacteroidota > Bacteroidia > Bacteroidales > Prolixibacteraceae > UBA1413. Next base: position 7,344 of record CAYNBE010000158.1, on the reverse strand, counting down.
TTCATCTTTCACTTATCTTTGTAAGAAGTTGCCTCATATCAAAGCATTGATATTGTCAGTAACAAAAATCTCAATGATGATGAAACGAACAGGTACTGCAACGGCAATGGCTTTTCTGGTGCTGCTCACTTTGTGGCAATGCCGGGGCCAAAAGCAAAACGTTAAAACAGACAGACAGCCTTCGGTGGCTGGTTCATTTTATCCGGCCAGCAAACAGGAATTGCTGATGATGCTCGACGAATTTTTCCTGACGGCCAAAGGCACATCCAGGGTGGATCCTCAGGTACTGGTAGTTCCTCATGCCGGATATGTTTTTTCCGGACAGGTAGCTGCTGCTGCCTATAAACAGATTGACAGGGAAAAGAGTTATAAGCGGATCTTCATAATCGGTCCGAACCACAGGGTTGCTTTCGATGGTGTTATGGCTTACACACAGGGCGATTTTCTGACTCCGCTGGGGCGTGTTTCAGTAGATCCCCTGGCAGGTGAACTTGTACGGAAACATCAGCTTTTCGGGTCCGATCCGAAACCCCATCAACAGGAACATTGCATTGAAGTACAACTGCCTTTTCTTCAATACTGGCTGAAAAAACCATTTACTATTGTCCCATTGCTGATCGGAGGAAACTCAGCCGAAATAGCACGCCAGGCAGCATCTATTCTTGCCCCGTACCTGATACCCGAAAATCTGTTCATCATCAGCGCCGATTTTTCGCATTATCCATCTTATTCCGATGCCATCAAAGCTGATCAGATTACAGCAGATGCCATCACAGCAAATAATACAAAAACCTTTCTGAATGCAATCGCAAAAAACGAACGCGACTTCGGGCCAGGGCTTCAAACATCGATTTGCGGCTGGATGCCCATGCTTGCAATCCTCCACATCACTGAAAAAGATCCGGAAATAGAATTCAGAAAAATTGTCTATCAGAACAGCGGTGACAGTCGATATGGAGACCGGGAGAAAGTGGTGGGGTATTGGGCAATGGTTGCTGTTCGAAAACCGTCCGGAACTTCCTTTATGGAATTTAACTTGTTGCGCGAAGAAAAAAGAATCCTTCTTTCACTTGCCCGGAGAACAATCTCTGGATACCTGGCCGACAAATCCATCCCAGCAGTGGAGGAAGAATCACTCCCGGCCAGCCTGAAAATACCAACAGGGGCTTTTGTTACTCTCCGGAAAAACCATCAGCTGAGAGGATGCATCGGAAATTTTTTCTCTGAAAAGCCGCTGTACGAAACTGTCCGGGAGATGGCTATTGCCGCAGCTACCATGGATTCAAGGTTTCTGCCGGTGAGCAGTGATGAGATGAAGTCTATTGAGATTGAAATATCAGTGCTTACTCCGTTGCAAAGAATTTCATCCATCGAAGAATTCAGGTTAGGCAGGGATGGAATCTATATGAAGAAAGGGAACCGTTCGGGGACATTTCTTCCTCAGGTTGCTCAGGAAACAGGCTGGAACCTGGAAGAGTTCCTGGGACACTGTGCCCGTGACAAGGCCGGAATCGGGTGGGAAGGATGGAAAGAAAAAGATACAGAGCTTTATACATATCAGGCATTTGTTTTCAGCGAATCTGAACTTTCCGTTGAAGGAGGGAAAAAGGGGAAATGATGCATTCACCATACCATTTGATACCTGTGACCATTATTGTCCTCACAGGATATTTTTTCACTCTTGGTTTAACCCGGATAGGATTAATCCGGCAAACAGTTCACCGGAAATTCTGGAACACAATCCTGCTTATTGCTTTCCTGGTCACAGCCGCACCCGGCCTCCTTCTGGTCATCCGGATCAACTACAAACTCGAATGGAGTTTCCTGGACAGGATGATGAAATGGCACGTGGATGCCGGAATCGCTTTAAGCCTCATTGCTTTTTTTCATGTGTTGTGGCATTTATCGTATTACACCGGGCTTTTCAGGAAACCTGTCGCACATCCGGCGACGCTTTCTGAACCGGTTGGCGCAGCCTCTAGGCCTATACCCGGCAAACTGGTTTTACCACTGCTTTCACTCGGCTTTTTCGGGATTGCTGCACAAGTGTTGCTGATCAGGGAAATCACCACGGTGTTCCAGGGGAATGAACTGATGATGGCCTGGACACTTGGCATTTGGATGTTTGTGACCGGACTGGGCTCATGGTTTGGAAAATCATGGAAAAAGCAGGTACTGAACCTCATTCCCGGGATGATCATGATTCTTGGCTATTTGCCTTTGGCGGCAGTGGTGATCATGAACCTGACAAAAAACCTATTTTTTCTGCCCGGTGAACTGGTCAGTCCCGTCTGGTACCTGCTGATCGTCACCTTTTTGCTGGCGCCTGTCTGCCTGTGCACGGGATTCATGTTCTCTCTTCTGGTTAAGATTCAGGAACCCGGAGAGAAAATGTTCATCAGGGTCTATTCGCTTGAAGCTATAGGAAGCGTCGCCGGAGGTATCGTGGTTTCATTCCTCATGATAAGATGGTTCAGTATTATGGAGTCATTGTTACTGACCACACTGATTATCCATCTGGTTATTCTGCTTTACAGTAAGAATATCAGGCTTGTTGTGTCGTGTGTATTGCTCATGTTGTTGTTTTTGTTCTATACCATCCTTCCGGCCGATCTATGGTTGAAGTCACTTATATTTAAAAATCAGGAAGTTATTTCGACAAGGGAAACCCCGTTCGGAAACATAACTATCTGCAGAAATGGGGATGAAACCAGTTTCTATGACAATGGGAACCTGCTTTTTTCTACAGGTGATATGGTGGTAAATGAGGAATATGTACATTACGCTTTGCTTCAGCACGACCATCCCGAAGATGTGCTTCTGATATCAGGAGGCATTGCAGGAATGGCTGAGGAGATACTAAAATACCCGGATGTGCGGACCATTGATTATGTTGAATTGAATCCGGGAATTATCCGGATGGCTGAACCATTCAAACCGTTTCCCGCCGACCGGAGAATCTCGGTGGTGGAAGGTGACGGGAGGAAATTTATCAGCCACGGTATTAAACGTTACGATATTGTGATTCTGGCCATCCCAGATCCTTCAAGCCTTCAAATCAACCGTTACTATACGGTCGATTTTTTCAGGCTCCTGAAAAAGCGAATGAAGGAAAATGCCATTGTGCTGCTAGGTATATCCCCTTCGGGGAATTACCTTTCACCCACACAGGCTGCCATTGAAAGTACAATATACCGTTCTGTCTCATCTTCGTTCAGGGAAATCGTTGTGATCCCCGGTGAAAGGGATTTTTTTATTGCATCGGATGCCCCGTTGTCAGGTAAACCCGGGGAACTGGTATTGCGACGTGGAATTAGGGCATCCTATGTGAATCCTGATTATCTCGATGACCAGACTATTGCTGAACGCAGCAGTCAAATCAGTGAAAAAATCAGCAAGTCGGGAAAGATAAATTCCGATATGCAACCGGTTCCTGTTTTTTATCATACTCTTCAATACCTCTCCAGGTTTGCCGGTAAAAACCCGGGATTGCTGCTGCTGCCACTTGTGTTGTTCCTGCTGCCCCCGTTTCTGATGAAGCCGGCTTCTTCGGGTATGTATGTAACAGGATTAACAGCTTCGTCGGTTGAGATTCTCCTGATATTTTGGTTTCAGACGGCATTCGGCAATTTGTACGCTGCCATCGGAATAATTTTTGCCATATTTATGGGAGGATTGGCTTTGGGGTCTGCTGCTGCGGCAAAGCTGTTTCCCGGAAGAAGATGGCACATCATTCTGCAGCTTCTTCTTGGACTCTACGTTTTGCTCCTTCCATTGCTGTGGTCACTGAAAGGATTGGTTCAGCCCGGGTTCATTGCATGGCTGATATTTATTCCGGTATTATTGGTTCCGGCATTCCTTACAGGACTCCAGTACGTTGTAACCACACTTAGCTATGCTTCGAGTCGGAGTTATGCTGCTTCAACCATTTATGCGTCTGATCTTTGGGGATCGTCGCTCGGAACCATTCTGGCTACCTTTTTTCTGTTGCCCCTGGCCGGAGTTACCTCAGGATGCCTGATCCTGGCAGGGGTGAATGGATTGATCGCCCTCTATATGACGATCAGAAAATAAAATGGTGATCCATTTCGTATTATCTTTATGCAGTCAATTCCCGGAAAGAGCACCATGGAAAATATATCAAAAAGAGAATTTCTCAGGTTAAGTGCCCTCTTTGCTGCGGGTCTGGCTTGTCCGTATGCGGCTTCGGGCACCTCTGACAAAAAAAAACCGGAAAAACACAACCGGGAGGCTATGTTTTATACTGTCACTCCCCGCGGGGTGGTCTGCGGAATCTGCCCGAACGAGTGTTCCCTGAAACCGGGTGAAGAGAGCATCTGTCACAACCGGATCAACCTCGACAACAAACTGTTTTCTTTGGCTTACGGGAATCCATGTGCTGTTCATGTTGACCCTATCGAAAAAAAGCCCCTGTTCCATTTTCGTCCGGGGAGCAGGACGTTTTCAATTGCCACCGCCGGATGCAATTTTGCCTGTCTGAATTGCCAGAACTGGACCATTTCCCAGACCAGTCCGGCTAAAACCAGCAATGTCGACCTGATGCCTGAGGCTGTGGTGGAATCCTGTTTGGCAACCGGCTGCGAATCGATCGCATATACATACTCCGAGCCGGTTTCCTTTTATGAATATGTGCATGATACAGCCCGACTGGCACATGAAAAAAACATCTGCAATATCATGGTGTCGAACGGATATATTAACCGGGAACCCCTGGAGAAAATTATACCATACATCGATGCAGCCAATATCGACCTGAAAGCATTTGACAGTACAATCCACCTGAAACTGACCGGAGGCAAACTGCAGCCGGTGCTCGACACATTGGTCACCCTTCAGAAGAGCAAAGTTTGGCTTGAGATCACCAACCTGATTGTACCTTCCTGGACCGACAATCTGGAAATGATCCGGAAAATGTGTGCATGGCTTGTATCCAACGGATTTGCATCGGTACCCCTCCATTTCAGCCGGTTCAGCCCGCTCCACAAACTCACCCAGCTTCCTGTCACGCCTCTGGCCATGCTTCTGCAAGCCAGAGAAACAGCAATAAAAGAAGGTTTGAAATATGTATATATCGGAAATGTTCCCGGAAAAGGATTTGAGAACACTTATTGCCCTGTGTGCGGTGAAATGGTGATTGAAATAGCCGGCTTTTCCATCCTAAAATACAACATAGAAAACGGGATTTGCAGGTTCTGCAAAGCAAAGGTAAACGGTGTCTGGTAACCCTGCCGGCAATAGCAAAACCACCACGTGGTAAATAGAACATTTTGTACGCTTCGTTACAATATCAGAACAGCTACATTGTATGATTTCATGGTATCCGCCCGGGCATGGCCATATTTTCTGTTTGATGAATAATCATCATTTTGGCCGGAAAAAATTATGGGAAGATGTACAAAGAATATCCATGCACAAGCGATTGCCTCTCAATGGTTCGATTCCGGGATGACTCAGGCAGAGTATGCCCGGCAGAACAATCTCTCCATCCATATCACTAAAATACTGGCTCTACAAGTAAGAAAGAGAAGACGTGCAAAGAAGCCGGAGCCTTTGTTGAGCAGAAAAGTATATCGGGAGGGAACAGCATTATATTGAAATATCCCAATGGAGCTGAACTGCAGTTTCCGGCTGGCACACCTGCTCAGATATTAGCAAAAATATCCCCCCAGGCAAGACGTAGTTCCCCGGGCGGTTACAAAAAATCCGCGTCATCCGCGTTCCAATTAGTTTCTAATTGTCAAATTGTTAAACCTTTAAACTATCAAACTGTTTTCTTTGGTGCCTAGTTTTATATGAAATTATAAGCTGTTTCAAATTATCCAGAAGCGAAAAATTGGGAATGGAGATCATGAATCTGGAAAAGTCCACAAGATTATTATATTTGCTATTAAATACAAGTAAAAAGATATGATGAGATTCAAATTTATCTTACTGATTCCGGCCATCTCCGCAATCATGGCGTATTCGCAGGAAAACAAAGGGTTGATGATTTTTGATGAGCAACAGATGCCCCAATACAGAAAAATCATCACCATCCCGGATGTAGAAGGATTCACAGTCCTGAAATGTGATTTCCACATGCATACGGTTTTTTCAGACGGCACTGTCTGGCCGTCTGTCAGGCTTATGGAGGCTTGGAAGGAAGGCCTGGATGCGATTTCAATCACCGACCACGTGGAAGGACATCCCCACAGCAAAGAAGTGATCCCTGATAACAACCGCCCTTTTGAACTCGTTACCAGCGATGCGAAAAAGAACAAGGTTCTCCTGATCAAGGGTGCCGAGATCACCAGGTTAACCCCCCCGGGACATTTTAATGCGCTATTCATCGGCGATGCTTCGGAATACATCACCGACCGTAGCACCAATGAACGGGACCGTGAAGCTGTATTAAAAGCATCAGCCCAGGGGGCGTTCATTTTCTTGAACCATCCCGGCTGGAAACCAAATATTGAGGGATCTTATGAATGGATCGACTTTGTGGAAGATCTGTATAAGAGCAAAATGCTACATGGTATTGAGGTTTTTAACGGATTCGGATTTCACATGAAAGCTTTGGACTGGTGCATCGACAAAGGACTCACAGTGATCGGATCATCCGACAGCCACTCTCTTGTCCGGGAAGTATATGACATGAGCCGGGAGTATGGCAACCGGACGATGACCCTCCTTTTTGCAAAGGACCGAAATGAAGCTTCTGTACGGGAAGCACTGGATAAGGGAAGAACAGTGGCTTGGGCTGGTAAATACCTTGCAGGCAAAGAAGAAAATGTAAGAAAACTGTTCGACGCTTGTATTGAACTGAAACCCCGGCACCATTCAGATATTGCAAGAAATGGAAAACCAATGGATTATTATGAAGTATCCAACAAGAGCGATCTCTATTTTGAGTTGGAGTTGAACACAGGTATTGCCGACAATAAAATAAAACTGTTTCCACGTTCATCCCAGGTCATTGCAGCTGAACATGGGCAAACCAGCCTGGTTTATGAGGTTGTTACCGCATTTGTGCGCAGCGACAAACACCTGAGTACCGAATTCAAGTTAAAATAAAGACGGGCAAACTATACATCAAATTAATCTCTGTCAGGATTGAAACAAAACGATCACAGTGGAAATCTCGTTTTTCGCCTGAAGAATGGCGAAAAAAGTGCCCTGCAAGAATTGATCAACATGCATGCTGCAAAGATTTATCGTTTTGCGTTCAATTACCTGAAAAACAAATCCGACACAGAAGAATTGTTGCAGGATGTTTTTATAAAAATCTGGGAAAAACGGGAAATCCTCGATCCCGGTCAGAAAATACAGCCATATCTATACAAA
>CAYNBE010000157.1:0-8911 GCA_964395045.1 uncultured Prolixibacteraceae bacterium | reverse complement strand
TGCAGCATTAGAACCTTTTTGATATGTTTTACAGCATACAAAGTTATATTTTTTAGGATAAGAAGAAGATAAAATCATTCACGTTTGAGTGATTCATTCAGGAGTGAAAAGTTTTTCAAACTGAAACAAACCCCGATTTATCAGGCCGGGGCAGGCAGGCATGTGTTTGATTGCATTCACCATTGCAGCTAAATATTTTTTAATAATAGATGAAAATGTCATATGTTTTAAAAACGGGCAACAAGTGGCATCCGCCTGCCAAAACCAAACGATTTTGAACTGACCCGTAAGATGGGGGGTGCCTGAAAACGCTTGAATTCGTTCATGTTGACCATCCTGATCACTTTATCGACCAGCATCCGGTCAGGTCCCGATGAAGCAATCTCGGCGGGAGACTGGTTTAATTCGATATACCGGAACAAGATATGATCAAGGATATCGTACTCAGGCAAAGAATCAGAATCTTTTTGACCGGGCCTCAGTTCAGCAGAAGGTGGTTTGGAAATGGTTCCGGCAGGGATGATCACGGAATTGCGATTGATATATGCGGCCAATTGATAAACCTGTGTTTTGTAAACATCGCCCAGTACCGACAAACCCCCGTTCATGTCTCCGTAAAGGGTGCCATATCCGACGGCACATTCGCTTTTGTTGGATGTGTTGAGTACCAGGTGGTTCAGCTTGTTTGACAAAGCCATGACCATAATCCCGCGTATTCTGGCCTGGATATTTTCTTCGGTAACATCGGGAGGCAGGTTGGCGAACACAGGCAACATAGCCTTGTTCACAGCGTCGACCGATTCCTGGATGGGGACAAGGTCGTACTCGATATCCAGGTTCTGTGCCAGAAGAAGGGCATCTTTCACACTGTGCTCCGAACTGTAAACTGAAGGTAAAAGCAGGACTCTGACGTTCCGGGAGCCAAGAGCCCTGACAGCCAGTGCCGCCACAATCGCAGAATCGATGCCTCCCGACAGTCCCAGGGTTGCCTTTTTAAATCCGGTTTTTTCGAAATAATCCCGGATGCCCAATACCAGGGCATCGTGGATTTTTTCGATTTTCTCTGAGGCAGGCTGCACTTCGGTACGATTTGTACATTTTGTATCGATGATTCTGAAATCTTCTTCGAAATATTTGAGTTCATGTACGATTCTTCCCCCGGAATCTATGAAAACGGAACCTCCGTCGTAAATGAGCTCCGCATGAGCCCCCACCTGGTTTACGTAAACGAGTGGAATGCCCGATTCCCGGGCCTTCCTGATAAGGATGTCCTTTCGCCAGGTTTCCTGGTTTGCCGAAAAGGGGGAAGCCGAGAGATTGATTACAATTTCAGGGCCAAGTTTTGCCAGTTCGGACATCGGGGATGTCTGATAAAGCTTGTTTTTACCGAACTCACTGTAAACAGGTTGTTCATCCCATAAATCTTCACAGATGGTGACTGCCAGTTTACTATTTCCAGTCGTGAGAAGATGAAACCTGCGGTTCGGTTCAAAATGGCGGTATTCATCAAAAATATCATACGTCGGAAGCAGCGATTTGTAAAAAATATCCCTGATCCCTCCGTTTTCCAGGTAGTAAGCGGCGTTGAAAAGTTGTTTACCCCTTTCTCCGTCGTTGATAGCAGGACCTCCGACAAGTGCTGCGATGCCTCTGCAGTGAAGTGCGATTTCCCGGATGGATTCTTCGGCTTTCAGGATAAATTCTTTCTTCTCAAGAAGATCGTGAGGATAATATCCGGTCACAGCCAGTTCCGAAAATACCACAAGGTCAGCCCCCGATTCCTTTGCCTTTTCGATCGAAGCGTTTATTTTTCCGGCGTTTCCCTCGAAATCTCCGATCCGGTAGTTGAGTTGTGCCAATGCTATTCTCATCCCAACAGGTTTGTATTACACCTGCAAATCTCTTCTTTTTCGTTCAGATTCGCAATATTCTTCTGTTTTCGTCGTATAAGAAAGTTAAACAGCCTGATGCAGAAATGAGAAACGTAATAAGTTATGCCGTTATCCTGTTTTTTTTCATCGGATGTAGCACGAACAGGTTAAAAATCAATATCTCTGATATCAGAGATGAAGTGAAGATTGTACGGTACGAGCAGGAATTGTTTGCCTTGGGTCAAAATCCGGGAATAGAACAGGCCAGATTGTTGCACGATCGTTATCCCGAATTTTCCGACCTGTTTTCGTACCGGATTATCCGGATCGGTAACCTGACCGACTCTGCCGGAATCAGACTGGTTGGTCATTTTTTAAATGATTCGACCATCCGGGATGCGAAAAATCTGGCGGATAAAGTTTTCAGAGATTTCGGATGGCTTAGAAAAGAACTTGTTAATGCATTCAGACATTACAGGTGGTATTTTCCTGAAAAACCCCTCCCGGTCATATATACCTGCATATCGGGATTTAATGAGCAGGTCTTTATTTCCGATTCACTTATCGGAATAAGTCTGGATAAATATCTAGGCCCTGAATGCAAATATTATTCAATGCTCGATATCCCCCGTTACAGGCAGCGGAGGATGTTTCCAGAAATGATCCCGGTTGATGTGATGCGGCTGTGGGGATCGGGTCAGTTTGAGATAGACAGGGATGCAGCTACATTGCTCGATCACATGATTTACGAAGGAAAGCTTTTGTATTTCCTTGAAGCCATGATGCCTGAATATGCCGACACGCTCCTGACCGGGTTCACCAAAAAACAATTGTCGTGGTGCAGCAGGAATGAGGTTCAAATGTGGAATTACCTCATTGAGAACAAGCTTTTATTTTCAACCAAACAAATGGATATTGTCAGATATATCAACGACGGTCCTTTTACAAACGGATTCCCCAACGAATCACCCGCCCGCACGGGAGCATGGATCGGGTGGCAGATCGTCCGTTCATATATGGAACGAAATCCTGATAAGCAACTGCCGGAGCTGATGACGGACCAGGATGCCCGACGTATTTTAAATGCTTCGGTATATTCACCATAAAAAAGCAGGAATACCGGTCCGGATATCCCTGCTTTCAATCATTCATTTGAATATTAAAGTTCTTTGATTTTAATATTCCTGTACCACACGTCATCGCCATGATCCTGAAGGGCGATCACCCCCGATTTTGGTACATTAGCCCAGTCGGGATTTAGTGCAGGGAATTTGGAGCCTTCAACCAGTTTTTTCCAGTCATCGGTCCAGAGATGATATTCGAGAACGTTCACCCCATTCTGATTGTGAACCACAGTACCGTCGTAAACGGTTATTTCAACCGTGTTCCATTCTCCAGCCGGTTTGGCATTTTGTGGTTTAGCTGGGATCAGGTCATACAGGGAACCTGCCTGGCGATTGCCGTCAACACCCAGGCTGGCATCGGGATGTCTGGCGTTGTCGAGTACCTGCATTTCCGGTGCAGTTTTGTAGATCGGCCAGCCAGGCACTTCTTTCCCGAGGTAAAATATCCCGGAGTTTCCGCCCTCAGAGATTCTCCATTCCAGTTTCAGTTTGAAATTGGTAAATTCTTTTTCATAAAGAATATCCCCTCCGTCAACAGCTCCAGCTTCTCCCTGCCCCGACTCTTTACAGTGCAGCGTTCCGTCCACAATTTCCCAGTTCCCGGGGAAATGGTCTTTGTTCACCCCTCTCCAACCCTGACTGGTCTGACCATCAAACAAAAGAACCCAACCTTCGGCTTTTTCCTTCTTGGAAAGTTGGTTCAGCTGTGGTTTTTCTGTACACGACATGGCAAATAAAAGTGCGCATGTCAAAAGCATCGGAATCAATCTTTTCATATGTTCATAATTTTGTTGTGAAGAATTGAATTTATAGCCTGTATCCAACAAAAATATGAAATTATCGCTTTGATGACAATAAATATGACACGATAAAATTAAAGTTCGTTCGGGTTTTTGTACTTTAGGATGCATGATTCCCATCGAACAAATTTTTAAAAACCAATTCTGCCATGACCAGAAGGAAAAAGCGTATCGGAATATTAACGGCCGGGGGCGACTGTCCGGGTCTCAATGCCGCAATCCGGGGTGTTGGAAAGACTGCTATCGTTGAATATGGAATGGAGGTGATCGGATTCAGATCGGGATACCTTGGGCTGATCAACAATGACTTTATTGAATTGAAGGAAGCACAGTTGTCGGGTATTCTTACGCTTGGGGGCACCATTCTGGGAACCTCGCGTGAGAAGCCATTTAAACTTGTAGGCAATGGGGGGGAGCCGACTGAAAAGACAGAAGCCATTATTCACCATTATCATGATCTTGGTTTGGATGCCCTGGTCTGCATCGGGGGAAACGGTACCATGAAAACTGCCAATATGCTTTCGCGTGAAGGTTTAAATGTGGTGGGGATCCCTAAAACAATCGACAATGATGTATGGGGAACCGATATGACCTTTGGTTTTGAATCGGCAGTCGAAATTGCCACAGAAGCAATCGACCGACTCCATACCACTGCCAACTCCCATCAACGGGTAATGATTATTGAAGTGATGGGCCACAATGCAGGGTGGCTGGCTTTGTATGCCGGAACAGCCGGGGGAGGGGATATTATCCTGATCCCGGAATTACCCTACAACATCAGGTCGGTATGTAATAAAGTAGAAAACCGGTATGAAAGCAACAAACCCTATTCCATTGTTGTGGTGGCTGAGGGGGTGGAACATCCCGAAAATCGGTCGGCAGCCAATTATCTTGCTGAGGCTATTCATACCTATACCGGAATCGAAACGCGGGAGACCGTGCTGGGTTATATTCAGCGCGGGGGGAGCCCCTCACCATTCGACCGGATACTGGCAACCCGATACGGGGCATTTTCTGCCCAGTGTATTGCAGAGGGGAATTTCGGCACCATGGCCAGCATCATCGACAATAAAACAGTGGCAGTTCCTTTGAGTGAAGTTGGGGGAAAAACCAGACTGGTTGATCCGGAGAATCCACTTGTTCTGATAGCCCGGAGAATGGGAATTTCTTTCGGTGATGAATTCTCAAGGCAGGGGGGCTGAAACACCTATTTCAGGGGTGCTGCATATGTCAGTACATCACTGCCTGTGATTTTCCGGTCGCAGAGGATAATAAGCCTTTCGATTACATTCCTGAATTCTCGGATATTCCCCGTCCAGTTGATTTTCTGCAATTCGCGGATGGCATCTTCAGTAATTGACTTCTCCGGCATTCCGTAATCGGAGCAAATCTGCTGTATAAAATGACTGGCCAGAAGCGGGATGTCTTCCAGTCTTTCATTCAATGTGGGAACCCTGATAATGATGACACTCAGCCTGTGATACAGGTCCTCTCTGAAATTCCCCTTTTCAATCTCCTCCGAGAGGTTCTTATTGGAGGCTGCAACTACCCTTACATCCACCCGGATGGTCCCATCGCCACCCACCCTGCTGATGATGTTTTCCTGAAGTGCTCTCAATACTTTGGCCTGGGCCGACAAGCTCATATCCCCGATCTCATCCAGAAAGAGGGTGCCTCCGGTGGCCTGTTCAAATTTTCCTTTTCGTTGTTTGATGGCAGAAGTGAAAGAACCTTTTTCGTGTCCAAAAAGCTCACTCTCAATTAATTCAGAAGGGATAGCTGCACAATTTACTTCCACAAAAGGACCAGCCGACCGTAGGCTCATTTCGTGAATTCTCCTGGCAATCAGCTCCTTGCCTGTCCCGTTTGAACCTGTAATCAAAATCCGGGCATCGGTTCGGGCCACCCTGTCGGCCATTTCGATCACTTTCCTGATGGCTTCTGATTTGCCAACAATTTCAAATTTCTTACTGACCTTCTTTTTTAGGATTTTCGTTTCTGAAACGAGCGTCGATCTATCCATCGCATTCCGGATGGTAATCAGCAAACGGTTCAGATCAAGCGGCTTTTCGATGAAATCAAATGCACCCTTTTTAATCGCTTCCACAGCGGTATCGATGTTGCCATGCCCTGATATCATCACAACCGGAGTATCGGATGAAATTTCCCCTATTTTTCCCAACAATTCAATTCCATCCATTCCTGGCATTTTAATATCGCAAAGGATAACATCGTACTCTCCCGATTTTATTTTTTCGAGTCCCTTCAGACCATCTTCAGCAAGCTCGACCTCATACTTTTCGTATTCAAGAATGTCCTTCAGAGTATTCCTGATGCTTCGTTCATCATCAATTACAAGTATTCGCGACATGAATTACAAGTTTTTGCTGAAGATACCATTTTTTTCAGAATGTAATTACTACCCTGCCGTTTTGCGGCAATGCACGGTAAAACGATTTTGCTTCTTTCCTGGGAATGAATAGAGTGATTTCAGGGAAGTAGGTGGGTTTCCTGAAGCTGATCAGGTTCCGGTTGGTCTCAGCCAGGGTTTTGGCGTGCCGCCTGAAACGGTATTTCAGCGTAGGCCAGTCGATGCCCCCCTTGTCCTTATCGGATTGAACAAAACTGATAACAAGGGAACTGTCGAGTTGCAAATGCCATTCGACAAACTCCGACTGTGTGGTATCGACCTGTGTTACATGTTGGGAAGCTTCCACCGAATCACGGGGTGCTTTTTTGACAATAATAGGTTCTTTGACGATGGTCCCTTCGATTTCAGTGATTCCGAAAGGTTTTGAAAAAACAGCAGAATAAGAACCGGGTCTGAAAGAACTGAAAAATGGTGAGACCTCTGCTTTGTCGAACCTCACCTGCCTGAGTACAACTCCCTTTGTTTCAAGCTGGACAAGGCTGTCGCGAAGGTTTAGTGTCAATCCGATCGAATCGCTCTCTGAAAGAATGATTCTTGCCTGAAGAAAAGCCTTTTCACGGATCAGCATCCATTCTTCTTTTGAATAGGACAGGGTATCATTTTCTGCCGGGGATCGCATGTTTCTCACCTGCTTCCTGACCGCAAAGGTGTAAGCTACAGTATAAACTACCATCCATACAATGATGGCCAAAGGCAGGATTTTCAGAAAGATTAATCCCGAAAATTTTCTTTTTTCCCGTTTTCCCATCTTGAAGACCATCAATTCAGTAAATATATACTTTAGCACCGACAGGTAGTGTTTCAAACACCACCTTCAGGTCCTGATCGCCAAGTCTGATACAGCCGTGCGTAACCGGCAACCCTAAGAAACGCTGATATAGGGTGCCATGGATCAGGTAACCGTCGCCGATGGCGAGTGCATAATCGCCCAGCACCCCTGTCTCATCACGGAGCGGAGAGTTAGCCGGAGGGATGGGCAGTCCTTCCTCCACAAAAGCCCAGTCGGGTTTTCTCCATACCGGATCGGTGATTTTTGTCCTTACCCAAAAGTCACCTTTCGGGGTTTTAAAAACCCATTTCTGATCTCCCTCTGTCTCCAGGCTGACATAGCTGCCCGTTGAGCATACTCCTTCCCTGACTAGTTTCCTGTTTTTATAAAGCGAGAAGCGGTTTTCAGTGGTGTTCACCACGAGATAGGCATTTCCCGGGGTCAGCTTTCCGATTTTCTTTTCAAGGTTGCTGATTTCTTTTTTCAGGGATGCGATTCGTCCCGTGTTGTTGTTTTCAGCAGAAAACAGCTTTTTTTCTTCATTCGGGATTAAAACTTCGGATATAGCCGGAGATATATAAAGCATAAAGGGGATAAATCCAAGATAAAGCAGGATGACTGCAGCAATGCCCAGAATTCTTCTGCGGCGGTTATTTCTTTGCGGGATGATTGTTTCAACCAGGCCGATGGTTGATTCTTCCTCTGCCATTTTGGGTGTTGCGTTCACTTCCTTCTTATCGTTATTCAGCATCGCCAAGGTATTTTTCAAGTGGTTCGACCGATCCTACAATGACCACCGGCGTTTGACCGGAAGAGATGTTGAACAAAATGTCCATATCTTTGTTTTTCAGTGCAATGCACCCGTTAGTCCAGTCAAATCCCCTTCCCCCGTGTCCATGGATTTCAATAGATCCCCCTAAATCAGTCCTGGCAGGGAATTTCCCGCTGGCGATGTTTTTCCGGTACCTGATTCTGTCTTCTTCGTTGGGATAATTTAACAGGAGTGCCTTGTAATATATGGTCCAGCGCCGCTCTTTTTTCTGGATGACTTTGTATTTTCCTTCGGGGGTTGACTGGTCTCCCTTGTGCTGTTTGTCTCCGATCCAATTGGGCCCGAATTCCGCATCAAACTTATATTTCAGCTGTCCGCCACTGTATACCAGGCAAAGGTGAGCCATTTTATCGACCACAATCAGTTCCGATCCATCTCTTGCTGATGCAGCAACAGATTCTTCCACAAGCTTTTTCCAGTATTGGTATGCACTGAAATAATCCGTCAACATCTTTCTTGCCTTCTTTTCGGAATTCAAAAGCATGGTTTCCGCAACCGATAGTTTTGTTTCCGCAAGGTGAAAATCCGATTTTTCTCGGGCATGTCTTGCTTCGGTAAGTAAAAGTACTGCTTTGTTAAAACTTTCACGTAATGCTTTTGGCAAAGGCAGTGGGGAATAAACCGACTCAAACCTGCCGACTATTTTTAAAAGTTCATCAAGGGTGACTCCGGTAGTATGGTGGATGGTTTTTGCTTTTTTGCTTGCCTGGTCAAATGCCTTTAATCCGGTTTCTGCAGCTTTTACGGCGAGCGCCCTGCTTTTTTTGAAATCTCTGTTCAGGAAGAAACGTTCATTTTCCAACTTCCAGGCTTTCATGGCTGCCTGAAACAAATCGGATGACTCTTTAAACAGCCCGGGAGCATATTTTTCGGCATTTGCATTTCTGGCCAGGGCCAGCGCATCTCCGGCAGCTTTCAGTTCCTTGACCGGTGGATCAGGCCATCGCTGGTATGCCAGTACCCCGCCGGCGAGAAACAGAATGAACCATATCAAACAAAAGATAAGAATTTTCCTTTTTACACTTTTTTTCAGCCGCCGGTGACCCATCCGCTTGAAGATTAAAAAAATCCCCGGAGAAAATAC
>CAYNBE010000156.1:6523-8926 GCA_964395045.1 uncultured Prolixibacteraceae bacterium | reverse complement strand
ATTGATCTTATTATTGAAAAGCCTGGTGTAGGGTGCAAAGTGTTTTTCCATTGCTTTCTGGAATCCCTGTTTATCCCCTTTTTTTAAATAGTCCAGCAAGTCATGATGGGTGATGACCTTTTCGGCAAGTGTCAGCTCCGTGTTGATGGGTTCTATCAGATCCTTGAATTTATTCTTGACAAAATTTGAAACGGGATGGATGATTTCCTGGAATTCCATGATTGTTTTATTTCCCTTTATCTGGTAAAGCTTGGCATGGAACTCATACTCACTGACCGGGGTGTATTCGTTGTTGGCAAGGACAACCCCGCGTGTAACGATATCTTCAAGTTCTTCCAGGTGCTTCCCGTTCAGGTTCTGGAAAACCATTCCGCAAATCCCGATTTCAAGGGCTACCCGGAATCCGAGAATGTTGAAAAGTGCTTCTTCCCCTATAATCCGCGGATCAATCACCCGCTTCATACCCCCTAAGACGGGAGGTTCGCAGAGGAGCATTCCCCGCCGGGTACGGGTTTCAATAAGACCGAGCATTCTCAGTCTGCTAAGCGCTTCCCGCAGGACACTCCGGGCAACCCCGAGTGCTTTGGCCAGATCCTGCTCCCTGGGAATTGCATCACCGGGCCTGATGTCCCGGTCTCTGAAATAGTTCAACAAACCGTCTTCTACCTGATCCACGAGAGTTACCGAATGATTTTTGATTTTCAGGTTGTGCATATAAGTCAGATTTGTATGACAGATATAATAATTCATATAAAAAAAGCAACCCCGAGATGAAATTATGGCTAATACCTGTCTGCCTTGCCTTTGGGCAAGCAGGCATTCCGTTGAGAATTTGATTGAAAGGTAAGAAATTGATACTAAATCCGGATCAAGAAAATACGTATTAAAAAAAATGGTGAAACAAAACTTATGCCCCCGGACAGGACCTGGTCATGATGGATCGATCCACAGAACGGAGTTGCCGGTTCCATATTCATTTTCTTCATAGAGTTTGTTGTCCGGGTCTGTGATCCATTTTCCATCGACAATAAACTTATAGGTATATTTTCCCGGTTTCAGGCTGACAGGCATGATCCATTTCCCACCCTGCCTGATCATTCTGTAATCCCGGGTACTCCATCCGTTGAAGCTTCCGGTTACAATGACTGTTTTTGCATCCTGATGCTGGCGGAGTTCAAAAATATGATTAGCCTTTAAAGCGATGAATGAATTTTCATAATCTCCGGAACCGGTGGAGAAAGGATTGGCCGGATCGGTCATCCACTTGCCGTCGACTATAAATTTGTATTCGTAATTGCCAGCGGGTACCACATAGGGGAGTTGCCAGCCTGACGGGGTTTTTTGCATCAAAAGTTCTGTGACATTCCATCGGTTGAAGCTTCCGGTGAGAACTACTTTTTTTGCTTCAGTAAAACCGTCCAATCTGAAAATGAATGGTTCGCCGATCTCAAGAAATGAGTTCTGGTTACCATGGGCGTCATTTCTGACATTTGGGTTTCCCGGATCAATCATCCATCGACCATCGGCCAGGAATTTGTAAGCATAGGTTCCCTCCCTAAGAAAAACAGGGAGCGCCCAACCGGTAGTGGTACGGGTCATAGGCAACCCCCGGGGATTCCAATTAAAGAAATTTCCGGTAACCACCACATTCCCGGCATTTTGATAACCATTCAGGGTGAACACATGGTTATGACAATAGACCACCGAATTGTAAGAGCCTGCTTCGCCCCGCTCCTTTAACCTGTTGGAGGGATCTGTTGTCCAGCGCCCATCAATAATATATTTATATGCGTATTTACCTGGCTTCAGTTTCACATCCGCAATCCATCCGTTCCCCATGAACCTCATCGGGGTTTGGGTTGTGCTCCAGTTGTTAAAGGTTCCTGAGAGATAGACATTCCGGGCTGATTTTGCGCCTGGCAGGTAAAACTGCGCAGTTTGTCCGGTGTAAACAAATGCATTCACCAATTCAAAACTGTTGATGCCGTAAACCACCGGTGCCTCTGCCTGTTCTCCCCCGAACTTCATCCATTCATCCAGGACAAGCAGGACATCGTTGATATTACTGCCTGCCTTCATTTCAAGCGGTTTCGAGAGTTCCACAATATGAGAACCCTTTTTCACAGCTTTCCAGTTTTCATCTCGGGGCGGGATATCTGTTTTACCGGAAAATATCTCTGTCAGAAGAAGGCTGTCAAGGTCAAACAGGTTGATGATTTCTTTTTTCTCCTTTTCAGACCACTTCAGGTCAAGTGTGAAAACCAGCCTATTGTCAACAATCCTGCACACCTTGTCCGGGTCAAACTGCGCGAAAAGGGACTTCGGAATGAACAGCATACCCGCCAGCAACACGATGATATAAACTGAAGTTTTCATTCTTCACCTCCTTCCTTACCCCGTATT
>CAYNBE010000156.1:0-6513 GCA_964395045.1 uncultured Prolixibacteraceae bacterium | reverse complement strand
GTGATGAATTCGGGAAAGTCCTGTTCCAAATCAAAAAGTTCCTTTTTCAAGGAAAGTATATCCGAGCATCCCGTCAATATGGGTGCCATACGCTTCACTAAGCGGTTCCAGGTTTGTTACAATCGTTTCCATACCCGGAAGCTGTTTCTTTCCGAAACTGAAGTCATTCATTTTTCCGTACAACACTTCTGAAGAAGCTGGTCCCGTTCCCCGGAGAGTCGTCCTGCGAACGATGGTGATTGTTTCCAGAATATTCTGGCCTGAATTGCTGCTGATTGCATTTGTTTCGGCACCGGTGTCAAGACAGAAACTAAGGGTTTTCCCTCCAATGTTCCCTTTCAGAAAAACAATTCCCGAACTGCCAGTCATTTTTTGGGAATATTCGGGTTTGAATGCCGGATGGCTGCTGTTCATTCTTTTCCCCGTCCGGTCTATTCTGTAAAGGATCAACTGGCTGAGGGAAGGATCAATGATGATCTCCATATCCTTTATCAGGCTGAACCCGACCAAACCGAGAATTTTTACCCCCCGCCGGTTCTCAATGTGACCAAGATTTGCCACATCGGCCCGAAGGTTCTTGAATTCCAGGCCTGCAAATCCGATTTTTTTCACCGATATCTGGTTAGCTGATTGAACTGAACCGGTAATTCCATGTGACTGGATCGTACCCGAATGGAGATACTCCCTGAAATAGGTGTTGTTGAGCACGATCCCTCTGGCCCCAGTGTCAAAAACAAGGTTCCCTGCTTCAGCATCGACTGTGGCTTCGATCAGAAAAAGCCTTCCTGCGCGTTTCAGCGGGATGATCAACGGATCAGCTTCGGAGAGAATGTCCGGGAAAGTAATTCTTTGATACTCTTTTGACTCAATCAGGAGTTCCCGGGGAAGTCCATTCATATCGGTAGTATTGGTCCGATATAAGAGAGGAGGCAAAAACAGAATTGCCGAAAACATCAGTAACCGGCAGGGGATGATGCATTTAAGCCTGAAAGGACCCGGAGCTGACACAGCCTGCAGGGAATAAAGTCTGGTTGGTTTTTGTGAAACAGGTTGAATTCCGGTGGGCATTCCCCGTCGGCTTTGCCGCGGGGTAAGCGAACAACGCAATAAGGAAGTCCTTGACGGAATCGCCTGCCCGACAGTCAGGCGGGGATTCCCCGTTGCTCTGTGGCGGGGAGTTACAATTTCTGTCCTGTTTCCGGGAGAACGGAATACCGTCATCCTGAATAAGCAACTCCGTAAAAAGTTGTCTTTTTTCATCCAAGGAGTATTACATAAACTGCTGATTGAAAGTACTGTTTATTCATTCACCATGTTCAGCAAATCTGTATAAATCAACTACGCCGGGATGTGTAAATGATCATATCAGGGAGGGCCATAGCGGGTTAATCGCAAAAGCTTTGCTCGGATTTTCCTTCTAACCCCGGCGATTTTTGATGTCATGCTATGTTCATGATCCCTTCTCTGAAGGACAATCAGGAGTCCTTCGTTATACTCTTTTTGGAACAGCAATTCCAGTGGGGTGTTTAATTTACGAAGGTTTATGAATACCCTGTGCGACCATTCAAAATAATCGATCTGTCTTTGGGCAGACCACCACCTGGGAGGCTCTGAGGTGACTGAACGCAGGTTTGATATCCTGTCGGCGAGTTTAATGAGGGTTGCCCCGTCGCTCAGTGTTCCGGCGTGTTTTTCCTGCATTTTCTTACGTTCATACGACGGAAGAGATTTGTCATCTGTTACTTCCTGTACATATTTCAGGACAACAGGCCCGAACTGTGATTCAATCTCCCCTGCATGGGTGTCGGTGTCTTCAATTGTATCGTGCAGAAGGGCTGCCGAAAGGATATCCTCGTCGGTGATCCCTCCGACAGAAGCAAGAAGAAAGGCAACTTCGACCGGATGGTTGATGTAAGGAGTATCCTCAACATTTTTCCGGCGCTGGTTGGTATGTTTTTTAGCCGCAAAATATGCGGCTTCCAGAATTTTCGACATAATTCATGTTACCTAGTGAACGAAGATGAATTACCATCTGATTCCCAAAACGGATGAATCATACTTGACCCAGGTGAAATTGGTATGACAGAAACCCACATGAATTTTGGAATGATTGGATTCATCTGTGTAAAACAAATTTAATGAAAATGTGATAAATACAAACCGAACGGTTAAAATATGGGTTGTTTCGGGGAATGAATATCCGTATTTGAAAAAATCGATCAGCCATATTTTCCTGGTTCTGCCTGTACAACGGAAAAACAGGGGTTTTCATTTGAAACAGATTTTTCAAATACTTTTGCATTTGAAAAAAATGTTAAACCGGAATCCGGATGGAAAAAGAGAAGATCAACCAGATACTTGAAAAACAGAAGAATTTTTTCAGGACTGGGAAAACGCTTGAAATATCATAGAGGCTTGAGAACCTTAAGAAGCTTAAATCGCTGATTTTGAGCCATGAAAATGAGGTGATCGATGCCCTTCGCAAAGATTTTCACAAACCTGTTTTTGAAACACTCGGAACTGAATCGAGGTTTGTCATTGCCGATCTGAACATGATGATCTCCAACCTCAGAAGGTGGTCACGCAGACAAAGGGTCAGAACTTCAGTGGTTAATTTTCCGGCACGGAGCTATATCCTGCCCAAGCCATACGGCCAGGTGCTGATCCTGTCACCATGGAACTATCCTTTCCAGCTGGCCATGGTACCGGCGCTGAGTGCGCTTGCCGCCGGAAACTGTGTAGTGATAAAGGTATCAAATAAAGCACCGCACACAGGGGAGGTAATTGCGAAGATATTAAGCCATTACCCGGAAGAGCTTATTGTATTGATCAGGGGGGAACACTCCCTGAGCGACTTCTTGCTGAACTACACTTTCGATTATATCTTTTTTACCGGAAGTCCGGAGGTTGGGAAAAAGGTCATGGTGAAAGCCGCTGAGAACCTCACACCCTTTACGCTTGAGCTCGGGGGAAAAAATCCCTGTGTGGTTGCTGCAGATGCCCGTCTTGACCTGGCAGCAAAACGAATTGCTTCGGGAAAATTCATCAATGCAGGCCAAACCTGCATTGCGCCTGATTACCTGCTGGTTGATGAAGCAGCAAAGGACAAATTCCTGGAACTGCTGGCCGGTGAAATCAGGTTGTTCTATGGTGATGATCCTGAAACCAGTATCGATTACTGCAGGATGGTCAATTCGGAAAAAGCTGCCCGGATGGACTTCTTTCTGAAATCAGGAAAAATCTTTTCGGGTGGTATTGTCAACTCTGAACTTTGTTATGTGGCACCCACCATCCTGACCGATATACATCCCGACGATCCAATCATGCAGGAAGAAATTTTCGGACCTGTACTTCCCGTGCTGACTTTTAAGGATTTCGGTGAGGTATATTCCATCATCGGAAGGCATCCGAAATCATTGGCTGCCTACATTTTTACTAACAGCAGAAAACTTTCAGGGGAGTTCCTTTCCCGGATTCAGAGTGGAACGGCTGCTGTCAACGACACGGTTATGCAGGTTGCATCACCCAGGCTACCTTTCGGGGGAATCGGGCCCAGCGGGATGGGCAGGTATCACGGGAGGAAATCGTTTGAGACATTCTCCAACATGATGTCGGTCATGGAGAAATCAAATCGGGTGGATATACCGGTACGATATCCCCCATATAACAGGTTTAAGGAAAAAATGCTGAAGTTGTTGATGCGGTAAACAGGCTACATAGTGCGCTCCCGATTATTCCTCTTCTTCCTCACTTTCATCGACACCAGCATCCGACAGGTCAGGAAGCATCTTCCGGGCCTCTGATGCCGGAAGCGCCTCTACCTTTTGTAAATGACGCTGGATAGCCCTGGTGCGGGCCCCAACCACATTATCGAGTTGCCCCAGACCAGTCTGGATATTGTTCTGTGCTTTTGAGAGAAGGGCTCCGAATTTGTTGAACTCGGTTTTCACCGAAGAGAGTACCCGCCACACTTCACTGCTCCTTTTCTGGAGGGCAAGCGTGCGGAATCCCATCTGAAGGCTGTTGAGGAGAGCCATCAGTGTTGTCGGACCTGCAACGGTGATTTTAAATTCGTCCCGGAGCTGATCAACCAGGGGAGAGCGGCGGATCACCTCGGCATAAATACCTTCGAAGGGGAGAAACATAACGGCAAAATCGGTCGTATTGGGCGGATCGATGTACTTGTCGCGGATATCGCGCGCCATCTTTTTGATAGTATTCTCCAGGGTGGCAGAAGCCTCCTCGATATCACCGGGAGTGGCGTTTTCATAGGCTTCAATCAATCGTTCATAAGTGTCCTTGGGAAATTTTGCGTCAATGGGAAGGTAAACAAAATCGTTTTCATCTTCACTGCGGCCTGGTAGCTTGATGGCAAATTCTACCGGGTCGGTGCTGCCTTTTTTGGTGCGGACGTTGGTCTCGTATTGTCCCGGGGCAAGGATTTGTTCAAGCAGCATTGCCAGTTGCACCTCGCCGACTCCCCCGCGCAGTTTAACATTGCTGAGCACTTTCTTCAGCCCTCCCACATCGGTGGCAATGGTCTGCATTTCGCCCAAACCCTTTTGTACTTCTATCAATTGTTTTCCAACTGTTTCGAAACTCTGTCCCAACCGTTCACTGAGGGTTTTTTCCAATTTCTCCTCGACTGTCGAGCGGATGTTCTCCAGTTTGCTTTCAGTGCTTTTCACCAGCTCGTTCTGACGTACTTCCAGCTGACCGAACTTTTCCTTTTGCAATTCATTGAAAGAGCTGATGCTCTTTTCCAGCGTTTCACCAAAACCTTTTATAGCCTCTGCCATGGTTTCACGCATCAGATTGTTGTCTTTTACCGACTGTTCGGCCAGGTTTTTCAGCTTCTCCTCTACTTTGACGGTGATTTTCTCCAAATAGTCAACAGTTTTCAGTGTCAGCTCTTTCTGTTCAGCCTTCAGTTCCTCTGTTTTCCTGCCCTGTTCAGATGCAAATTCTTTGAGGTTCCGGGCCTGTTCCTCGCGGTTTGTTTTATTAATGTCGGCCATACGGTCGGTAAGGGCTTCCACCCTGTCGGAAAGTGTTTTATTGATCCCCTGCAAGGCCTGATGGTTTTGCTCTGCAATCCGGGTGAGGGAGGCCAGTAACTGGGTTCGTATCTCCCTGATGGAAGCGCTGAGTGCTGTTCTGTTCTCTTTAGCGATGGATCCATTTTCCTCCCGGTTGATGCGAAATTCTTCACGGGTAGCGGTTTCCATCCGGGTGAGACCATTCTGCAGCTCGGCTAATTTGTTCAACAGGGGGGAATCCGCCGTTTTCACCCGCATTATGAGGAGGATATTCAGCACCAGGATGGCGAGCAGGAGTATTCCTATGATAATCAGAAGGATATGTTCCATAAATATAAAGTTTTCGGGTGGGCAAATAAGAATAATATATTAAATCTTCTGTATTTCTTTGACAATCTTGCTTTTAACCTTTAACCAGGTTACTTTCGGATCGAAAACAAACGGATCAGGATCATGCTCGGCATCCTTAAACCAGGTCATGCTCCTGATGACATGAAAAGTGGTCTGATGAGCATATTTCTCATGATAAAGTGATAGTAGATAATCGATATCAAATCTTTGAAGCAGGAAATAGAGATCGAAAAAGTCTTTTTTGCTGCCCCGACCGGTAATGGCATCTAATTTCATAGGGGCGATATCTTCCACGGATAACAATCTCAAATCGTTTGATTTAACAATTTCACGAATAAAAGGATACCTGAATCTGATAAAATCGACTTTCACTCCATTTATTATTGAAATTAAAGTCTGTGGCATTTGGTTCAAAGGTTGAACTTGGTAATCTGCAAGTAAGTTCCCGATTAGCTCTTCAGAGCGGAAATCCATTGTGGTAAAAAAATCAAGATCAACGGATTTCCTGTGTCCGAAATGCAGAGCTAACGCAGTACCTCCAACCAGCACGAATTGTTGAAGGTATTCCCGTTTCATCAGGGAGTTCAGTAACTCCAGTGTGAATGGTTCAATTGCGTTGAAGTATAACATCTGAATTCATTGACAGGTGTATTGAAATAAACACTGCAAAACTGAAGTACCCTTTCATCGAGGTAACGCAAGTTCATCGCTATTTTCCTGATCTTTGCTTTGCCGTAATATGCTTTAATCAGCCTGAAATCTTCAAGAGTGCCCCGGGTCAGCACCCTTTCAACGATATATTGGGCATGTTTATGAACATCAATCCTGTCAGGATCCACGTCCCAAAACAAAGCTTTTGTGAGCTTGCTGATTAATTCCTTTGACTGGTCCATCATTGTAACTATCCCCGGACTGCAAATGTACAATTTTCACATGTTATTTTTCCTCGTTCACCGGCCGGTTCGGGCTCAGTGCAACACATTTTTGAGGCAACGGCACGCAGCAGATGGTTCATTTTGGATCAAATTCATAAATGATCAAAAAATCAAGGCTAAGTTTATGTGATACAATGAAATGAGCATGAATAATAATTCATAAAATGAGATGATTATATGTTACATGC
>CAYNBE010000155.1:0-9006 GCA_964395045.1 uncultured Prolixibacteraceae bacterium | reverse complement strand
GCCATATATTCATTTCCGTTTTGTATGGGCTTAAGTTCTTATGGCTATTTCATATTTTCAGTTTTGTAAAAGTTACCAAATTTATTTTCTTCTGAAGAGTCTTGCCAGGTTCTTTCCAATTTCATCCAGTTTTTCAAGAGGTTCATTCAAGGACGGATTGTTTTTATCGGTGTATTCATCGCCGTTCACTCCAATCTGCATTGGATATATCAGAATAATACTTATTGACTGAAAATACTGGTTTAAGTAGGCCGGAATATTCACCATATTGGAATGGAATGAAGGCCTCATTTCCCTGCTCATTACGATTACCAATCCGTCATCGGCACGAATTTCCCTGGAAATGATCAGAAAATCATTCCAGTTTTCGAACTGTTTAAATCCAACCTCAATGGGATATTTGGCTACCAGCCTTTTAATCAGGTTCAAGGTATTTTCATGGGCATAGAAAACCATCTTTTTGCCGGCGTTTCGTGGAATATTCCAGATTTTGGAAAGCCAGAAAGGAAAACCGGTTTCCTTTTCGGCATTGGGCGGGATCACTACATGAAACCTTTTAATGGTAGAAATGGGTTGGGCCGGTTTGTAAACAAATGTGGTTGTATTGCTCTTCGATAAAATACCTTCCGTCAGCTTTCCGAGAAAGGATTCGGATATTCCCTTTTTCACATGCAGACCCATCACCAGATCGGTGATGTTATGCTCCTTAATGATCCCGGTGATCCCGTTTACAATATTGACATCGTACCTCAGGATTTGTTTAAGCTGAATGTCGGTGGCTGCTGCGGCAACAGAAGCTTTCTCCAGTACTTTTCTCGCATTCTTTTCAAGGTTGGAGTGCATTGTGTCGTTGCTGATGATATTCAAGGCATACAGTCCGTTTCTGTTATCTTTCGATTTGATCAGGGTGCTGAGGTTAATTAATTCATCTATTGAATCAGGATTGCTGATGGGAATCAAAATTCTTTCAGTCTCGGAAGGTTCCTCCGGTTCAACCGTTGCGTACCCCTGCATAGCAATATTTTTACCGCCTTTCTGGGCTGAAAATGTTGCAATAGTGCAAGTTACAAGGATCATAACAATGGTTCCGTTCAAAATGCTGTCGCCCAGCAACCGGATGGGTTCCCCGGATGCAGTTTCCCCAATGATTACGTTGTATCCGACCATAACAGCTGCAAGGGTAGCTGCCGCCTGGGCATTGCTCAGTCCAAAAATCAGCCTCCGTTCATCAACTGAAAATTTAAAACTCTTTTGAGTAAGCCAGGCAGCAATAAATTTCGACAAGGTTGCAACCGATGTCATGGTAAAAGCTACTGTTATTGTTTCAACATCTGAGATAAACGCCCTGTAATCGACGAGCATCCCAACACCGATGAGAAAAAACGGGATAAAAACAGCATTTCCCACAAATTCAATCCTGTTCATCAAAGGTGAAGTGGAAGGAATCAAACGGTTCAAAGCCAGTCCGGCTAAAAATGCCCCGATAATTGCCTCAATTCCAGCCGCTTCCGCCAGCACAGCGCCAAGAAAGACCATGACCAGGACAAAAATATATTGCGAAACATTGTCTTCGTAACGCTTCAGGAACCAACGACCAATGACCGGAAACAGAAACATGACCACAAAGCCAAAAACCAGGATTGAGACTGAAAGCTTGACCCAGAAAGCCACATTAACCTCCCCCGTGGCCATGCCCACGATGACAGCCAGGACAAGAAGGGCAAGAGTGTCGGTGATCATGGTCCCTCCAACGGCAATATTCACTGCACGGTTTTTTGTCACTCCCAATTTACTGAGCACAGGGTATGCGATCAGGGTGTGAGAGGCAAACATACTTGCCAGAAGCACCGATGTGGGAACAGAAAACCTGAGCAGATAGATACCGGTAAATGTACCGAGGGTCATGGGAATCAGAAAGGTAAACATTCCAAACATGAGGCTTCTGCCGCTGTTCTTTCTGAATTCAGCCAGGTCGATTTCCAAACCGGCAAGAAACATAATATAAAGGAGCCCTGCCGTTCCGGATAGGATGATGCTGCTGTCGCGCAGAAGCAGGTTTATCCCGTTAGGCCCGATTACAGCACCGGCGATGATCAGCCCAAGAATATGCGGGATTTTAATTTTGTTCAGCAGAATTGGTGCAAACAAAATAATTGTCAGAATTACAAGGAATTTCAGGACGGGATTGGTCAATGGCAGGGAAATATCAAACACATTCATCAAAATCATAGCAGCAAAATAACATTATCAGCAAATATACAAATTAACATGCGATAAAGCAGGCCGTGACTATATCGGTGCTTGGACAATTCCAGCTTTCGCCTGGTTTGATAATTCCCCGGATGGTAAAATTCATCAATAAAGATAGAATTCTCCTTTCGGTATGCGAAAATCAGCAATACTATAATCCATATCCCGATGCCTTTCTATGTGAATGTTTATTTTTGCAGAAAGAGTTTCGTATGCTGTTTCAATTCATCAAACCAACCGGATTTCTAAAAAATTTCATAAAACATCACTGTGTGATGGAATCCTGCTTGAATGAAACTGATATCCGGGAGAGGGTGGTCCCTACCTGCAACCTGCAGATCATTTTCCATTTCCGCGACCCTTTTGTTTTCTGCCACCCGGATAATACAACCGCACTTCAACCCAGGAGTATCCTTTCAGGCTTGAGTGACACGTATACCGATGTGTCGACCAGCAGGAAAACCGGGGTTATATTTGTTACATTTCATCAGGTAGTTTAAGCAGCTCTCATGTTACACTTCGGGTGAGTTCTTTAGAATAAATGGCAAATGTGACATGGAGGCCGAACTGGGTTCTCCATAATTTTGTCGGTTTTTTACAATTTCCAAAACGACTTTCTCTCTACTTTTGCAGCTTTACTGAATTATCACAGATCAGAAAAAGTGATGTCGCAGGGTTTTTACCGGCCGGTTAGGAACCTCTCCGAAAAGGAAATTGAACAATCATCACAGCCATACCGGAAAAACAGAACCAGTTCAAAAAATAATTGATATGCAAAAGGAAGTAATTATCGTTCAGAATGCCCATGCTCACAATCTCAAAAACATCGACATTGAGATTCCCAAACATAAATTTGTTGTTTTTACAGGTGTGTCCGGATCGGGAAAATCATCCCTGCTCTTCGACACCATCTATACCGAAGCCCAGAGGCAGCTGATTGAAACGTTCAGCACGTTTGCCCGCACCCGGATGCCCAAGCTCTCACGTCCGGACGTTGACGACATTCTGAACCTTTCAACAGCCATTGTTATTGACCAAAAACGAATGGGCAGGAATCTCCGGAGCACGGTCGGGACGGCTACTGAAATCAACACTTATTTGAGGCTGCTTTTCTCCAGGCTGGGAAAACCCTGGATAGGCCCTTCGTTTTTCTTTTCATTCAATCATCCTGAGGGAATGTGCCCCGACTGCCATGGTTTGGGGAAAAAGATCAGGGTCGATCTCGACATTTTCCTTGATATGGATAAATCTCTGAATGAAGGGGCCATCACCCATCCTCATTACAAACCCGGCGGATTTCTTTGGAATGAGCTGATCAGGATGAAGGTGGTCGACAACGATAAGCCGCTGAAATTTTTTTCGGAAAAGGAACTGAACATGTTGTTGTACTCCGAACCAGTCCCTGTTGAGGATTCAAAGGCGAAGCTATCGTATAAACGCAATTTTGAAGGCATTGCCCGGAAACTGGAGAAAGCTGTCACCATCAGGGCCGATGATGAAACGGAAGAAGATGAAAAAAATGCCTACACCAGATACTTTCAATACAAAACGTGTGAATGCTGCGGAGGATCCCGCATCAATGAAAGAGCCCGCTCGGTAAGGCTACAAGACTTGACCATCGCTGATGTATGTGCATTGGAAATTTCAGATGTGCTTCCATTTCTGAATAGTTTCGATGACGAGATTTCGAAACCGGTATTGCGGAAGGCCAGGTTTCTGGCACATCAACTGATTGAAACGGGCGTCGGATATCTTTCGCTCGACCGGGCAGTCAGCACCCTATCGGGGGGAGAATCACAGCGTGTTAAAATGTCAAGGCAAATGGATTGCAACCTGTCGGATTTGCTTTACATCCTGGATGAGCCTACAATCGGACTTCATCCGAGGGATACTGTCAATTTGCTGAACATCCTGTACAGGTTACGTGACAAAGGCAACAGCGTATATGTGGTGGAACACGATCCCGGAGTCATCACTGCTGCCGAATGGATCATCGACATCGGACCGGGGGCCGGAAAATCGGGAGGTACGATTGTATATTCCGGTATTCCTTCCGGTCTCAGGAATGCCGGGAGTCTGACCGGAAAATATCTTTACAGGGAAAATCATCCGGTTTTACACCGGAAAAGTGCCGATTCATTTTTTGAAATCAGGAATGCTTCGATCAACAATCTGAAGA
The DNA here is from genome assembly GCA_964395045.1 of uncultured Prolixibacteraceae bacterium. Lineage (GTDB taxonomy): Bacteria > Bacteroidota > Bacteroidia > Bacteroidales > Prolixibacteraceae > UBA1413. The sequence continues at coordinate 4,577 of CAYNBE010000155.1, read as the reverse complement.
ACGTAACGGTAAAAATCCCGAAAGGGGTGCTGACCTGTGTAACCGGTGTTGCCGGAAGCGGAAAAAGCAGCCTGATTCACGGTTGTTTCGCCAAAGAACATCCCGAAGCCATCGTAATTGACCAGTCACCGGTCGGGAAATCATCCAGGGCCAATCCAGCTACCTTCACCGGAGTTTTTGACTCCATCCGGAAGGAGTTTGCCGAAGCGACCGGTACCGATCCGTCACTATTCAGCTTCAATTCGAAAGGCGCCTGCCCGAAATGCAAGGGACAGGGAGTTCTCACATTCGAGCTGCATTTCCTCGATTCGGTGAAAACCATCTGCGACGAATGCAACGGAGGGCGTTATCAGTCCGGTGTACTTCAGTTGAAATACCAGGATAAAAGCATTGCCGATGTTCTTGACATGACAGTCAATCAGGCATACAGCTTTTTTAAACCGCAGGCAATCAGAAAACATTTGCACATTTTGCAGGAGGTGGGGCTGGGATACCTGAAATTGGGGCAATCATTGAGCACCCTTTCGGGAGGAGAGTCTCAAAGGCTGAAGATTGCCACTGAGCTAAACAAGGAAAGCAATATTTACATTATGGATGAACCCACAACGGGGTTGCACATGTCGGATATTGAGAATTTCCACCGGATTGTCAGATCACTGGTGGCAGGGAACAATACGGTTGTCATCATTGAGCACAACCTCGACATTATCCGTTGTGCCGACTGGATCATCGACATGGGCCCGGAGGGTGGGAAGAACGGAGGCGAAGTATTATTTGAAGGGATTCCTGAAGATCTTGTAAAATGCGAAGCATCTTATACCGGGAAATACCTGGCAGGGGTGCTTTCATAAGAAATCGCGAATATATGTGAATTCAAACCAGACAAATCCTTTAACGGAAACTCAAAAAACAGACCTGACTGCCAGAATGAAAGTCAAATAACCTGTATCTTTATACCCGGTCAACCTGCTCATCCGGTTCCTGGCAGTATGAAGATATGCCCGGACGTTCTGAAGTGATTGAACAAATCGTAACGACACATTATCTGTGAACCTGAAAAAGAAATATCCGCCATCGGAACCCTGTTCATGTGAGATATGCCGAAGCTATTGCCAGCGCCCGGGGTGGTGGACTCTTGCTGAGGCTGCATATGCAATGGAAGCAGGATTGGCATCCCGGATGATGCTCGAAATTTCTCCTGAACGGGATTTCGGGGTTTTGTCCCCGGCTTTCAGGGGAAACGAAGTGAATTACGCCATCCAGGGTTTTTCGGTGAACGGATGTACCTTTTATCAGGGAGGGCTCTGCGAATTGTTCGGAACAGGTTTGCAACCCCTTGAATGCCGGTTTTGCCATCACAACCGGAAAGGTTCAGGTATCAGTTGCCACCACGATATTGAGAAAGAGTGGAAAACCAACGAGGCAAAAAGAGTGATTGTCCGATGGGGAAATCTGACTGGTTTCTGGAAGAAACAAGGTCTTCTAATGGTTGAGAAATAAGGATTTTTCTGAGGAGGAATACAGAAGAATGGATCAGGAAGCAACAGAAAACTTTGAAAACCCTGTGATATCCCGGCAAAATCAGAATCCGGAAGGTTTTGTAAAAGGGAGGGTTGTTGCAGAACACAAAGAGCGGTATATTGTCAGGACCGGCGCAAAAGAATATGAAGCCGAGATCACGGGGAATCTGCGTTTTACTGCAAAAAACCGCGAAGATTTTCCAGCGGTTGGCGACTGGGTTGGCCTGATAACCTATGAACACAATTTTGCAATCATCCACAGTGTGTTTCCACGATCCTCGCTGATTAAAAGGCAGGCTGCGGGCAAAAAGACTGACATACAGGTAATTGCAGCCAATGTTGACACTGCGTTCATTATGGCTTCAGCAGACCGAGATTTTAATCTCAACAGGATTGAAAGATACCTGACCATATGCCATTCATCGCACATCGAACCTGTCATCCTGCTCAGCAAAGCCGACCTGGTTGAAGAAGGGACGATTATTGAAATGCGTGAAAGTATTTTTCAGCGGATTGGGAATATCCCGGTATTGGCAGTCAGCAGCCAATCTGAAGACGGGATAAAAGATCTGAAGAAAATCATCCGGGAAGGGAAAACCTATTGCATGCTCGGTTCTTCAGGAGTCGGTAAATCTACTTTAATGAACAACCTGTCGGGGAAAGCTATCATGAAAACAGATTCTGTCAGTGGAAGCACTCACAAAGGGAAGCATGTTACAAGCCACAGGGAACTGGTACTTCTCCCGGGAGGAGCATTCCTGATTGACAATCCGGGTATGAGGGAGATCGGAATAGCCGACACAGAGAACGGACTGGAAATCACATTCGATAAAATATCCATTTTGGCAAAAAGTTGCAGGTACATTGACTGCACACATACAAATGAGACGGGTTGTTCGGTTCTTGGAGCATTGGAAACAGGAGAGATCGACAGCGACACGTATGAAAACTACCGTAAACTGCTTCGCGAAAAAGAACATTTTGAAACAACAGCAGCAGAAAAAAGAAGGAAGGAGAAGATTTTCGGGAAGATGGTCAAATCTTATTATACATTGAAATACCGGGAAAAAGGCAACTAAATCAGTCAGCCCAAATCACTTACGAAACATCCCGTTCGGTTCATGGCTTCATATTCACCGGTTCAATATGAACGGTTGCAATGATCCCAAACCGGGCGAATATTTTATTTTCGATATCGGTTGCAATCGTATGCCCTGCCATAACGCTCATATTGTTTTCGAGCTTGATGTGAAATGTTAACTCTTTATGTTCCACATAATTATGAATATGGAAATGGTGAGGGTATATTTTTGATTCATAATCCGTCTCAATAATTCCTGTGATTTTATCAATCAAATCCTGATCCGGCTTTTCCCCGAGCAGTGTGTTGATTGCCTCTTTGGCAATCTGGTAAGTAGCATAAAACAACATCATGGAGACAGCAATCCCCAGGACACTGTCAATCCACCAGAATGTTCCGGCAAAGAAAATCCCAATCAATACAACAACCGAGGAAAGAGCGTCGCTCCGGTGATGCCATCCGTCAGCCTTCACGGTGGCATTCCCTGTCCTACGGCCAATGTAAAATGCATATTGCGACAAAGCTTCCTTCACCACAATCGAGATGATGGTAACCACAATGGCCAGTGTCCCGAAATCGGCAGTGCCCTTCACCTTGAATTTTATGATTGAGTCTTTCAGAAAGTCCCAGGCAATTACTGCAAGGATAAACGCAATGATCAAAGCGGCAATCTGTTCCCATCTTCCATGCCCAAAGGGGTGTTGATCATCCGGTTTTTTTGACGACAATTTCACACCAATCAAAACCACCACCGAGCTGAGCGAATCGGAAAGGGTATGCCATGCATCAGCAGAGATTGCAATGGAGCCTGTAACAATCCCGGCCCACATTTTTATAGCAAATAAAACCGTGTTTACAATAATCGAAACGATCCCTTCGGAATATCCTGCTTTTGTCTTGTCCATGTTGTACCGGAATGGTAAAGCCAGAATATGTCTGTCTTTTGCATTGAACGGCAAAATTAAAAAGAATTAACTTATTTGTCTTGTGCCGTGCATCAGAATAAATTAACGAGCCAAAAGCGTTAAATTTAAACTTGGTTTTTCAGGATAACCAGATGGGTCTCATATTACCGGCCTGCATCCCGGCTTATCTTGCAACTGTTTTGACCCGATGGCTGATAATCCGGAAAATTTGGATATTTGCAGTATCTGCGAATAAATTTTATTCTGACCGCAAGGAAATTCATTGAGATGTGTCTTAATAATAAAAATCTGTTCACTTTAAATTTTAGCTATGAAAACCAGGTATTTTTTAATTGTACTGTTTATGACAGGGTTATTCCTGACCTCAGGGATAATGGCAGCAAGGGCATGTGATATCGAAATGGAAATTATTGACAATATCCGGAGCAAATACAGTCCGGGCGATGAACTCGTCATAAAGGTAGTTGTCCACCTGACACACAGGAATTGTCCGGAAGGAATCGAAAGCACAAGGTTTACATCCGAAGGATTGAAAATTTTGGGGGCAACGAAATGGACCGAAGTATCCTCCGGAGTTTTTGAAAGAAAACTGAAAATCCGTATCGATGAAAGCATGAACGGATCGGCTTTGTTAAACGCAGTGCGAAAATGCGAAAAAGACGGGGGTATGGGAACCATCAGACTGGCAGGAAACCGGTAAATCATATTTTTTGTTACGTTTATGAGATACTTCATTGTTCTTTTCAGCCTGATTTGGATATTCCAGGGCAAGATTATAGCACGGGACACTTCAATTGTCGTATCGGACGGAACCCCTGATAGACCGGCTGCGGGTTTAACTACCGGAATCCCGGATGATGAATTTAAGCCGTTTGCTGAAAAGGAGGATGCAGGAAGCGAAGATGAATTCAAAGTTTTTGAGGACACTGCATCCTCAACTACCGAAAAATGCGGCGGTACATGTTCAAAAAAGGAAAATAACCTTCCCTGGGTATTGGGAATACTGGCCACTTCGCTTGCAATCGGATTTTTTATCAAGAATCAAAAGTT